>CAMCJI010000183.1 GCA_945874805.1 Asaia bogorensis | reverse complement strand
GGGCGTGGATCAGGGGGGCGGCGTGGCGTTGGGCGGCGAGGGCGGAGAGGCCGTCGGCGATGACGATGCCGCGGGCGGCGGGAGAGGGGGCAAGGGGGGTGGCGAGTTTTCGGCCGAGGTCGGGGCGGAGGAGGTACGTCCGGCGGTCTGGGGCGGCGCTTTGCACGATTGTGGTGGGGTGGGCGAGGGCGGTTTGCAGGGCGGGGATGTCGAGTTCGGTGTGGACGGCGTCGCGGGCGGCGGCGTGGGCGGCCTGGAATTCGAGATGGGCGGTGGTGGGCAGGCTGTTGCCGGTGCGGCCGAGGCCGACTCGGGCGGGGGTGAAGCGGCGGAGGTCGCGCCAGAGGACGGGGGTTGTCATGTGAGGCCGGCGAGAGCGGGGCGGAGGCCGGCGGGGATGCGGTCGGGCGTGCTGCGGTCCAGGCCCATGCGCTGGAGCCAGGCTTCGAATTCGGGGGCGGGTTTGAGGCCGAGGGTGGCTCTTAGATAGAGGGAGTCGTGGAAGGACGTGGACTGGTAGGACAGCATCACGTCGTCCGCACCTGGCACGCCCATGACGTAGGTGACACCGGCGGTGCCGAGGAGGGTGAGCAGGGCGTCCATGTCGTCTTGGTCGGCTTCGGCGTGGTTGGTGTAGCAGACGTCCACGCCCATCGGCAGGCCGAGGAGTTTGCCGCAGAAATGGTCTTCCAGGCCGGCGCGGATGATCTGTTTGCCGTCGTAGAGGTATTCGGGGCCGATGAAGCCGACGACGCTGTTGACCAGCAGGGGGGCGTAGGCGCGGGCGACGGCGTAGGCGCGAGCTTCGATGGTTTGCTGGTCGACGCCGTGGTGGGCGTTGGCCGAGAGGGCGCTGCCCTGGCCGGTTTCGAAATACATGACGTTCTGGCCGATGGTGCCGCGCTGGAGGGACATCGCGGCGTCTTGCGCCTCGCGCAGCATGGCCAGGGTGATGCCGAAGCTGGTGTTGGTGGCCTGGGTGCCGCCGATGGACTGGAAGACGAGATCGACCGGGGCGTTCTGCGCGATGCAGCGCAGCGTGGTGGTGACGTGGGCGAGGATGCAGGTTTGGGTGGGGATTTCGTAGCGCGCGCGGATCTCGTCGAGCATGTGCAGCAGGGTGGTGGTGGCGGTGACGCTGTCGGTGGCGGGGTTGACACCGATGACGGCGTCCCCGGCGCCGAGGAGCAGGCCGTCCAGCGTGGAGGCGGCGACGCCGGCGGGGTCGTCGATGGGGTGGTTGGGTTGCAGGCGGACGGAGAGGCGGCCGGGGAGGCCGATGGTGTTGCGGAAGGCGGTGGTGACGCGGCATTTCGCGGCCACTGCGATGAGGTCCTGCAGGCGCATGATCTTGCTGACCGCGGCGGCCATTTCGGGGGTGAGGCCGGGGCGGAGCGCGGTGAGGGTTTCGGAGTCGGTGGCCAGCAGGAAGTCGCGCAAGCCGCCGACGGTGAGATGGGCGATGGGGGCGAAGGCGGCGGGGTCGTGCGTGTCGAGGATGAGGCGGGTGACGTCGTCCTGCTCGTAGGGGATGAGGGGGGTGGCGAGGATGTCGGCCAGCGGCAGGTCGGCGAGGGCGCATTGGGCGGCGACGCGCTCGGAGGCGGTGTCCGCGGCGATGCCGGCCAGTTGGTCGCCGGAGCGCGGCGGGGTGGCGCGGGCGAAGAGGGTCTTCAGGTCGGGGAAGACGTAGGTCTGGCCGTGGAGTGTGTGGCGGTGGGGCATGGGGCGAGTTTGCGGGTGCGGCGGGATGGAAGGAAGCAAAAACGGGGGTTGGATGCGGGGGTGGCGGGTGGCTGCTTCGCGCGGCGGGCATGCGAATCGGGTCTGGACTCTGGTGTGAGGGAGGCGTAAACCCCCGCGCTCACACCGGAACGCGGGAGAGCGGGCTCATTTGCGCGCCTGCTCGTAGGCACCGCGGTCCCTTGGACAGGAGCCAGGGATGGCCAAAAAGATTGTCGGCTACATCAAGTTGCAGATTCCCGCGGGGAAGGCGAACCCGTCTCCGCCGGTCGGCCCGGCGCTGGGCCAGCGCGGCCTGAACATCATGTCGTTCGTGAAGGAATTCAACGCGGTGACCGCGCAGATGGAGCCCGGCATGCCGGTGCCCGTGGTCATTACCGCGTTCGGCGACCGCACGTTCACCTTCATCACGAAGACGCCGCCGAACACCTACTTCCTCAAGAAGGCGGCCGGCATCACCAAGGGTACGACGACGCCGGGTAAGGGCGCTGCCTCCGGCCGCGTGACGATCTCTCAGCTGAAGGAGATCGCGGCGGTGAAGATGAAGGACATGAACGCCAACGACGTGGATGGCGCTGTGCGCATGCTGGCCGGTTCTGCCCGTTCGATGGGCCTCACCGTGGTGGAGGGCTGATATCATGGCACACAACAAGCGCCTCGCGGCGGCCCGCAAGACTGTTGACGTCACCAAGGCCTATGCGCTCGCCGAGGCGATCGACCTGGTGAAGAGCAATGCCAAGGCGAAGTTCGACGAGACGATCGAGATCTCGATGAACCTCGGCATCGACCCGCGCCACGCCGACCAGATGGTCCGCGGGCTCGTCGGGCTGCCGAACGGCACCGGCAAGACGCTGCGCGTGGGCGTGTTCGCCCGTGGCGCGAAGGCTGAGGAGGCGCGTGCCGCCGGGGCCGACGTGGTGGGTGCGGATGACCTCGCCGAGCTGGTGCAGGCCGGCACGATCGAGTTCGACCGCTGCATTGCCACGCCGGACATGATGGGCCTCGTGGGCCGTCTCGGTAAGATCCTCGGGCCGCGCGGGCTGATGCCGAACCCGCGCCTCGGGACGGTGACGATGGACGTCAAGGGTGCGATCACCGCGGCCAAGGCCGGGCAGGTTGAGTTCCGCGCCGAGAAGGCCGGGATCGTGCATGCCGGTATCGGCAAGGCGTCGTTCCCGTCCGAGAAGCTGCTGGAGAACGCCAAGGCGTTCGCCGATGCGATCGTCAAGGCGAAGCCGACCGGCGCCAAGGGCACGTATGTGCAGAAGGTTGCCGTCAGCTCGACGATGGGCGCCGGCGTGCGGGTGGACGTTTCCACTCTGGCTTGATGGAATTCGCCGCCCGCGAGGGTGGCGCGCAGGGGGCGGGAGCCCCCGATCCTGTCCTAGACCGCACGTGGCCCGTTTGGGCCTTAATCAGCCGCAAGGCTTGCGCGCGACAGACGGGGGTTGTCATCGGAATGCGAGGCTTCGGCCTCAAAACCTGATGGCGGTTCCGGTGCTGGCGCCCGAGAGGGGGCCGGGGACAGGCGAACCGGGTTGGTCCGGTCGCCTGGTTGCCGTGTGAGAGCACGGGAGAGGCGACAGGCTGGCCCATTGGGCAACCGGCCACATGCGGTCCACACGCATGCGGCCACCGACGGAGACGCGTTTTGGACCGTACGGAAAAGCGGGAGGCAGTTGCCACCCTCGCTACTGTGTTCGCGGAGACGTCGTTCGTGCTGGTCAGCCTCAACAAGGGGTTGAACGCCGCGGATGTGACGAAACTGCGCGTGCAGATGCGCGCGGCCGGTGTGACCCACCAGGTCTCGAAGAACCGTTTGGCCAAGCTCGCTTTGGACGGAACCCGTTTCGACGGCATTGCGCCCATGCTGAAGGGACCGACCGCGCTTTCGTGGTCGCGCGACCCTGTGGCTGTGGCGAAAGTTGCCGTTGAGTTCGCCAAGACAAACGAGAAGTTCGTGGTGCTCGGTGGCGCCCTTGGAACCCAGATGCTCGATGTATCTGGGATCAAGGCGCTGTCTGAGTTGCCGTCGCTGGATGTGCTGCGTGCTGGCCTCGTGGGGATGATCCAAACCCCCGCGACCCGCATTGCCGGCATTCTCCAGGCGCCGGGCGGGCAGATCGCGCGTGTTTTGGCGGCCTATGCGAAGCGGGATTCGGACGAGGCGGAAGCCGCCTGACCACCTGTCACCATCACCACACGGCAGCCCGGCGCTGGTGCCGGGCTTGCATGGAACCCCATCGGGTTTAGATAAGGGACTACATAAATGGCTGATCTTGCGAAGCTGGTTGATGAGCTGTCGGCACTGACCGTCCTTGAGGCGGCTGAGCTGTCCAAGATGCTCGAAGAGAAGTGGGGCGTTTCCGCCGCTGCTCCGGTGGCCGCTGCTGCGGCGCCGGTGGCCGCTGCTGCCGCCCCGGTGGAAGAGCAGACCGAGTTCACGGTGATCCTCGCCAAGGCTGGCGACAAGAAGATCAACGTGATCAAGGAAATCCGGACCATCACGGGTCTCGGCCTGAAGGAAGCGAAGGACCTGGTCGAGGGCGCGCCCAAGACCGTCAAGGAGAGCGCGACCAAGGACGAGGCCGCGAAGATCAAGAAGGTGCTTGAGGAGAACGGGGCTTCTGTCGAGATCAAGTAAGGCGACAGGATGCGGCGGCTTGCCGCTGCATCACCGGGCTGACTGAGGGTGGTGACCTGCTTTCCGGAAGGGGGGTGGGTCACCGTCCCGCTTTGCTGTTTGGATAACGTGCTTTCAGACGGACGACGGCCCGGATTTCCGGGCGGACAAGACGGCTTGAGACCAAGACCGGCCATGCGCGGCCGGCACACATACGGGGCAGCAGGACAGGCATGAACGCGATCACGAGGTCCTTCACCGGCCAGAAGCGCATCCGCAAGAGCTTCGGGCGTATCCCCGAAGTGGCACCGATGCCCAACCTGATCGACGTGCAGCGCGCCAGCTACGAGGCGTTCCTGCAGATGGCGACGGCGCCGGACAGCCGGACCAATACCGGGCTGCAGGAAGTGTTCAAGTCGGTCTTCCCGATCGACGACTTCGCTGGCCGTGGCCGGCTGGAATTCGTCTATTACGAGCTGGAAGAGCCGAAATACGACGTGGAGGAGTGCATCCAGCGGGGCATGACGTTTGCCGCGCCGCTGAAGGTGATTCTGCGCCTGATCGTGTGGGATGTGGATGAGGATACCGGTGCGCGGTCGATCCGCGACATCAAGGAGCAGCCCGTTTACATGGGCGACATGCCCCTGATGACGGATAACGGCACCTTCATCATCAACGGCACCGAGCGCGTCATCGTCAGCCAGATGCACCGTTCGCCCGGCGTGTTCTTCGACCACGACAAGGGCAAGACGCACTCGTCGGGCAAGTATCTGTTCGCTGCGCGGGTCATTCCGTATCGCGGCTCGTGGCTCGATTTTGAATTTGATTCCAAGGATTTGGTTTACGTCCGCATCGACCGCAAGCGTAAGCTGCCGGTGACGACGCTGCTGTATGCGCTGGATAGCGCGCGTACCGAGCAGCTGCGCAGCGCGCGCACCGCCAAGGGCGAGGAGCTGGAGCTGGGCGAAATCCGCGGGATGGATTCCGAGGAGATCCTCAACAGCTTCTATGGGCAGGTGCCGTTCAGCCTGACCTCGAAGGGCTGGGCGCGGCCGTTCGATCCGGAGGCGTTCCGCAACGTCAAGTTGCTGGAGCCGTTGATCGATGCCGAGACCGGCGAGATCGTCGCCGATCCTGAGACGAAGATGACGGCGCGCAAGGCGCGGCAGATTGGCGAGAAGACCAAGGTTGTGCTGGCCGGGCGTGGCGACCTGCTGGGCCGCTATGTCGCTGAGGACCTGGTCAACGAAGCGACCGGCGAAATCTATGCCGAGGCCGGCGAGGAGCTGGCCGAGGCGCGGCTGGCGGCGCTGGAGGAGGCGGGCATTACCCGCCTGCCGACGCTGGCCGTCGATGCGTCGAACGGTGCCTGGATCCGCAACACGCTGGCGGTGGACAAGAACGCCAACCGCGACGATGCGCTGATCGACATCTACAAGGTGATGCGCCCCGGCGAGCCGCCGACGCCGGAAACGGCCGAGACGCTGTTCCGTGGGCTGTTCTTCGACGCCGACCGCTATGACCTCTCCGCCGTCGGCCGCGTGAAGATGAACATGCGCCTGTCGATGGAGACCGAGGACAGCATGCGGGTGCTGCGCAAGCAGGACGTGCTGCGGACGGTGAAGATCCTGTGCGACCTGAAGGACGGCCGCGGCTCGATCGACGACATCGACAATCTCGGCAACCGGCGCGTGCGCTCGGTGGGCGAGCTGATGGAGAACCAGTACCGCGTGGGCCTGCTCCGCATGGAGCGTGCCATCCGCGAGCGCATGGGCTCGGTGGATATCGACACCGTGATGCCGCACGACCTGATCAACGCCAAGCCGGCGGCGGCGGCGGTGCGGGAGTTCTTCGGCTCCTCGCAGCTCAGCCAGTTCATGGACCAGACCAACCCGCTGTCGGAAGTGACGCATAAGCGCCGCCTGTCCGCCCTCGGGCCGGGGGGTTTGACCCGCGAGCGCGCCGGCTTCGAGGTGCGCGACGTGCATCCGACGCATTACGGGCGCATATGCCCGATTGAGACGCCGGAAGGGCCGAACATCGGCCTGATCAACAGCCTCGCCACCTACGCCAAGGTCAACAAGTACGGCTTCATCGAGACGCCGTACATGCTGGTCAAGGACGGGGTGGTGCAGAAGGAGCCGCGCTACCTCTCCGCCATGGAAGAGGAGAAGCTCGTCGTTGCCCAGGCGGATGCGCCGATGGACAAGGACGGGGCGTTCACCCAGGAACTCGTCTCCGTGCGCAAGCAGGGCGACTTCCGGCTGGTGCGGCCGGATGAGGTCACCGCGATCGACGTCTCGCCGAAGCAGCTGGTTTCGGTGGCCGCGGCGCTGATCCCGTTCCTGGAGAACGACGACGCGAACCGCGCGCTGATGGGCTCGAACATGCAGCGCCAGGCGGTGCCGCTGATCCGCGCCGACGCGCCGCTGGTGGGCACGGGCATGGAAGCCGCCGTGGCGCGCGACTCGGGGGCGACGATCGTGGCCCGCCGGCCGGGCGTGATCGACCAGATCGACGGCGCGCGCATCGTGGTGCGGGCGACGGCCGAGGATGGCACGACCAAGGGCGTGGACATCTACCGGCTGCGCAAGTTCATGCGCTCCAACCAGTCGACCTGCATCAACCAGCGGCCGCTGGTGCGCGTGGGCGACCGGGTGATCGAGGGCGACATCATCGCCGACGGTCCCTCGACCGAGCTGGGCGAGCTGGCGCTGGGGCGCAATGCCCTCGTCGCCTTCATGCCCTGGAACGGCTACAACTTCGAGGACTCGATCCTGATCAGCGAGCGCATCGCGCGCGACGACGTGTTCACCTCCATCCACATCGAAGAGTTCGAAGTGATGGCGCGCGACACGAAGCTGGGCCAGGAGGAGATCACGCGCGACATCCCGAACGTGGGTGAAGAGGCGCTGAAGAACCTCGACGAAGCCGGCATTGTGTATATCGGCGCGGAAGTGAATCCGGGCGACATCCTCGTCGGCAAGGTGACGCCGAAGGGCGAGAGCCCGATGACGCCGGAAGAGAAGCTGCTGCGAGCGATCTTCGGCGAGAAGGCGTCCGACGTGCGCGACACCTCGCTGAAGCTGCCGCCGGGCACGACGGGCACGATCGTCGATGTGCGGGTGTTCAGCCGCCGCGGCGTGGACAAGGACGAGCGCGCCATGGCGATCGAACGCTCGGAGATCGAGCGCCTGGCCAAGGACCGCGACGACGAGAAGGGCATCCAAGAGCGCAGCTTTCTGAACCGTCTTGGCGAGAAGCTCCTCGGCTGCAAGGTGGCCACGGGCGTCAAGGGCATCAAGGTCGGCACGGTCATCAACGAGGCCGTGCTTGCCGAGCAGGTGCGCGGCACGTGGCGGCATATCGCCGTGCAGGATGACGCGGTGATGGCCGAGATCGAAGTGCTGAAGCGCGAATACGATGCGGCCGTGGACCGGCTGCAGAAGCGCTTCGAGAGCAAAGTCGAGAAGCTGCAGCGCGGCGACGAGTTGCCGCCGGGCGTGATGAAGATGGTCAAGGTGTTCGTCGCGGTGAAGCGCAAGCTGCAGCCGGGCGACAAGATGGCCGGCCGCCACGGCAACAAGGGCGTGGTCAGCCGCGTCGTGCCGGTGGAGGACATGCCGTTCCTGGAGGACGGGACCTCGGTTGATCTCGTGCTGAACCCGTTGGGCGTGCCGTCGCGCATGAATGTCGGGCAGATCCTGGAGACGCATCTGGGCTGGGCCTGCGCCACGCTCGGCAAGCAGGTGGGTGAGGCGGTGGAGCTGTATCGCCGCACCGGTGCCGCCCGCCAGGACCTGCTGGATCTGTTGGCCGACATCTATGGCGAGAAGATCTTCGCGGATCAGATCGCCGGGATGGACGACACGCAGCTGAAGGAGCTGTGCGAGAACCTCAAGAAGGGCATCCCCATCGCCACCCCGGTGTTCGATGGCGCCCGGATGAGCGACATCGAGGGCATGCTGACCAAGGCCGGGCTCGATACCTCCGGCCAGGTGCAGCTGACCGACGGGCGCACGGGCGAGCCGTTCGAGCGCAAGGTGACGGTCGGCTACATCTATATGCTGAAGCTGCATCACCTGGTGGACGACAAGATCCACGCCCGCTCCATCGGGCCGTACTCGCTCGTCACCCAGCAGCCGCTGGGCGGCAAGGCGCAGTTCGGTGGCCAGCGCTTCGGCGAAATGGAGGTCTGGGCGCTGGAAGCCTACGGTGCGGCCTACACGCTGCAGGAGATGCTGACGGTGAAGTCCGACGACGTGTCGGGCCGCACCAAGGTCTACGAGGCGATCGTGCGCGAGCAGGACACCTTCGAGGCCGGCATTCCCGAGAGCTTCAACGTGCTGGTCAAGGAGCTGAAATCCCTTGGGCTGAACGTGGATCTCGACTCTCGTCCGGCTTGAGAAAAGGCAAGGCCAGGGCTCTGTCCTGGACCCGCCAAAGGCCGAGGGCCTTTGGAAACCCCTACTTTAAGGGGAGGTCCAGGGGCTCGGCCCCTGG
>CAMCJI010000182.1 GCA_945874805.1 Asaia bogorensis | reverse complement strand
GCCTCGTCGTTCTGCTCGACACCTATGAGCGCCTGCGCGAGGACCGGCCCTTGCGCGAGGGCGACGGCGCCCGCCTCGCCGACGCCTGGGTCCGCACCCTCATCCGCAACGCCCCCGGCATCCTCTTCGTCCTCGCCGGCCGCGACCGCATCGACACTGACTGGCACGCCATCGAGCCCACCCAGTACTGGCCCGCCGCCTTCGCATCCCACCCCCTCACCGGCTTTACCAGGCAGGACGCGCAAGAACTCCTCGGCCCCCCCAACTGGAACATCACCGACCCCGCCATCCTCGCCCGCATCCTTGCAGGCGCCCGCGCCCAGGAATACCCGCCCTCGGCGACGGAGGACGACAGCTTCGACGGCTACCTGCCCTACTGCCTCCACCTCCAGGCCGAAACCCACGCCGCCATAACCGACTCCGGCCACACCCCCCGCCCCGAGGATTTCGGCGGCACCCAGCCGCAGATCCTCGACCGTTTTCTCGAACACCTCGCCCCCGGCCAGCGCGCCCTGCTCTCTTTGGCCGCCTACCCCTCCACCCTTACACCTGAGGTGCTCGCCTTCCTCGCCGACCGCTACGGCGGCGGCGCCGCCATGGTGGACTGGTGCGCCGTCACCGCCCTCAGCCTCGTTTCCCCCGCCCAGCCCGACGGCAGCCGCTACCTCCACGACCTCCTCCGCCGCGACCTCCAGTCCCGCGACGCTGCCGGCCTCCCCGACCGCTATCGCGCCATCCACACCGCCCTGCGCGCCTGGTTCCGCGACCGCGCCGGCCCGGCATTCACCGCCGCCCTCACCCCCGCCCAGGAAGCCGCCCTGCGCGCCGCCATCGCCCACGGCGATCGTCTGGCCGGCACTGACCCGAACAGCCCGCCGGACCGCGTCTCCGCCATCGACCGCCTTTGGCTCGGCGACGTCCGCGGCCTCCGCGGCGACACCGCGACCGCCCTCGCCGAAAACCGCACCGCCGGGCACAGCCTTGCGCGGCTTGCGGCGTCGGACCCCGCCAACACCGCGTGGCAGCGCGACCTCTCCGTCAGCCACAACCGCATAGGCGACATGCTCCGCGACCAGGGCGATGGCGCTGGGGCGCTGGCCGCCTATCAACAGGCGATGGCGATCCGCGCGCGCATCGCCGCCGCCGATCCCGCCAACACCGAGTGGCAGCGCGACCTCTCCGTCAGCCATGAGCGGATCGGCGACATGCTCCGCGCCCAGGGCGATGGCGCCGGGGCGCTGGCCGCCTATCGACAGACGATGGCAATCAGCGCGCGCCTCGCCGCCGCCGACCCCGCCAACACCGCGTGGCAGCGGGGCCTCTCCATCAGCCATGAGCGGATCGGCGACATGCTGCGCTCCCAGGGCGATGGCGCCGGGGCGCTGGCCGCCTATCGGGCGAGGATGGAGATCGCCGCGCGCCTCGCCGCCGCCGACCCCGCCAACACCGCGTGGCAGCGGGACCTCTCCGTCAGCCACAACCGCATCGGCGACGTGCTCCGCTCCCCGGGCGATGGCGCCGGGGCGCTGGCCGCCTATCAACAGGCGATGGCGATCAGCGCGCGCCTCGCCGCCGCCGACCCCGCCAACACCGCGTGGCAGCGCGACCTCTCCATCAGCCACACCAATATCGGCGACATGCTCAGCGCCCAGGGCGATGGCGCCGGGGCGCTGGCCGCCTACCGGCAGGCGATGGCGATCGGCGCGCGCCTCGCCGTCGCCGACCCCACCAACACCGAGTGGCAGCGCGACCTCTCCGTCAGCCACAACCGCATCGGCGACATGCTCAGCGCCCAGGGCGATGGCGCCGGGGCGCTGGCCGCCTATCTACAGACGATGGCGATCAGCGCGCGCCTCGCCGCCGCCGACCCCGCCAACACCGCGTGGCAGCGCGACCTCTCCATCAGCCATGAGCGGATCGGCGACATGCTGGAAACCCAGGGCGACATCCCCGGTGCGCTCGAAGCCTATCGCCACTCCCGCCCCATCGCCGCTGCCCTCGCCACCCTCGACCCCAGCAACGCGGAATGGCGCACAGACCTCGCCATCACCGACCGCCGCCTCGCCGAACTAGAAGCCCGTTTGCCGCCCTCGTCGTAATCGTAGTTTGCCATCATTCAGAGCCCTGCCTGTTCAGCCGTCGCACCTGTCCACGCTGCGGCGGATGGCTCGTCGCCGGAGCAGTACGAAAAAACGATGCCTCCGCAAATCTCTTCTTGCAGTTTATCTAACAATTTGTTAGATACACCGCATGACCCATCCTGCTTTCGCCCGCTCCGACGATCCGGCCCGCGCCGCCCTCCAAGGGGTCCGGCCGAACAGCAATTCCCAGGGCGTCCTGGGGCTGCTGCTGGCGCTGCTGTGGCTGAAATCGCCGCAGCTCGCCCAGGCTCTGCGTCGGCTGGTGGCCCTCTGGGATGCCGGCCAACTGCCGCCCCGCGCGCCGATGGCGGATGCCGCCCCTCTGCCGTCGATGCCCCAGGGCCAGGGCTGGCTGGTGATGCACGCGCATGCCCACAATGATATCATCGACCTCATCCTGCGGGATCGGCATGTCCTCGCCGTCCCGCCGGCCCCGCGTACCGGCCGCCTGCCGTCGCTCGGCTGCAGGCTGGACGCCAGGAATCTCCCCAAAATCCTGCACCCACCCCTGCACCCCTGACCGAAAAACCGCCCTCACCCCAAGGCGAACACGCACGCCCAATTTATTGCGAATTACCAACGATTGAAAGTTTCTTTGCTTCTTTCTTTTCAAAGAAAGAAGACCCTTACGTCCTTTTCCACCGCCGCCACCCCGAGGCCCGAAGATCGCAGGCCGGGCACCCCCCGCACCCCGCCCCCCACTCATGCCGCGTCGCCCGCTCGCCCAGATAGCAACTATGCGAGTGCTCCACGATCGCCGCCACCAGCGCAGGCCCACCGAGCCGCTCCGCCATCGCCCAGGTCTGCGCCTTGTCGATCCACATCAGCGGCGTCTCCAGCACGAACCGCGAATCCGTCCCCAGATTGATCGCCGCCTGCAACGCCTTGATCGTGTCGTCCCGGCAATCGGGATAGCCGGAGTAATCCGTCTCGCACATCCCGCCGACGATCCGCTTCAACCCCCGCCGATAGGCCACCGCCGCCGCATAGGTGAAAAACAACAGGTTCCGCCCGGGCACAAACGTATTCGGCAACCCCGACGCCCCCGCCTGGATGGCGATATCCTCGGTCATCGCCGTCCCGCCGATATCCGCCAGGCTGCGCCCCATATCCACCAGATGGTCCGGCCCCAGCCGCGCCCCCCAGCCGTTGATCTCGGCCAACGCCGCCCGCAACGGCGCCCGGCATTCCAGCTCCACCGCATGCCGCTGCCCATAGGCAAACCCCACCGTCTCCACATGCTCAAACCGGTCGAGCGCCCAGGCGAGGCACGTCGCCGAATCCTGCCCTCCGGAAAACAGCACCAATGCAGACATGCAAACCCCCCAATCGCCCCGCATCCTCCCACGAAACGCACGAACCCTATATGCTCCCCGCATGGACATGGATTTCACCGACGACGAGATCACCCGCTACTCCCGCCACATCCTCCTCAAGGAAGTCGGCGGCACCGGCCAGGCGAAGCTGAAAGCAGCCAAAGTGCTGCTGATCGGCGCCGGCGGCCTCGGCTCGCCCTTGGCCCTCTACCTCGCCGCCGCCGGCATCGGCACGATCGGTCTCGTCGACGACGACGTGGTGGACCTCTCCAACCTGCAACGCCAGGTCGCCCACACCACAGACTCCATCGGCACCCCGAAAGTGGACAGCGCCGCCGCCCGCGCCACCGCCATCAACCCCCTGGTGGAAATCCGCCGCCACCCCATGCGCCTCTCCGCCGCCAACGCGCTCGGCCTGTTCGCCGAGTACGACATCATCTGCGACGGCACCGACAACTTCGCCACCCGCTTCCTGGTCGCCGACGCCTGCGTGCTGGCCAAACGCACCCTCGTCTCCGCCGCCGTCCTGCGCTTCGAAGGTCAGCTCTCCGTCTTCAAGCCGCACATCCCCGGCTGCCCCTGCTACCGCTGCCTCTACCCCGCCCCGCCGCCGGACGGCATGGTCCCCACCTGCTCCGAAGCCGGCGTCCTCGGCGCCGTCACCGGCGTGATGGGCACCCTGCAAGCCACCGAAGTGCTGAAGGAGATCATGGGCATCGGCGAGACCATGGCCGGCCGCCTGCTGGTGTGGGAGGCGCTGGCCATGCGCTTCCGCACCCTCAAACTCCGCCCCGACCCCACCTGCCCGGCCTGCGGCCCCAACGCCACCCTGGCCGACCTCTCCGCCCACGGCGTGCCGGAAGGCCCCGCCTGTGCCATCTGAGCCCCTCGGCATCCTGCTGATCTCCGGCGGCCACGAGCGCGCCCACTACGCCCACGTCATCGCCGCCGGTGCCGCCGCCCTCGGCCGCACCGTCGTCCTCTTCGCCACCAACGCCGGCTGCCACGCCCTCACCCCCGGGTCGGACGAAGCCGCGGACGCCGCCATCCGCGCCACCGGCGTCGCCGGCCTCGACGAACTGCGCGAGGCCGCGGCCGAGTTCGGCGTCCGCCGCATCGCGTGTGACGCCGGCCTGCGCATGGCCGGCATCGACCCCATAGCCTTGGCACCCGGCGTCGAAGTCGCCGGCATCGCCACCTTCCTCGCCGCCATCGGCCCCGGCCAGATCATCACCCTATGAGAGTGCAGCAATGAAGCTGACCCGGCCCGCTTTGCTCTGCCTCCTCCTCGCCGCCGCCCCGGCGCTCGCCCAGCCGCAAGGCGTCCTCGGAGCACCGAAGCCCCCCACGAGGCCCGAAGCCGCGCCCACCCCGCCGAAAGCCGCCCCCGTCGCCCCGGTCCAACGCGTCGCCCCCTTCACCGACCCGCAGACCGGCCGCACCGGTTCGCTCCTCGCCAGGCCCGCGCCGAAGGCCCCCCCGGTCGTCCGCCCTCCCGCCCGCGCCAACGCGAGCAAGCCGAAGCCCGCCCCCACGAAACCCGCCCCCCTGCCCCCCGCCGCTGTCACCGCCGGCGCCGTCGCAGCCGGCACGGCTACCGCCTCCACCCCCGACAAACCCGCCGACAAACCCGCCCCCCCGCCGCGCGACCCCACCAAGGGCACCGTCACCGACCTGCCGCTGCCGCGCTGGGCCTCGCTGAAAACCGGCGAGGTGAACATGCGCACCGGCCCCGGCCTGCGCTACCCGACGGACTGGGTCTATCGCCGCAAGGAGCTGCCGGTGCAGATCGAACGCGAGTTCGATGTCTGGCGTCTCGTCCAGGACCCCGACGGCATCCGCGGCTGGGTCCACCAGCAAACCCTCGCCGCCAAACGCAGCTTCGTCCTCAAGGGTGCCGACCAGACCCTGCGCGCCAAACCCGCCGACGATGCCGACGCCGTTGCCCTGATCAAGTCCGGCGTGGTCGGCACCATCCGCGCCTGCGCGCCCGAAGCCGCCTTCTGCGAGGTCGAAGCCGGCGGCCACAAGGGCTGGATGCGCCGGGCGATCCTGTGGGGCATGTTCCCCGGCGAGGCCGTTGGCAAGTAGCCCGCCTCCTCGCTATCCTCCCCCCATGAGCGAAGCCCCACGCGACCACGAAGCCACCCCCCGCGCCATGCACGACATGGGCGGCCTGTCGAAATTCATGTGCGACGCCGTGGACCCCGAGGTCCACGCGCTGAGCGAGTTCGACCGCACGGTCGATGCCCTGCGCCAGATCCTCGGCGGCAAGAAGATCATGGCGGTGGACGAACTGCGCCGCGGCATCGAATCGATCCCCGAGGCCGAGTACCACCGCCTGACCTACTACCAGCGCTGGATCCGCTCGATCACCTTCAACATGCTCAACAAGGGCGTCTTCACCGAAGCCGAACTCCGCGCCGCCCTGGAGGCCGCATGATCGCTCCCGGCACCCGCGTTCGCGTCCGCGAGGACTGGCCCGAAACCCGCGGCCCCTGCCACATCCGCACGCCCCACTACCTGCGCGGTGAGCTCGGCGAAGTCGTCCGCCCCCTCGGCGCCTTCCCCAACCCCGAGGACCTCGCCTTCGGCCGCCCGGCCGACAGGATCGCCCTGTACCACGTCCGCTTCCCCCTGCCGCAGCTCTGGCGCGAGGGCCGGCCTGGCGACAGCATCGTCGTCGAGCTTTACGAACATTGGCTGGAATCCGCATGAACGTCCTCGAAGCCCCCAGCGATAAGCTCCTCGCCGCCGTCAGCCGCCTGCTGGCCGAACGCGGCATTGCCAGCCCCGACGAGGTCGCCGAACGCATCCGCATCACCGACAACGCCACCCCCGCCCAGGGCGCCCGCATGGTCGCCCGCGCCTGGACCGACCCGGACTTCCGCGCCCGCATGCTGGCCAACGGCACCCTCGCGGCCGAGGAGATGGGCATCCCCATGCGCGGCCTGCCGCCGCTGGGGGTGCTGGAAAACACGCCCGCTTTGCACAACCTCGTCGTCTGCACCCTGTGCAGCTGCTACCCCCGCGCCGTGCTCGGCTACCCCCCCTTCTGGTTCAAATCCGCCGCCTACCGCGCCCGCGCCGTGCGCGACCCCCGCGGCCTGCTGGTTGAATTCGGCACCACTCTGCCGGACGACATCGCCCTGCAAGTCGTGGACAGCACCGCCGACTACCGCTGGATGGTCCTGCCCCTGCGCCCCGCCGGCACCGAGGGCTGGTCCGCCGAGGCGCTGGCCGCCATCGTGCGCGAGGGCGACATGATCGGCGTCACGATCCCGAAAGCCCCATGATCCGCCTCGCTTTCGCCCTGCTGCTCCTGGCAGGGCCTGCGCTCGCCGCCTCTCGCCCGGCTTTGGAGGCCGAGGGTGGGATGGTCGTTTCCTCCCAGTCTCTTGCCAGCGAGGCCGGCGCCGAAATCCTCCGCGCCGGCGGCAATGCGATCGATGCGGCCATCGCCGTCGGCTACGCGCTGGCGGTGGTGAACCCCTGCTGCGGCAATATCGGCGGCGGCGGCTTCCTGACCGCGCGGCTGGCTGATGGCCGCGAAGTCTTCCTCGACTTCCGCGAGACCGCCCCGGCGGCTTCCACTCGCGACATGTATCTCGATGCCGCCGGCAATCCGGTGCCGGGGCTGAGCCTCGTCGGCTGGAAGGCCGTCGGCGTGCCTGGCACCGTCGCGGGGATGGAGGCCGCCCGCGAGAAATGGGGCAGCCTGCCGCGCGCCGCGCTGATGGCCCCGGCCATCCGCCTCGCCCGCGACGGCTTCGTGCTGGTCCGCGGCGACACCGACATCCTCGACAGCCGCACCGCCGCCTTCCGGCGCCACCCCAACATCGCCGCGATCTTCCTTCGCCCGGACGGCACGCCGTTGCGACCCGGCGATCGCCTGACCCAGCTGGGCCTGGCCCGCACGCTGGAAGCGATCGCCGCCGAGGGCGCCCCCGCCTTCTACACCGGCCGGGTTGCCGCCGCGCTCGAAGCGGCGTCGAAGGCCGGTGGCGGCATAATCACCGCCGCCGACCTCGCCGCCTATCGGGTGCGCGAACTGCCGCCGGCGCGCTGCAGCTATCGCGGCTACGACGTCACCTCCGCCCCGCCGCCCTCCTCGGGCGGGACGACGATCTGCCAGATCCTGAACATCCTGGAAGGCTACGACCTGCGCGCGATGGGCTTCGGCTCCGCCCGGGCGATCCACCTGACTGCCGAGGCGATGCGCCACGCCTTCCTCGACCGCAACACCCATCTCGGCGACCCGGATTTCGTGCGCAACCCGCTGGATCGCCTGCTCTCGAAGGACTACGCGGCGGCCATCCGCGCCCGCATCGCGCCGGACCGCATCACCCCCTCGCGCGAGCTGCCCCCCGGCACGCCGCCGCACGAAAAGCCGGAAACCACCCACTACTCGGTGGCCGACCGCGCCGGCAACGCGGTGGCCGTGACCTACACGATCAACGGCAGCTTCGGCGCGCAGGTGATGGCCGGCGATACCGGCTTCTTCCTCAACGACGAGATGGACGACTTCACCATCAAACCCGGCGTGCCCAACCTGTTCGGCCTCGTCCAGGGCGTGGCCAACGAGATCGCGCCCGGCAAGCGGCCGCTGTCCTCGATGGCGCCCACCCTCGTCGCCAGGGACGGCCGGGTGTTCCTCGTCGCCGGCTCGCCCGGCGGCTCGCGCATCATCTCGATCACCCTGCAGGTGATCCTCAACGTCATCGATTTCGGCATGGAACCGCAGGAAGCGGTGAACGCCCCGCGCTATCACCACCAGTGGCTGCCGGACGAACTCTTCGTCGAAGCCCGCGGCTTCTCGCCGGACACGCTGGCCCTGCTGCGCGGCTACGGCCACACCATCCGCGAACAGACCCCCTGGGGGGCGGCGGAGGTCATCGCCATCGGCCCCGCCCGCCCCGCCACGACGACGGCCGGCGCCCCGGCGGATGCGGCGCTGTCCGGCCGGATGCGGCCCGGGCTGTTCTACGGAGCGCATGACGACCGGCGGCCGGCTGGGGCGGCGGTGGCGCCTTGAGTTGGGGAAGGCAGGCAAGCGCAAGGAAGAATCTTCTTTTTTGAAAAAAAGAAGCAAAACTTTTGTTCATGGCTTCGCCGAAAAGCCGGATAGATGGTTCAAAAACCGGCGAAGCCAAAAAACCCGCCATCGCCCAAACCCAATCCCGCCACTGAAGCCGCCCCCAACGGATAAAGTTTTTTTGCTTCTTTTTGTTCACAAAAAGAAGATTCTTTCTGCCCCTTGCCTTCCCTTTTGTATCTGCTCATCTCCCCAGGTTGAGGGCCCGTAGGCCGCCGCGTTGCGTGGCGGTTGACGTGACCACGACGGGGACGATTCAAGCTTCGGGTGACCTCACTTCCCAACCTCAGCTGCCTGTCGCATGACGAGAAGGACGCGCTGATAC
>CAMCJI010000181.1 GCA_945874805.1 Asaia bogorensis | reverse complement strand
GGCCAGGGGCTCTGCCCCTGGACCCCGCCAGGGCCGGCGGCCCTGGACCGGCGATCATAAAGTATCAGCCAGTGACAGAGGGGGGCCGACCGTACCGCCATGGCTGTCCGGATGGCCCCCCTCTGTCACTGGCTGCTTTTAAAGTCGTGGGTCCAGGGACGAAGGTCCCTGGTGGGGGTCGAGGGGGCGAAGCCCCCCGCCTTGCTTCCTTCCTGCACCAGAACCGATGATCTACTACATTGCGCGCCGGCTGCTCGCCGCCATCCCGACTCTGGTTGCGGTCCTGACGCTGGTTTTCGTGCTCGTGCGGATCGTGCCTGGCGACCCGGCGGTGGCGATTCTGGGAGACCGCGCCACCCCGGCGGCGGTGGAGGCGTTGCGGGCCAAGCTGGGCGTGGATAAGCCGATTTGGGAGCAGTATGTCGATTTCCTGGCGCAATCGCTCTCGGGTGATTTCGGCCGGTCGATGGTGACCAACCGGCCGATATTGGCGGATGTGGGGGCGGTGTTGCCGCACACGCTGGATCTGACCTTGGCGGCGATGGTGATCGGCGTGGCGGTGGGCGTGCCGGTGGGGGTGCTGGCCGCTTTGCACCGCAACCGGGCGATCGACGTGATGGCGCGGCTGCTGTCGCTGATCGGCCTGAGCTTTCCGGTGTTCGTGTCGGGGATATTCCTGCTGCTCGCCTTCGCCCTGCACTGGCGGCTGTTCCCGGTGATCGGCAACGCCAATCTGGCCGATCCCATCGACCGCCTGCACAGGCTCGTCCTCCCCGCGGCCACGCTCGGTCTCGTCATGGCGGCCTACATCATCCGCGTCACCCGCAGCGCGATGTTGCAGGTCCTCGGCGAGGATTACATGCGCACCGCCCGCGCCAAGGGCGTGCCCAGGGCGCGGGCGGTGTTGCGCCACGGCCTGCGCAATGCCGGCCTGCCGGTGGTCACCGTTGTCGGCCTCTATGTCGGCATCCTGATCGGCAATTCGGTGCTGACGGAGATTGTGTTCAGCCGCCCCGGCCTCGGCAAGATCATCGTCGGCGCGCTGAACCAGCGCGACTACACGATGCTGCAAGGCCTCATGGTCATCTACTGCTTCCTGATCGTGGTGGTGAACCTGATCACCGACCTCACCTACGGCCTGATCGACCCGCGGGTGAAGCAGGCATGAGGAAGTTCCTCGCCAACCCGATGACCGCCTCCGGCGTGATCATCTGCGCCCTGATCGTCGCCGGCGCGCTGCTTGCCCCCTGGATCGCGCCCTACGACCCGCTCGACCAGAACATCATCGACCGCATGCGCCCCCCGGGCAGCGACTACCTGCTCGGCAGCGACCTGTTCGGGCGGGACGTGCTGAGCCGCATCCTTTGGGGTGCGAGGATATCGCTCATCATCTCGGTCGCCTCCATCACCTCGGCTGTGGTCATCGGCGGCGCCATCGGCATGGTCAGCGGCTATATCGGCGGCCGGTTCGACCTGTTCGTGATGCAGGTGATGGACGTCATGCTCTCCTTCCCCGCCCTCATCCTCGGCCTCGTCGTCGTCGCTTTGCTCGGCCCGGCGGTGGAGAACCTGATCGTCGCCATCGCGCTCACCGCCATCGCCCCCTTCGCCCGCATCGCCCGCGCGCCCGTGCTGTCCCTGAAGGAGCGCGCCTTCGTCGAGGCCGGCCGCGCGCTGGGCTTCTCGCATATCCGCGTGCTGTTCGTGCACATCCTGCCCAACATCCTCTCCGAGGTGCTGGTGATGGCCAGCCTCTGGCTCGCCACCGCCGTGCGCACCGAGGCCTCGCTCTCCTTCATCGGCCTCGGCGTGAAGCCTCCCACCCCCACCTGGGGCGGCATGATGCGCGACGGGTTCGAGGCGATCCTGGACGCTCCCTGGCTTTCCGTGTTTCCCGGCATTGCCATCCTGCTGCTCGTCCTCGGCCTGAACATGGTCGGCGACGGCCTGCGCGACGCCACCGACCCGAAGCTCTCCGGCTCATGACGGCCCTTCTTGAAGTCGCCGGCCTCGTCAAGCACTTCACCCAAACCAAGGGCTTCCCCCGCCCCGTCACCACCACCGTCCGCGCCGTCGATGGCGTCGATTTCAGCGTCGATGCCGGCGAGGCCTTCGGTCTCGTCGGCGAATCCGGCTGCGGCAAAGCCACCGCCGCCCGGGCCCTGCTGCGCCTGATCGAGCCGGACGCCGGCAGCATCCGCTTCGCCGGCACGGATGTGCGCAGCGCTGGCAGCGCCGCCCTGATCGCCCTGCGCCAACGCATGCAGATCATCTTCCAGGACCCCTATTCCTCGCTCAACCCCCGCCGCACCATCGGCCGCACGCTGTGCGAACCGCTCGAGGTCCACGGCCTCGCCCAAGGGGCCGCGGCCCGCACCCAGGCCGAAGCCCTGCTTGACGAAGTCGGCCTGCCGGCCGCGGCGATGAGCCGCTACCCGCATGAATTCTCCGGCGGCCAGCGCCAGCGCATCGGCATCGCCCGCGCGCTCGCCCTCAAGCCGGACCTTATCGTCGCCGACGAACCCGTCTCCGCCCTGGACGTCTCCGTCCAGGCCCAGGTGCTGCTCCTGCTGAAGGACCTGCAGAAGCGCCGAGGCCTGGCCTTCGTGTTTGTCAGCCACGACCTCAGCGTCATCCGTTGGTTCTGCACCCGCGTCGCCGTGATGTATCTCGGCCGGATCGTCGAGCAGGGCCCGGTGGCCGAGGTCTTCTCCCGCCCCCGCCACCCCTACACCCGCATGCTGCGCGACGCCTCGCCGATCCCCGACCCCGCCCGCCGCGGCATCCTCCCCCGCGTCATCGGCGAGATCCCGTCGGCCGCCAACCCGCCGCCCGGCTGCCACTTCCACCCCCGCTGCACCCGCGCCACCGACATCTGCCGCACCGCCTACCCGCCATTCATTTCGCATGACGCCCACGGGGTGGCCTGCCATCATCCACACGACGGAACGGGAGACGGCGGATGACGCGCGACGAAATCACCCTGGTGCAGAACAGCTTCGCCATGCTGGCCCCCATCACCGGGCAGGTGGCGGAAATCTTCTACATCCGCCTGTTCAAGCTCGACCCCAGCCTCAAGCCGCTCTTCAAAGGCGACATCCGCCAGCAAGGCCGCCTGCTGATGAAAATGATCGGCACCGCGGTCGCGAACCTCCACCAACTCGAAACCATCATCCCCGCCGTGCAGGCCCTCGGCCAACGCCACGCCGGCTACGGCGTCCAACCCGCCCACTACGCCACCGTCGGCACCGCCCTGCTGGCCACCCTGCAAGCCAGCCTCGGCACCGCCTTCACCGCCGAAACCCGCGCGGCCTGGACATCGGCCTACACGGTTATTGCGGACCAGATGCAGGCGGGGGTGGCGTCAGTATAGGGAAGACAAGAGTCTTCTTTTTGTGAACAAAAAGAAGCAAAAAAACTTTATTCGTGGGTGAGGTGTGGGCTCGCCTCTTTGGTTTCGCGTGCCGAGGGCTTTATGGCTTCGCCGTCGAGCCGGATAGATGGTTGAAAATCCGGCGAAGCACATGAACCCAGCCCGCCATAACCCCACGCCGCCACTCAAGCCACCCCCAAACGGGCAAAGTTTTTTTGTTTCTTTTTGTTCACAAAAAGAAGACCTTCCTTCCCCTCACCCGATCCCGTACCACGCCCGCGCATTCCCACAAAACAACACCCGCTGCTCATCCCCTGAGAACTCGGCGATGCTCGCTGCGAACGCGTCGATCATCGCCGCGTATCCCATGTTTCGCCGCGCCACCGGGTAGTCCGTCCCGAACAACGCCCGCCCGGTCCCGAAGGCTTCGATGCAGGTCAGGATCGTCTCCCGCAGCGCCGGCAGCGACTTGTCGGTGCCATAGGCCCCGAAGTTCGAGACCTTGATCGCCACGTTTGGGCAGGCGCCCATCGCCGCCAGACCCGCCCGCCAGCGCTCCATCCCGGCGGCGTCCCGATCGTTCGGCGTGCAGCAATGGTTCACCAGGATGCGCTGGTCCGGAAAGTCCTGCGCGAGGCGCACCACATCCGGGCACTGCCAGGGGTTCATCAACAGGTCGAGCGCGAGACCATGCCGCCCCAGCAGCGCCACCCCCGCGCGAAACGCGGCACTGTCCAGAATGCCCGCCTCCGCCCAGCGTTTCGCCGGATCGGGATGCCAGCGGATCACCTCCCGCACCCCCGCCACCCGCGGATGCGCCGCCTGTGCCTCGATCAGCGCCGCCGCATCCGGCCCGGCGATATCCGCCCGCGCCACGCAGCGCACCCCGATTCCGCCGGCGAGGTCCAGCGTATCCAGCCACGCCGTCTCCTCCACCGGGCTGCGCCGGCGGTCCCACAGCGCCTCGATATGCACGCTGCCGACCACCCGCGGCCCGGCATCCGCGCGCAGATCGTCCGGCAGATAGCTGTGGCGAAGATAGCTGATATCCCCCAACGGGGCCGCCTCCGTGCTCCCTTCGATCAGCCAGGGATGCCGGCGCATGGACAGGTCCCACAGATGGTGATGCGCGTCGATCACCGGCCCGGCGTAGCTGCCCGTCATGGCTGACCTCCCGGCACGGAATTGACCCCTGAGAGCGCGAGGAATAGCGTTACCATCAGCGTTCCAGGGAAGGAAACACGTCCAATGGCAAACAAGGTCGCCCAGATTTGGGCCTCGGGCAAGGCAGTCGTCAACGGCTGGCTGGCCATCCCCAACGGCTTCTCGGCCGAAGTCATCGCCCAGTGCGGCTTCGACTCCGTCACCGTGGACATGCAGCACGGCGTGCAGGACTACATGTCGATGATCGAATGCTTCCAGGCGATGCAGGCCCACCCCGTGACCCCGATGGTCCGCGTGCCCTGGAACGAGCCCGGCATCATCGGCAAGGTGCTCGATGGCGGCGCCTACGGCGTCATCTGCCCGATGATCAACACCAAGAAGGAGGCCGAGGCCTTCGTCTCCTACTGCAAGTATCCGCCCGAGGGCAGCCGCTCCAACGGCCCGATCCGCGCCGGCCTCTACGGCGAAGCGAACTCCTACCAGCCGACGGCGAACAAGGAGACGCTCTGCATCCCGATGATCGAGACCAAAACGGCGATCAAGAACCTCGAAGCCATCCTCGACGTCGAAGGCATCGCCGGCGTCTATATCGGCCCGTCCGACCTTGGCCTGTCCTACGGCATGGTCGCCAAGCTGGACCGCAGCGAGCCGGAAATCCTCAAGATCTACGACAAGATCCTGAAGGAATGCGACAAGCGCGGCATCTACGCCGGCATCCACACCTCCGGCGGCGCCGATGCGGCGAACTGCATCAAGCGCGGCTTCAAGCTGGTGTCGCTCGCCAACGAGGCCTCGCTGATGGCGATGGCCGCGAAGGAGCATATCGGCATCGCGCGCAAGGCGAAGCAAGGATAGGCAAGCAAGACTCTTCTTTTTGTGAACAAAAAGAAGCAAAAAAACTTTATTCGTTGGAGCCGGCTGTTCGAACAGCCGGCTCCAAATGAACAAAAGTTTTTTGCTTCTTTTTTTCAAAAAAGAAGACCCTGCCTTCCTGCCACTTGCCTGCTCAGGAGCCACTCAAATGACCCCATCGCCCGTCATCGTCCTCAACCCCGACGACAGCGTGGTGATCGCCCGCGCGACGCTGCTGCCCGGCACCGGCGTCGGCCCCAACGTGGTGGCCACCCAGCGCATTCCCGCCGGGCACAAGGTGGCCGTGCGCGCGCTCGCCGAGGGCGAGGCGATCCGCCGCTACGGCCAGATCATCGGTTTCGCCACCCAGCAGATCTCGCCTGGCCAGCATGTGCATGAGCACAACTGCGGCATGGGCGATTTCACCCGCGACTATGCCTGGGGCGTCGATGTGAAGCCCACACAATACTTCCCCGAGCAGGCGACGTTCATGGGCATCCGCCGCCCGGACGGGCGGGTGGCAACGCGCAACTACATCGGCATCCTGACCAGCGTGAACTGCTCGGCGCACGTGGCCGACCTCGTCGCCGGTGCCTTCAAGAAGAACCCGATCACCGGCTACGACCCGCTGGCCGAGTTCCCCAATGTCGATGGCGTGGTGGCGCTCACCCACAAAACCGGCTGCGGCATGACGCAGAAGGAGCCGCTGGCCCTGCTGCGCCGCACGCTGGGCGGCTTCGCCCGGCACGTGAACTTCGCCGCCGTGGTGATCCTCGGCCTGGGCTGCGAGGTCAACCAGCTCGGCGGTCTCGTCGCCGAACAGAAGCTCGCCGGCCGCCTGCGCGCCATGGACATCCAGGAGATGGGCGGCACCCGCAAGACGGTCGAAGCCGGCATCGCCTTCGTGCGCGAGGCCCTGGCCGAGGCGAACAACGTCCACCGCGAACCCGTCCCTGCCAGCGAACTGATGGTCGCCCTGCAATGCGGCGGGTCGGACGGCTATTCCGGCATCTCCGCCAACACCGCGCTGGGCTATGCGTCGGACCTGCTGATCCGCCACGGCGGCACGGTGATCCTGTCCGAAACGCCGGAGACCTACGGCGCCGAGCACCTGCTCACCCGCCGCGCCACCTCGCGCGAGACCGGCGAAAAGCTCGTCGCTCTGATGCGCTGGTGGGACGACTACACCGCCCGCAACAACGCCGAGATGAACGCCAACCCCTCCCCCGGCAACAAGGCCGGCGGGCTGACGACCATCCTGGAGAAGTCGCTCGGTGCGATGGTCAAGGCCGGTTCCACCAACCTCACCCAGGTTGTGGGCTACGCCGAAGCCGTCACCGAAAAGGGTTTCGTCTTCATGGACACGCCGGGCTACGACCCCGTCGCCGCCACCGGCCAGGTTGCCGGCGGCGCCAACCTTGTCTGCTTCACCACCGGCCGCGGCAGCGTGTTTGGCTGCAAGCCCTCGCCCTCGATCAAGCTGGCCACCAACACCGCCATGTTCACCCGCATGGAGGAGGACATGGACATCAACTGCGGCACCATCGTCGATGGCACCGAGAGCGTGGCCGAAAACGGCCAGCGCATCTTCGAGCTGATGCTGGCCACCGCCTCCGGCCAGGCCACCAAAAGCGAGGCCTATGATTTCGGCAGCGCCGAATTCGCCCCCTGGGTGCTAGGCGCCACGATGTAGCCGGTGTCAGGCCGGGAAGGGTATCGCTCCCGGCCGCTTCACCTCGATCTCCACGAACGCGATCGGATGCGCCGATCCGTTCATCACATCATGCTCGGCACCGGCCGGCCGGTTGTAGGCCTGCCCCTCGTTCAGGTGCGTATCCGTCACCTGCGTGCCGTTATGCACCCGCAGCACCCCCTCGGTGAGCATGATGACGAAATACGGCCACCCATGCGTATGCCATCCCGTCACCGCCCCCGGCGCAAAATCCCATCGCGTGATCCGCAGATCATCATCGTCACGCTGAAGGGTGGGCACGGCGGGCACGGTGCAGACGAAAGCCATCACAGACTCCTTTACGGCGGCCACGCCAACAGCCGGCGGGCACGGAACAAGGGGAATGAAACGCCCGGCCGGCCCGGCAGGTCAACCAGCACCGGCGGCAGCACCTCGATCGACTCGAAGATCGCCCCGTAGCTCGCCCGAATCCGCGCCTCGGTCTGACGCGGCGCGATGATCAGCATGTCCCGGCCGAGATGATCGCGCGGGTTCTGGGTGAACAGATACTGCCGCGCATCGGTGTTCAGGCACAGCACCACCGGATTGCCGCCCAGCGCATAATCGACCTTGCCGGTATCCGACCAGGAAGGTGCCGCGATCACCCCGCCCAGCAATCCCCGCGCCGCCAGCGCCGGCCGCAGCGCCGTCCAGTCCAGCCCCTGCCGCGCGGGATCGCCGGGCAGCAGCCCGAACCGCACCTCGGCGGCTACCAGCGGCAGGGCGCCGACCACCAGCACCACACTCGCCGCGATCAGGCGCCGCATCCCCACCGGCCAGGCATCCAGCAACCGGACGACGATCCCCCCCAGCAGCGGAAACAGCAGCAACAGCCCAGGCGCCGGCCAATGGAACAAAATCTGCCGCGACCACAGCGCCGTCACCGTGAACAGCACCAGCGTCGGCAGCGCCATCCAGGCGAGCAGCCACGCTGACCCCACCGGCCCCCGCCGCAACGCCCCCGCCATGCCCCAGATCAGCCCCGCCCAGGTCCCCGGCAGCACGAACAGCGCACTCCCCCCGAGCATCGCCAGCGGCCCAACCCAGTTCCACTTCGCCGCCGCCGCCCGGCCAGACTGAAACGCAAAGCTTGCCCAGCCGTTCGCCGCATTCCAAATCGGTACCGGCGCGAACACCACCACCGCCACCAACAGCGCCACCCAAGGCTCCGGCCGCATCAACCAGCGCCGCCACACCGGATGGCTCGCGATCCCCACAAACGCCCCGAACAGCACCACAGCGGCCGGATATTTCGACAGCAGCGCGAGCCCCGCCGCCACCCCCGCGCCGATCCACCAACGCCACCCCCGGCCCGCCAACCCCCGCACGAGGCAAAGCGCCACCGCCAGCAACGCACAGACCAACGGCCCATCCGGCAGCACCCACCCCCCGCTCGTCACCCCGAACACCGGCGCCAGGTTGAACGCCACACACGCCCAAACCCCCGCCCGCTCCCCCGCCACCTCCGCCGTCAGCCGGAACATCAGCCATGTGGACAGCGCGAACAGCGCCACGAACGGCAGCCGCACCACCCCCGCCGCCTCGCTCCCCACCAGATGCGCAAACCCGGACGACAGCCACCACGCCATCGGCGGATGATCGAAATAACCGAGCTGCAAAACCCGCCCGGCCGCCACCATATAACTCTCGTCAACGCCAAGCCCGATCGCAAACCCCATCGCCACCCGCAGCGCCGTGCCCGCCGCAATCAGCAGCAGCACGGCGCGCGTTGGCGTGAGGAAGGCAGCAAGGCGGGGGGCTCC
>CAMCJI010000180.1 GCA_945874805.1 Asaia bogorensis | reverse complement strand
GCCGCCGCCATCGCGCTCCCCGAGCCCTCCACCCTGATGTCGCGCGCGCTGCGCGTGCTGCCGCAGGAGATCGGCCGGCAGGTGCTGGCCGACGGGATGCAGTGCGAACGCAGCCCCGGCCGCCACGTCGCAGCCCTGCAGGACCTCTGCGAAATCCGCGCGCTCCTCCAGGCCGCCAGCGCCACCGCGCCGCATGTGCTGTCCCCCGCGATCGAGCGGATGAGCCAGGCGCTGCGCATGCTCCGCCACGGCGACGGCGGGCTGGCACTGTTCAACGGCACCCGCGAGGAAACGCCAGCGCTGCTGGAACAGGTGCTCACCCAGGCCGGCCGTGCCGGGCGGGCCCCGAACGACCTGCCGGAAGGCGGCTTCCGCCGGCTGCAGGCCGGGCGCTCCTGCCTGATCATCGATTGCGGCCCGCCGGCCGCCGCCAAGCTCGACCGGCTGGCGCATGCCGGCACCCTCTCCTTCGAATTGTCGGTGGGCCGGGAGCGGCTGATCGTCAATTGCGGCGCCGCCCCGGTGGCCGACGAAGCCTGGCGCGACGCCTGCCGCGCCACCGCGGCGCATTCCACACTGGTGGTTGCCGACACCAACTCCGCCGAACTGAAACCCGAAGGCCTCGGCTGGCGACCCACGCATGTGGAGGTCAGCCCGGCAATGACCGCCTCCGGGCCGTTCTGGCTCGACACCAGCCACGACGGCTACCGCCGCCCCTTCGGCGCCGTGCATCACCGCCGCCTCTACATGTCCGACAGCGGCGAAGACATCCGCGGGGAAGACTCGATCGAAGCCGCCTCCCCCCAGCCGTTCCAACTGCGCTTCCACCTGCACCCCGGCGTCAACGCGTCGCTGCAACAGGACGGCGAGGCGGTGCTGCTGCGCCTGGCCTCCGGCTCCGGCTGGCGCTTCCGGGCGGAACCGGCCAGCATCGCCGTCGAAGACAGCATCTACCTCGGCGGGGCCGAACCGCGCCGCTGCCAGCAAATCGTCGTCACCTGCCGGCAAGATGAGCCGCAGTTGGTGAAGTGGGGGTTGGAGAAGTTTGGGTAGGCAGGATTCTTCTTTTTGTGAACAAAAAGAAGCAAAAAAACTTTTTCCGTTGGTTGGGGGCTGGGACTCGGCGGCGGTTCTTGGGCTGAGTGGGGTTTTTTGGCTTCGCCCTCTTTTCCACCATCCATCCGGCTTTTTGACGAAGCCAGTGGCAGAAGTTTTTTGCTTCTTTTTTTCAAAAAAGAAGGTACTTCCTTCCTTCCTGCCTGCGCCGTGAAAGTCCTCCTCGTCATCAACGTCGACTTCTCGCTGCGGCATTTCCTGCTGCCGCTGATGCGCGGCCTGCGCGATCGGGGGCATGAGGCGGTCGGCGCCTCCGCCGAGGGGCCGTTGCTGGATGTGGCGCGCGGCGAGGGGTTTCGCGTGGTCGGCGTGCCGCTGAAGCGCAGCCTGTCGCCGGTCGCGAGCTGGCGGGCGCTGCGGGCGTTGCGGGCGCTGATCCGGGTGGAGAAGCCCGATCTGGTGCATGGGCACATGCCGATCAGCGGGTTTCTCGCCCGGCTGGCGGCGCGGCTGGAGGGGGTGCCGCGGGTGGCCTACACCTGCCACGGTTTCATGTTCAACCAGCCGGGCCCCTGGTGGCGTCGGGGGTTGGGGCTGGTGATCGAGTGGTTGGGCGGGCGGATGACGGATGTGTATCTCACCGTCTCCAGCGAGGAGGCGGCGGACGCGCGGCGGCTGGGCATCGCGCGGCATGCGGTGGCCTGCGGCAACGGGCGCGACCCCGCGCGGTTCCGACCCGATCCGGCGGCGCGGGCGCGCATCAGGGCGGAACTGGGCGTGCCGGAGGGGCGGGTGGTGGTGATAGTCGTCTCGCGGCTGGTGCGGCACAAGGGGCATCCCGAACTGCTGGCGGCGATGCGCGATGTGGATGCGGAGCTGTGGGTCGTCGGCAACCGGCTCGACTCCGATCACGGCGAGGACCTGGAACCGTATTTTGCGGCGGCCGGGCTGGGGGATCGGCTGCGGCGGCTGGGCTATCGGGAGGATGTGCCGGCACTGCTGGCGGCTTCCGACATCTTCGCTTTGCCCAGCCATTTCGAGGGGCTGCCGATGTCGGTCATCGAGGCGATGCTGACCGGGCTGCCGGTGGTCGCCACCGACATACGCGGGCCGCGCGAGCAGGTGGTGGCCGGCGAGACCGGGCTGCTGGTGGCGCCGATGCAGGCGGCGCCTCTGGCCGCCGCGTTGCAGCGCCTGGCGGGCGACCCGGCGGAGCGGGCGCGGATGGGGGCGGCGGGGCGGGCGCGGGCGCTCGACCGGTTCGATGAGGCCAGGGTTGTCGCCCGCACGCTGGACCTGCTTGGCGCCTAGGTCTATCCCGCCCGCATTCATCGGGAGCCTGACATGACCGGCATCATCCGCATTCGCCGCGCGCTGATTTCCGTCTCCGACAAGACCGGGCTGATCGCCCTCGGCCAGGCGCTGGCCGCGGCGGGGGTGGAGATCCTCTCGACCGGCGGCTCGGCGCAGGCGCTGCGGGCGGCGGGGATCGCGGTGGTCGAGGTCTCCGACCATACCGGCTTTCCGGAAATCCTCGACGGGCGGGTGAAGACGCTGGTGCCGCAGATCCACGGCGGCCTGCTCGGCCGGCGCGACCTGCCGGCGCATGTGGCGCAGATGGAGGCGCACAAGATCGCGCCGATCGACCTGCTGGTCAGCAACCTCTACCCCTTCGAGGCGACGGTGGCGCGCGGCGGCTCCTATGAGGACTGCGTGGAAAATATCGACATCGGCGGCCCGGCGCTGATCCGGGCGGCGGCGAAGAACCATGATTTCGTGGCGGTGGTGACCGATGTGGCGCAGTACGAGGCGCTGCTGGGCGAGCTGGCGGCGCAGGGCGGCACGACGCTGGCGCTGCGCCGCAGCCTCGCGGCCGCCGCCTATGCCCGCACGGCGGCCTATGACACGGCGATCTCCGGCTGGTTCGCGGGCCAGCAGGGCGAGAGCTTCCCCGAGCGGATGGCGGTGGCCGGCAGCCGGCTGCAACTGCTGCGCTACGGCGAGAACAGCCACCAGCAGGCCGCCCTGTATCGCACCGGCGACCGGCCGGGGGTGGTCACCGCGCGGCAGGTGCAGGGCAAGGAGCTGTCCTACAACAACATCAACGACACGGACGCGGCGTTCGAATGCGTCGCGGAGTTCGCCGCACCCACGGTGGTGATCGTCAAGCACGCCAATCCCTGCGGCGTCGCCTCGGCCGCCAGCCTCGCCGAGGCCTGGGATGCGGCGCTGCGCTGCGATCCGGAATCGGCGTTCGGCGGCATCGTGGCGCTGAACCGGACGCTGGATGCGGCGGCGGCGGAGAAGATCGCGGCGATCTTCTCCGAGGTGATCGTCGCCCCCGATGCGACGGAGGAGGCGCTGGCGCTGCTCGCGCGCAAGAAGAACCTGCGGGTGCTGCTCACCGGCGCGCTGCCGGACCCCGCCGCACCGGGGCTGATGGTGAAGTCGGTCGCCGGCGGATTTCTCGCCCAGACGCGCGATGCCGGGCGGGTGGGGCTGGCGGATCTGCGGGTGGTGACCCAGCGGGCGCCGACGGCAGCCGAGCTGGACGACCTGCTGTTCGCCTTCCGGGTGTGCAAGCACGTGAAGTCCAACGCGATCATCTATGCGAAGGATGCGGCCACGGTGGGGATCGGCGCGGGGCAGATGAGCCGGGTGAACTCGGCGCGCATCGCCGCCTGGAAGGCGGAGGACGCGGCGGCGAAGGCAGGGCTGGCGCAGTCGCTGGCGATCGGCAGCGTTGTGGCGTCCGACGCGTTCTTCCCCTTCGCCGACGGGCTGATCGCCTCGATCGAGGCGGGCGCGACGGCGGTGATCCAGCCGGGCGGGTCGATGCGCGACGCGGAGGTGATCGCGGCGGCCGATGCGGCGGGGGTGGCGATGGTGATGACCGGGATGCGCCACTTCCGGCATTGATCGCGGCTTCCCTCCCGGCGCGCCGGGGCTAAGCTGGCGGGGTTGGAGCGAGGGGAAGAGTGATGCGCATCGCCGTGCTGGGCGCCGGGATTGTCGGCATGGCCACCGCTTGGTGGCTGAACCGTGACGGGCATGATGTCGAGGTGATCGACCGCGCGGCGGGGCCGGGCCTGGGCACCAGCTTCGCCAATGGGGCGCAGCTTTCCTACAGCTACGTGGCGCCGATGGCCGGCCCGTCGGTGATCGGCAACCTGCCGAAATGGCTGCTGAAGGCGGACAGCCCGATCCGCTTCATCCCTGCCGCCGACCCGGCGCAGTGGAAATGGATCATGGGGTTCCTGGCCGCCTGCCGGGCGGATGTGGCGCAGGCGGGGACGGCGAAGCTGCTGGCGCTGTCGTTCCATAGCCGGGACATGTTGCGCCAGATCATGGCGGAGACGCCGGTTGCCTTCGATCACGCGCCGAACGGCAAGCTGGTGGTGCAGTCCTCCACCACCGGCATGGCCGATGCGGTGGCGCAGATGAAATTACAGGCGGCGATGGGCTGCGAGCAGCAGGCGCTCACGGCGGAGGACTGCATCGCCCTGGAGCCGGGCCTGGCCTCCATCGCGCATCGGCTCGTCGGCGGGATCTACACGCCGTCGGAGGAGGTCGGGGATTGCCATAAGCTGTGCGTGGAGCTGCACCGGGTGCTGGCGGGGCGGGGGGTGGCTTTCCGCTTCGGCACGGAGGTCAGCCGCATCCGCACCGGCGGCGGGCGTGTGGTGGCGGTGGAGACCTCGGCCGGGCCGGTTGAGGCGGACCTGTATGTGCTCGCCGCCGGCGTGGGCAGCGCCGCGCTGGGGCGGGGGGCCGGGGTGCCAGCGCCGATCCAGCCGATCCGCGGCTATTCGATCTCCGCGCGCGTGGCCAATTCCAACGCCGCCCCGGTGCGCAGCATCACCGATCTGCATGTGAAGACCGTCTATGCGCCGCTCGGCGGGCGGGTGCGGGCGGCGGGGTTTGCCGAGCTCGGCGGGCGCGAGGCGGTGGTGGCGGTGGAAAAGATCGCGGTGCTGGCGGAAAACCTGACCAACACCTTCCCCGGCGCCTGCGACATGGGAGATTTGCAGCCCTGGGCCGGGCTGCGGCCGGCAACGCCGAACGACCTGCCGCGGATCGGGCGGACGCGGGTGTCGAACCTGCTGCTCAACATCGGCCAGGGCTCGCTGGGCTTCACGCTGGCGGCGGGCAGCGGGCGGCTGCTGGCCGATATCATCGCGGGGCGGGCGCCGGGGGTTGTGGCGGAGCATTATTCGGCGGGGTAGGTAGGAAGGGTCTTCTTTTTTTGGAAAAAAAGAAGCAAAAAAACGTTTCTCCGTTCAGGGACGGTTACCTCGATAGCCGGCTCCAAGTATCAAAAGTTTTTTGCTTCTTTTTTTCAAAAAAAAGATGCTTCCCTGCCTGCCCTGCGCAGTTGCGACGCATTCTCATCATTGCGATATCGCCTTGATCTTCCGCGGACCCGGCGCATATTGTCGGATAGCTTGAGGAGCAGCGGATGCGGGACTTCGACGAACTCACTGAACGGGAAGTCCTGGCGCTGGCCATCGGGGCGGAGGAGGAGGACGGGCGTATCTACGCCGACTTCGCCGAGGGCCTGCGCGCCGACTATCCCAACAGTGCGACGATCTTCCGCGAAATGGCGCTGGAGGAAGGCGAACACCGCCGCTGGCTGCTCGACCTCTACCGCGAGAAATTCGGCGAACACATCCCGCTGGTCCGCCGCCAGGACGTGCGCGGCTTCATTCAGCAGCAGGCGGTGTGGCAGATGCTGCCGTTGCGGCTGGAGACGGTGCGCCGGCAGGCCTCGCTGATGGAGTTGCAGGCCGCCCGCTTCTACCGCCGGGCCGCCGCCCGCAGCACCGACGCCTCGATCCGCAAACTGCTGGGCGACCTCGCGGAGGCTGAGGAGAAGCACGAGCACACCGCCGAACGGCTGATGGCGCAGAACCTCACCGAGGGCGCGCGCGAGCAGGAGGCCGAAACCGCCCGCCGGGACCTGCTGCTGCGCTACGTGCAGCCCGGTCTTGCCGGGTTGATGGACGGATCGGTCTCCACCCTCGCCCCCGTGTTTGCGGCGGCCTTCGCCACCCATAATTCCTGGGAGGCGTTCCTGGTCGGCATGGCGGCCTCCGTCGGCGCCGGCATTTCCATGGGGCTGACCGAGGCTCTGTCGGACAACGGCTCGCTGACCGGCCGCGGCTCCCCCTGGATCCGCGGCACCATCTGCGGCGTCATGACCACGCTCGGCGGCGTCGGCCACACGCTGCCCTACCTGATCACGGATTTCGTGACCGCGACGGTGCTGGCGGTGATCGTGGTGGTGTTCGAACTGGCGTTGATCACCTGGATTCGCTGGAAATACATGGATTCGCCGCCGTTTTCGGCGGCCTTGCAGATCTTCTTCGGCGGCCTGGTGGTGTTCGGCGTCGGCGTGGTGATCGGCAGTTCCTGATGGTCTATGACCGCACGACGATCGTGCTGCACTGGCTGACCGCCGGGTTGGTGGCGCTGATCTGGACCCTGGCGCAGGTCATCGACCTGTTCCCGCGTGGCAGCGGACAGGTGACCGTGCGCAGCCTGCACATCACGCTCGGCGTGGCACTGGCACTGGTGCTGATCGTCCGGGTGCTCTGGCGCCGCAGCGCCGGCGTCCGGATTGCCGCCGATCCGGGTTGGATGGGCCGGGCGGCGCATTGGGTGCATGTGGCGCTGTATGTGCTGCTGTTCGCGGTGATCACCGGCGGACTGGTGTTCGAGGCGATCCGCGCCGATTCGATGTTCGGCCTGCCGCGCCTGCCCTCCATCGCGCCGGGCGACAGGGCGTTGCGCGGCTTGGCGGGGGAGGTGCACGAAGTTGCCGCGAACCTGATCCTCCTGGCAGTCGGCGCGCATGCGGGAGCGGCGCTGTTCCACCATTTCCTGCTGCGCGACGGGGTGATGCGGCGGATGTGGCCGGCCGGCTGACGGGCCGCCTACCCCACCAGCTGGCGCACCGCCGCCAGCATGGCGGGTGCCGCCCAGTCCGCGCCGCCTTCCAGGCGGGCGCGTTCGCGGCCCTGGCGGTCGATGATGAGCGTGGTGGGCAGGCCGCGGCTGGACCAGGCGCGGGCGGCCTCCCCCTTGGGGTCCAGCAGCACGGGCAGGCCGTCGATGCCGTTCGCCGCGTAGAACTTCTGCACCACCGCCGCCCCGCCGCGGTCGGATGACAGCGGCAGCACGAGCACGCCCTCGGGCGCCAGCGCCTTGGCGATGGCCTGCAAGGCCGGCATCTCGGCCACGCAGGGCGCGCACCAGGTGGCCCAGAGATTGACGATCAATCCCTTGCCTAGGTGGGCGGCCAGCGTCTGCTCCGCGCCCTGGGCGTCGAAAAAGCGGGCCTCGGCCGGGATGCGCGGCGGATCGACAGGGCGCAGGCCCTCGATGCCACCGAGGCCGACGGCGGCGAGGGTGTGGACCTCCGGCAACACGGGTTTGCGCAGGAGGCTTGCGGCGGCTACCGTCCCGGCGGCCAGCATGCCGGCTCCGGCCAGCAGCGCGCGGCGTGTGTTCACCTGCATCAGCGAGACCTTTTCCTTGTCCGATACGCCCGACCTGCGAAATGCCACATCCAACATGCAATGGGGCGGCCGCTTCGCCGCCGGCCCCGGCATGGTCATGCAGGAGATAAATGCCTCGATCGGCTTCGACCGCAAGATGTGGCGCCAGGACATCCGCGGCTCGCTCGCGCATGCGGCCATGCTGGTGAAGCTCGGCATCCTCACCGCGCAGGACGAGACGGACATCAAGACGGGCCTCGCGGCGATCGCGGCGGACATCGATGCCGGGCGCTTCGCCTTCGACGAGGCGCTGGAAGACATCCACATGAACATCGAGGCGCGGCTGACCGAGCGGATCGGTGACGCCGGGCGCCGCCTGCACACCGGGCGCAGCCGCAACGATCAGGTGGCCACCGATTTCCGGCTGTGGACGCGCGACGCGATCGACGGGCTGGACGCGCAACTGGCCGACACCATGCGCGCTTTGGTCGGCCGGGCGGCGGAGCACGCGGCAGACCCGATGCCGGGCTTCACCCACCTGCAAACCGCCCAGCCGGTCACCTTCGGGCATCATCTGCTCGCCTATGTCGAGATGCTCGCGCGCGACCGCGGGCGGCTGGCGGATTGCCGGCGGCGGCTGAACGAATGCCCGCTCGGCTCCGCCGCGCTGGCCGGCACGTCCTTCCCGCTGGACCGCGACATGACCGCCGCGGCACTCGGCTTCGACCGGCCGACGGCAAACTCGCTCGACGCCGTGTCCGACCGGGATTTCGCACTGGAATTCCTCGCCGCCGCGGCGATCTCGGCCATGCACCTGTCACGGCTGGCGGAGGAGATCACCATCTGGTGCTCCGCCCCGTTTGGCTTCATCCGCCTGTCCGACGCGTTCACCACCGGCAGCTCGATCATGCCGCAGAAGCGCAACCCGGACGCGGCCGAACTCGTCCGCGCCAAAACCGGGCGGATCAACGGCGCGCTGATCGGCCTGCTGACGGTGATGAAGGGCCTCGCTTTGGCCTATGCGAAGGACATGCAGGAGGACAAGGAACAGGTGTTCGACGCCGCCGAGGCGTGGGCGCTCTGCCTGGCCGCCACCGCCGGGATGGTGCGCGACCTCACCCCAGACCTCGCGCGGATGCGCCATTTCGCCGGCTCCGGCTTCGCCACCGCGACCGATCTGGCGGATTACCTCGTCCGCGTGCTGCGCCTGCCGTTCCGCACCGCCCATCACGTCACCGGGCGGCTGGTAGCCCGGGCCGAAGCCAAGGGCGTCGATCTCGCCGGCCTGACGCTGGCCGAGATGCAGGCCGAGGAGCCGAAGATCGAGGCGGACGTGTTCGGGGTGCTGACGGTCGATGCCTCGGTGGCCTCGCGCGTGTCCTACGGCGGCACCGCGCCGGCGAACGTGGCGGCCCAGGCCGCGCGCTGGCCGGCGCTGCTGGCATGAGGATC
>CAMCJI010000179.1 GCA_945874805.1 Asaia bogorensis | reverse complement strand
CCAGGGGCAGAGCCCCTGGCCTTCCTTCCCTTCATCAATCCGCGCGCACGTTCTGCTTCTGCTCGCCGAGGCCGGCGATGCCGAGTGTCATCACGTCGCCGGCTTTCAGCCAGATCGGGTTCGGTTTCTTGCCCATGCCGACGCCGGGGGGGGTGCCGGTGGCGATGACGTCGCCGGGGTGCAGGGTGATGTAGTTGCTCACGTCGGCGACGATCTGGCGGACGTTGAAGATCATCGGTTTGGTGCTGCCGTCCTGCATCCGCACGCCGTTGATGTCGAGCCACATGTGCAGGGCCTGCGGGTCGGGGATTTCGTCTTTGGTGACCATCCAGGGGCCGGTGGGGCCGAAGGTGTCGCAGCCCTTGCCCTTGTCCCACTGGCCGCCGGGGCGCCCGGTCTGGAAGTCGCGTTCGCTGACGTCGTTGATCACGCAGTAGCCGGCGACGTGGTCCATGGCGTCGGCTTCGGAGACGTTCTTCGCCTTGGTGCCGATGACGATGCCGAGTTCCACTTCCCAGTCCGGCTTGGTGGAGCCCTTGGGGATCACCACGTCGTCATTCGGGCCCTGGAAGGCGTTGAGCGACTTCAGGAAGATGATCGGCTCGGTCGGCGGGGTGGCGCCGGTTTCGGCGGCGTGGTCGGCGTAGTTCAGGCCGATGCAGACGAAGTTGCGCGGCATGGCCACGCAGGCGCCGATGCGCGGGGTGCCGCGCACGAAGGCGAGCGTTTTCGGGTCGATCCCGGCGATCTTCGCCAGGCCGGCCGGCGAAAGGGTGGCGCCGTTGATGTCGGGCACGATGTCCGACAGGTCGCGCAGCGCGCCGTCGGCATCGATCAGACCGGGTTTCTCTGCCCCGACGGGGCCGTAGCGCAGCAGCTTCATCATACTCTCCTGAAGGCGGGTGGGATCATGGCTCTGTCCTGCCCCAAATCCGGGCGGCGGGACAGAGGGCGAAGGCGATCTGACCGGCCAGGCCCAGCAGGCCCGGCGCGGTAAGGAAGACAGCGGCATAGGCGGCGGGGCTGCGCCCCAGGGCGGCGGCCAGCGCGAATTCCGCCAGCATCAGCACGGCGAAGGCGATCGCCCCCATCGCCAGCCGCGGCGGCAGGCGGGCCGGCACGGCGAAGCGGCGCGCGACCCAGCCGGCCGCGAACCAGGAGGCGGCGAGCATCGCCGGCAGTTCCAGCGCCACGGCCACCAGTTCGCCCAGATGCGGGGCGATGGCCAGCACCCGCAGCGTGCCCAGGGCAAAGCCGGCCGCGAAGACGATCAGGAAATAGGCGCCACCGGCGGCAATGGGCATGCGGCATCGCTAGAGGGAGATGCCGCCATCGATCACCAGCGCCTGGCCGGTGATGAATTCCGCATCGTCGCTGGCGAGATACACCGCCATGCGGGCGATCTCCTCCGGCCGCCCGAGCCGTCCCATCGGCTGGCGCGCGACGAAGGCCGCGCGCGCCGCGTCCATCCCGCCGGCCGCGGCGGCGTTGGCGGCGATCCGGTCGTCCAGGCTGGGCGACTGCACCGTACCCGGGCAGATGGCGTTGGCGCGGATGCCCTTGGTCGCGTAGTCCGCGGCGATCGACTTGGTCAGCCCGATCACCGCCGCCTTGCTCGCCCCGTAGGCGGCGCGGTTGACGATGCCCTTCACCGAACTCGCCACGCTGGCGACGCTGATGATGGACCCGCCGCCGCGGCCCAGCATGCCCGGCAGGAAGGCGCGGGTGACGCGGAACATCGACTTCACGTTCAGCTCGAAGGCGAAGTCCCATTCCGCCTCGGTCGCGTCCAGGATGCTGCCCTGGTGCACGAAGCCGGCGCAGTTGAACAGGATGTCCACCGCGCCGACCTCATCGGCCATCGCCTTGATCGCGGCGGCGTCCAGCACGTCCAGCGGCCGGGTTTGCAGGTTGGGCCCGTTGATCTCAGCGACCTTCGCCGCGTTGAGGTCGGTGGCGAACACCCGCGCCCCCTCGGCCGCGAGGGCCAGCGCGGTCGCCCGCCCGATGCCCTGGGCGGCGGCGGTGACGAAAGCGGTCTTGCCTGCGAGACGTCCGGCCATTGGTGGGTTCCTTGAAGGTGGGAAGTCAGATATCCGAGACAATGCGGGGGGAGTGGTTCCTTGCAGACAGATCCATCCTATCGCACATCCAAATGCCTTAGTCAGGAGCTACGATTCAGCTGCGTCGTCCCTGTAACGCTGAAAGTATCGACGCGATGATACCAGGAACAAGGAATAACAATCCTGGAGCAGCAAAAATCAATGCCCAAGCCCAATGCCAATGAAAAACATCCTTAGCACCAAAGAAAACCCCAATTGTGATTGGAAGCATGAATCTAGAAACGAAACAACCAATAACAGCAGCCCAAGCAAAATATGGCCCGAGATGAAAATATATTCCCTCGAAGCCTACATAGAATTGAGCGAGGGCAAAGCCCAGAAATAGAATAGCCCACACCAGACCTAATCCAGCCATTCAGTGAAGCTCCTCGAGAAAAAATTCTACCCTCGATACAAATTTAGTGGTTGTTCCGGCTCTCGCCGCGCGTCTCCAGGATGTCGAGATACAGCGTCGCCGGTTCCAGGCAGCCGCCGTCGCCCATCTGGCCGGCCATGCTGCGGAAGATTTCCTCCCATGGCGTCTGGCTCACCAGGTCCGGCTTCTTCCAGGCCGCACGGCGGGCGGCGAGCTCGCCCTCCGGCAGCAGCACGTCCACCTTGCGGGTGTTGAGGTCGATGCGGATGCGATCGCCGGTCTTCAGCAGCGCCAGCCCACCGCCGACGGCGGCTTCCGGCGAGACGTTGAGGATCGAGGGCGAGCCGGAGGTGCCGGACTGCCGCCCGTCGCCCATCGTCGGCAGGGCGTTGATGCCGGCCTTCAGCATCGAAGCCGGCGGCTGCATGTTCACCACCTCCGCCGAGCCGGGATAGCCGACCGGGCCGGCGTTGCGGATGATCAGCACCGACTGCTCCTCGACGCCGAGGTTCGGGTCATCGATGCGGTCGTGGTAGTCTTCGGGTCCCTCGAACACGATCGCCTTGCCCTCGAACACGTTGGGGCGGTCGGGGTCGGAGAGGAAGCGGCTGCGGAACTCCTTGTCGATGACGCTGATCTTCATCACCGCGCTGTCGAACAGGTTGCCGGAGAGCACGACGTAGCCGGCGGATTCCAGCATCGGCTTGGCGTAGGCGCGGATCACCTCGCGGTCGCCGTCCGGCACGCCCTTGAGGTTCTCGCCGTAGGTCTTGCCGCTGACGGTCATGGCGTCCAGGTGCAGCTTGCCCGCACCGGCAAGCTCCTTCATCACCGCCGGCACGCCGCCGCCGCGATGGAACATCTCGCCGAGGAAGCGCCCGGCCGGCTGCATGTCCACAAGCAGCGGGATCGAGGGGCCGAGGCGCTGCCAATCCTCCAGGGTATGCTCCACCCCCATGTGCCGGGCGATCGCCACCATATGGATCGGGCAGTTGGACGAGGCGCCGAGGGCGGCGGCCGCGACCACCGCATTGTCGAACGCCTTCTTCGTCATGATGTCCGACGGGCGGAGGTTCTCGTGCACCATGTCGACGATGCGCTTGCCGGTGGCGTAGGCCATCTGCCCGCGCTCGCGGTAAGGGGCGGGGATGGCGGAGCAGCCGGGCAACGACATGCCCAGCGCCTCGGCCAGGCCGTTCATCGAACTCGCCGTGCCCATGGTGTTGCAGTGCCCGACCGAGGGGGCGGAGGAGCAGACCATGTCCATGAACTCGTCATAGGAGATTTTGCCCTCAGCGAAGAGCTTGCGGCCCTCCCAGACGATGGTGCCGGAGCCGGAGAGGCGGCCCTGCCACCAGCCGTCCAGCATCGGCCCGCCGGAGAGCACGATGGCGGGAATGTTGACGGTGGCAGCACCCATCAGCAGCGCCGGCGTGGTTTTGTCGCAGCCGGCGTTCAGCACCACGCCATCCAGCGGATAGCCGTGCAGCACCTCGACGAGGGAGAGGTAGGCGAGATTGCGATCGAGCGCTGCGGTCGGCCGCTTCAGCGTCTCCTGGATCGGATGGATCGGGAATTCCAGCGGAATGCCGCCGGCGTCGCGGATGCCGTCGCGCGTGCGGGTGGCAAGCGCGATGTGGTGGCGGTTGCAGGGCGCGATGTCGCTGCCGGTCTGGGCGATGCCGATGATCGGCTTGCCGCCCTGCAATTCCTCGCGGGTGAGGCCGTAGTTCAACATGCGCTCGATGTACAGCGCGGTCATCGCCGGGTTGTGCGGGTCATCGAACCAGCGGCGGCTACGCAGGCGCTTCGGTCCGGTTCCGTCGTCATGTGCGGTCATGGTTTCGCTCCCATTTGCGGCGCAGGGTGAGGGGGAGGGATAGGGCTGTCAACGGCCCCGGACGGGTCGAGCGGCGTGGCTGTCCTGCGGGACGCCGCGGTGGAGCGACATGTGTGAGTGCACGCAGCGCCAGCCCCAGGCGAGGGTGGGCTCGCCGGAGCGGTCGAAGACCATCGTTGCCCGCCCCGGCCGGTCGAAGCGGGAGGCGTCCGGGTGGAAGCCGGTGCTGGTCCAGGGGATCACGGCCACCGCGAGGGCTGAGCCGCCGAGCACGCGGGTGGCGGGGAGGTCGAAGGCGAAGTGGGCGGTGCGGGGCCAGACGTTGTTCCATTGCGTGCCGATCGCGCTCTCCCGCCCCTCGATGATATCGCGGTGGGTGCCGAAGGCCAGCAGGTCCGGGTGCCACATCGGCCGGGCGGCGGCATAATCCACGGCGCGGACGTGGCCTTGGAAGATTTCCAGCCACAGCAGGATCTGGCCGTGCGTGGCGGCATCGGCGTCTGGCAGGTCTGGCATGGTTGCGTCCCCGTGGTGCGGCGGTCAGGCTACCGGCCGCGGGGCGACAGGCAAGGGGTGGGGTGATGCGCGATCGGGTGGTGCTGGTGACCGGGGCGGCGAGCGGCGTGGGGGCGGCGGTCTGCCGGGCGATGGCCGGGCCGGGGGTGGCGATCCTGGCGCATACAAGGCGCAACGCCGCCGGGCTGGACGCGACGCGGCTGGCGATCGAGGCGGCGGGCGGCAAGGTGGCGACGGTGCTCGGCGATCTCGGCGAGCCGGCGGTGGCGGGCCGGCTGGTGCAGGCGGCGGTGGAGACGTTCGGCGGGTTGGATGTGCTGGTGAGCAATGCCGGATTTGCCGATCGCACGAAGGTGGAGGACCTGACCGACGAGGGCTTCGCCCGTTCGGTCGATGCGATCCAGTGGGGGTTCCTGCGCCTCGCCCGGGCGGCGATGCCGGCGCTGCGGGCGGCCAGCGAGGCGCGGATCGTCGCGGTGAGTAGTTTTGTCGCGCACGCTTACCGGCTGGATGTGCCGATCTTCCCTGCCTCGGCGGCAGCGAAGGCGGGGATGGAGGCGCTGGTGCGGGCGCTGGCGATCGAACTGGCGCCGGATCGGGTGACGGTCAATGCCGTTGTGCCTGGCTTCATCCGCAAGGATGCCGGGGCGCATGCCGCCCTGCCGCCGGAGGTGGCGCAGCGCAATGCGGGGCGGGTGCCGCTGGGGCGGATCGGCGAGCCGGCGGATGTGGCCGCGGCCATCGCCTTCCTCGCCTCGCCCGTCGCCGGCTACATCACCGGCCAGGCGCTGCATGTGGATGGCGGGCTGGTGATCTGACGGCTAGGGCCGCCGGGCGATCAGGGCGCTGGTGGCGACGACTTCGGTGAGCCAGCCGTCCGGGGCGATGCGGGCGAGCAGGGTTTCGAGCTCGCCCAGCAGCGCATTTGCCTTCTCGCCCAGGCGCGCGGGGGAGGTGGAGGAGAGGGATAGAATCCTGTCGGCCAGGGTGACGGCGGGGGTGCGGCGGCGTTCGATCACCGCGATCTGCTCCAGTTGGGAGAAGGGGCTGTCGAGCAGGAAGGCTTCGTGGCGGACCCAGCTGCCGCCCTTCCAGCGCCGGCGGTCGGCGTTGTCGCGGCTGAAGCGGCGGAGCAGGGCCTGGTAGTCGGCTTCCCAGGCGTTGTCGGGGAGGTCGGGGTGGGTGTCCTCGAAGAGGGCGATGGTGCCGCCTTGGGGGATGATGGCGTCGAGGCGGTGCAGGGTGTCGGCGCGGTCCATCCAGTGGAAGGCGCGGCCGATGGCGACGAAGTCCGCGGGGGCGAAGGAGGCGTCGAGGTCGTAGCTGCTGGCCTGGCGCAGGGTGAGGTTGGCGGGCTGGTTTTCGGCGGCGATGGCCAGCATCTCGGGTGAGGGGTCGGCGGCCAGGACGTGGGCGACGAGGGGGGCGAAGGCGTGGGCGAGCTCGCCCGTGCCGCAGCCGAGGTCGAGCATGCGGGTTGTGGGATTGAGGTTGGCGAGGGCGGCGACGCGGGAGATCAGCCTTGGGGCGTAGGCCGGGCGGCCGGCGCGGTAGTGGGGGGCGGCGCTGGCGAAGCGGTCGGGCTTGAAGGGGATCGGTTTGGACATGCGGGGAGGATAGGCGGGCCGGGGGTTGCTGGCCATCGCCGGGTTGCCCATCCTGGGCTGCCTGGATGGAGTTTACCGATGTCTGTTGTTTTGATTCCGTTTTCTGGTCTGGCTGAGACGCTCTGGGCCAATGGGGCGGGGCGGAAGGCCGATATTGCTGCCGGCGAGGGCTGGGCGCTGGCGTTTGCCTGGATCGACGGGCCGGCGCCGTTTTCGAACTACAGCGGCTTGCAGCGGACGATCACGCTGGTGGAGGGCGATGGGTTCGTTTTGGATTTCGCCGAGCATCCGCCGCTGGTGGTGGATACGCCGGGCAAGCCCGCGGATTTCGATGGGGGGTGGAAGGCGGATTGCCGGCTGCTGGGTTCGCCGAGTTTTGTGCTCAATGCCTATTCGACGCGGGGGGCGGTTCGGCAGAGCGTGCGGGTGATGGCGCCGCGGGCGACGGGGCCGCTCTCCCAGGGGGATTCGCTCGGGCAGTTCATGGTGGTGCTGCGCGGGCAGGTGTGGCTGGGGGGTGTGGCGGCCGGGCCGCGCGACACGCTGCGGGTGGGTGCGCCGGCGGCGGCGTCAGGGAGTGGGGACGCGCTGGTGGCGGTGATCCGGTTCGAGCGGGGCTGAATCCGCTTATTCGGGTTGTTTTCGTAATGAATGGGGACGCACTTCTCCGGCGGCGATGGCGGCTCTGATTTTTCGTCGGATGGCCTGGTAGCCGGGGATCGGGAGATTGAAGTGGGGTGGGAGGGGGCTGAACTCGGCGGATAGTTCGGCGCCGGTCATCCGCCGCCAGCGGCGGATCATCGCCGTACGGGATTCCGGGCGTGGGGGTTTGGGGGCGCGCGGTTTGCGGGGGCGCGGGGGCAGGCGCAGCCAGTCCGGTTGATCGACGCCGAGGAGGCGGCAGAGCGGGCGGAAGATGCGGCCGGCCTGGGGGGCGGCTTCGAACAGGGCGCGGGCGTCGGGGTCCTGCAGCAGGGCGGCGACGCCGGCGGGGCCGAAATTCGGGCCGAGCAGCCTGGCGAGCCAGCCGTGGCCGGTGGGCTGGCGGAGTTCGGGCGGGGGGCGCTGGCGGGGGGTGGCGGGGCGCCTGGGGCGGGGGGTGGGGAGGCGGTCCGCCTCCCAGAGCCGGGTCAGGCGGTCGAGGCGGGTGAGCAGGCGGGTCAGGCGGCCCCAGACTAGGTTCAGCAGCGGAATCAGGGCGCGGCTGGCCCGCTGCCGCTGGCCGACGGCTTCCCGGAGGCCGTCGAAGCTGTGGAGTGCCCGGTGGAGGTAGAGGGCGAGGGTGGTGAGGGGGAGCATTTGGGGGCGTTATAACTAACTATGTTAGTTTTGGCAAGAGGGTTTTTGGTGGGGGGGTGGCCGGATCGTTCGGTCGGCTTGACCAAACGATCCGTCCGTCCCATCTGCGCGATCACAGCAGGATGATGCGCGCGGCCGGCTCCTTCGCGGGTTCCGGCCCATGCGTGCCGACGGCGAGGCCGGCGGCGATCAGGGCCGCCAGCAGGTAGGCGAGAATGTGCAGCCGGCGAGCGTGGCGCCAGGCGGCGTAGGCCAGGACGAGGCAGGTGGCGGCCTTGGCGAAATAGAGGACGGTGGGGGTCATGTGGTGGCTCCTTACTTGCGGGAGCACACCAAATATCGCCAATCTGCCGGGCGATGTGTCGCCTGTCGGCAAGGAGGAAAGGAATGGTGGTGCGACGGAAAACGGATGCCTTGCCGGTGACCGACCCTGCTGGCCGGACCTTTGGCCCGCTTCTTTGCTGGATCATGGACCGCGGCACACGGCCGGGCGGCTCAGCAACGGTGCCTGGAAAGACATGGTCCAATCAAGAGCTGGCTGACGCAATCGGCGGGGTGACACCGAGGACAATCAGCAACTACCGTCGCGAACAGTCGTGCCCGAGCCAGACCGAACTCGGGCTGTTGGAAACAGTCCTGTTCGGTAACCGCTCGGCGCATCCGGACTGGCCCGAGCAGTTCCGGCAGGCCTGGGCGGCTTTCGCTGCGACGCGTGGCGGACCCGGAGGGGAGGGTTCGACCTGGATGTGGGAGGTGGGGCCAGTGGTGCAGCTTGAGGGCACCGTTGAACTGTCACTGCACCGGCCGGAACTGGATAATGAGTCGCCGGATGTTCTGCGGTTGCCGGTGACGCTCCGTTTCGGCCGTGGCGAGCAATGGTACAAGGGCGAAGGTGTCCATATCGCCGTCGAGTCCGCAAGCTTCGCCGTTGTCTCGGAAAGCTTCGGCTATGAGCATGCCGACGACATGATCGAGACCGACGATATGCAGCGGGTGGCGGGGCAAGCCCGGGTGAAAGGCCCGCGGGTGGCCGGGATTCTGGATGGGGAGGTGCAGGTATCGCCGTCGGTGACGCGGCTGCGCGCGCGCAACAGCGCCGGCAAGCCGATCACGGTGCAGGTGAGCGCGTCGCCGCTGGATTTCCGTGTTGACCCGCTCGGGCCGGTCGCCAGCGAGGCGCTGCCGGTGACGGTTCGGCGGTTGCTGAAGGCCATCGTGCTGGATGATTTCCCAAAAGATGGTCAGGGCCGGCCGATCATCGCCAAGGTGACGGCGGAACGGCGGCGGACCCGTCGGCCGTGAGACTGACGAAGCGCACGCACCAGCGGATTGCGAAACTGCT
>CAMCJI010000178.1 GCA_945874805.1 Asaia bogorensis | reverse complement strand
CCATGTACGCCCCCAGCTTCTCGCTGCGCGGCGGCACGCGCGAAATCCTGCGCGGCATGATCGCCCGGGGGTTGGGACTCAGGTGAAGGGCAGGCAAGGAAGCGTCTTCTTTTTGTGAACAAAAAGAAACAAAAAAACTTTGTCCCTTGGCTTCGCCCTCAAGCCGGATAGTTGGTTCCCAAGACGGCGAAGCCAAAAAAACCCACCTGACCAAACCCCATCCCGCGAACCAGCACCCCACCCAACGAACAAAGTTTTTTTGCTTCTTTTTGTTCACAAAAAGAAGACTTCCTTCCCTTCCCCCACTTCCCCCGGGAAAGCAAACAATGGCCGACAAAGTCCTCTACGCCGTCGAAGACGGCATCGCCACCATCACCCTCAACCAGCCCGAGTTGCGCAATCCGATTTCGGAGCCCGAGGTGATGGACGGCCTGATCGGCGCGTTGGAGCGCATGCAGGCGGATCGCGCCGTGCGTGTCGGCATCCTCACCGCCGCCGGCACCGCCTTCTCCTCGGGCGGCAACATCCGCGCGATGGCCGATGCGCTGGAGGCCCGCAAGGCCAACCCCGTCACCACGCTCGACTACTACAACGCCGGCATCCAGCGCATTCCGCTGGCCTTCGAGCGCGTCGATGTGCCGATCATCTGCGCGGTGAACGGCCCGGCGATGGGCGCGGGGCTCGACCTCACCTGCATGTGCGACATGAGGATTGCGGCCGAGAGCGCGAAATTTGCAGAATCTTTCGTCAAAATGGGCATCGTCGCTGGCGATGGTGGCGCTTGGCTCCTCCCCCGCACCGTCGGCTATGCCAAGGCCAGCGAGATGGCCTTCACCGGCGACGCGATCGACGCTGCCGAGGCCCTGGCCATCGGCCTCGTCTCCAAAGTCGTGCCGGACGCCGAGTTGATGAACGCCGCCCGGGCGCTGGCAAAGCGCATCGCCGCCAACCCCCCGCACGCCGTCCGCCTGACCAAGCGCCTGATCCGCGAGGGCCGCCACACCCGCATGGACACGCTGCTGGAGATGTCCGCCGGCTTCCAGGCCCTGATGCACGCCACCGGCGACCATGCCGAGGCCGTCCACGCCTTCCTCGAAAAGCGCAAACCCGTCTTCAAGGGCGACTGATCCCCCCGCTAACCGCGGCTGCGCACCCGGTCCCGCAGCCCCTTCAACGCCGCTTCCAGCCGCAGCAGCGGCGTCCGCCGCGCCACCAGCCAGTAGCTCATCGCCGGGCCTGGCTGGCCCAGGCTCGCCTTGTACCGCGCCTCACCTGCCATGAAGTCGTACATCGAAGCCCCCTCGTCGAGGTGCCGCTGGATGCACAGCGCGTGGCATATCAGCCCCGGCTTCAGCTTGCCGTCCGCCTCGTAGTTGATCCCGCTCTGGTACGACAGCACCCTCCCCTGGTGGACGAAGTTGTACAGCGTGCCAAGGATCGTCTCCCCCGCGCTCACCTGAAACAGCTCCGCCCCCCCGGCCTCGACGCAGTCCGCAACCAGCCGCCGCTGAAACCGCTCGAAGAACGGCCAGTGCCACCCCCCCAGCTCTCCCCGCCCGGTCCAGTACGTCTGATGCCGCGCCGCGACATCCTCCAGGAATGCCAGCGCCTGCGCCCGCGTCGTCGCCCGCACCCCGCGCAACGGCCCGCGCTTCTCATACAGCCGCATCGCGCGGCGGATCTGCTGGCGCGTATTCGCGGACAGCGAAGCGAGATAATCCCCACCCCCCGCCCGTACCGCATCGAGATCCACATGCCAGGCCGGCCGCCGCGAGACCTCGCGCACCGAAATCCCCGCCGGCACCGCCGAGGGCTGGAACCAATCCGCCCCGCTGAACGCCCCGCCGACGCCCTTCATGTGCAGCTCGTCGCGCACCGCCCCCGCAATGGCCCGCCCGCCCATCAGGAAGCCTACGGCCGCCATCTCCGCCCGGCCGCGCCACGCACAATCGACCAGAAACCCGTTGTATTCATTGGTGATGACGTCGATCGCGTCCTCGCCGGTCGCATGCAGCCGCAACCCCCGCACCGGCAGGCCGAGCACCCGGCGCACGGAGGGCAGCAGCGCGCCGAGCAGCACCACCCGCCCCTCCGCGCGGCCCACCAGCACCTCCGGCCGGCGGCCGGTCTCGGCCAGCCAGCAGCCGATCCATTGCCAGTCGAGGAAGAACGGCGCCTCGGCGCGACCCAGCAGCTCCTGCCACAGCGGCCCCAGCACCGCCGGGTCCATCGCCGGCACAATCTCGAATTCCAGACCCACCCAGCCAGCACCCCGTTGCGTGACGGACGGTAACGTCACTCCGCCGCCGGCGCCAGCGCCCTGCCCTCGGCCAGCAGTGTCTCGATCCGCTGGTCCATCTGCGCCAGCGTGAACGGCTTGCGCATCACCTGCTCGGGCCGCAAGTTGTCGCTGCTGCGGAACTCCGCATGCCCGGTCACCAGCAGCGCCTTCAACCCCGGCCGCAGCGCCTGGGCGGCGCGGATCAGCACCAGGCCGTTCATCCCCGGCATGACGAAGTCGGCGAGCAGGATCTCGATGCTCCCGCCCTCCGCCAGGTCCCGCTGCAACGCCGCCAGCCCGCTGGCCCCGTCCTCGGCGGTGCTCACCTGATGCCCGCGCTCCACCAGCAGGGCCGCGATCATGTCGCGCACCGGCCGGTCGTCATCGACCACTAGGATATGCACGCCCCGGCTGTGCCGCCCGCCCGGCCGCCCCTTCGCCGGCACCGCCGCTGCGGCTGCCGCCGCCCGCGGCAGCAGCAGCGTCACCACCGTCCCTTCCCCCGGCCTGCTGGCAATCCGCGCATCCCCGCCGGACTGCACCGCCAGCCCATGCACCTGGCTGAGCCCGAGACCGGAGCCGCTGCCCGGCGGCTTGGTGGTGAAGAAAGGCTCGAACGCGCGGCCCAGCACATCGGCCGACCTCCCGCTGCCGCTATCGCGCACCTGCACGGCCACATAAGCCCCCGCCCGCATCCCCGGCCCCGCCGGCAGGTCCGCCGGCACCTGCACATTGCGCGTGGAGATCGTCAGCACCCCGCCCTCGGCCATCGCGTCGCGCGCGTTGATGGCGAGGTTGAGCATCGCCGCCTCGAACTGATTGGGATCGACCATCGCCGGCCATAGCCCCTCGGCCAGTTCCGTCTCGATCCGCACCGACCGCCCGAGGGCGCCAGCCAACAGTGAATGCAGGCTCACGAGGCTCGCATTCACATCCGTCGCCGCCGCCAGCAAGCGCTGCCGGCGCGAGAAGCTGAGCAACTGCCCGGTCAGCTTGCCGCCCCGCTCGGCTGCCGAGAGCGCGTGCTCCACCAACCGCAGCTGCCCAGCCTCACCCGGCGGCAGGCGCCGGCGCAGCAATTCCAGCGCGCCCGTCACCGCCGTCAGCAGATTGTTGAAATCATGCGCGATTCCGCCCGCGAGCTGCCCCACCGCCTGCAACTTCTGCGCCTGCCGCAGCTCCCCCTCGGTGCGTTCGCGCTCGGCCGTCTCCACCTGCAGGCGGTTGCGGCTCTCCAGCAGATCGCGGTTGCGCTCCTCCGCGCGGGCCTCCAGCGTGGCATTCAGCGCCTCCAGCTCGGCGCGCTGGGTCGCCATCGCCGCGGCCATCGTGTTGAACGCCGCGGCCAGCCGGCCGAATTCGGAGCCGGCCGGCTCCCCCAGATGCGCCCGCGCCTGCAAATCCCCCTCCGCCCAGCGCCGTGCCGCCTCCGTCAGCGCCGCAGCCGGCTGGCGCACGAAGCGCTCGCCCACCAGCAGCGCCAGCCACAGCGACAGCAGCGCGCCCACGAACACCAGCAGGCTGCCCTGCCACGTCGCCCGGTCGAGGTCCGCCACCAGATCGGCCGTCGCCTGCCCCACCGAGACGAACAGCCCCTCCGCCATCCCGCCCGGCGGGATATAGCCGATCAGCCGCGGATTCCCGTCCGCCCCCGGCACCACCGCGGTGCCCGGCGCGGTATGCGCCATCCGCTCCATCAGCCGCCGCGGCAGCGCCCGGCCGACGAACAGCGCGCGATCGGGATGCGCCGCCACAATCACGCCGTCCCGATCGGCGATCAGCAGCGTCATCCCCGGCGGATGGCGGATCGTCGCGAGCTGCGCGCCCATCCAATCCACATCCAAGGCAGCCACCACCACGCCCGCCTGCCCGTCCGCCCCGCGAAACCCCACCGCCACCGGCAGCACCGGCCCATACCCCGCCCCCGCCGGCACCAGCACCCCCAGCTCCATCTCCCGCCGCGCCAGCGCCGGCATGACCAGCGCCGCCATCGCCGCCGACAGCGCGGCATTCGTCCCCTCGATGGTGGAGCACACCACCGCGCCGTCCTCGCGCAGCACCGCCAGGGCCGCATACGCCGGCAGGTCCGCCTGCAACGCCAGAAGATTGCGCCGGCAAGCGGGATCAAGCCCGCCCACGGTGCGATAATGCGAAATCGCTACCGCCAGCTGCCGCGCCCCGGTGATGATGTTCCCCACATCGCCAGCCACCAGCTCGGCCTGGCGCAGCACCTCCGCACTCAGCCGCTCATGCCGGCTCATCCGCAGATCATGCTGCAGATAGGCCAGCACCAGCACCGCCGGCAGGGTCGCAACCACCACCAGAATCAGGATTCGCGTCAGCAGATTGGCGCGGCCCAGCAGCGACACAGCAAGCTCCCACTCCCGGCGCAAACACGCCGGGAACGGAATTAACGCATCCAATTGTAGGTAAATCCACCCCGTATCTCTGCGGGGCATGTGGTGCGAGAGGGGGGATTCGAACCCCCATGACTTTCGCCGGTCGATTTTGAGCCGACTGCGTCTACCGTTCCGCCACTCTCGCGCGGCCCTCACCTTACACGACACACACCGCCCGGGCCAATGGGTGCAATGCTGCATGGCATCTGCCCAGTTGACGGCCACCGCAGAGGGACATAGAAGCCGCTCACACTGTTCGGGTGTAGCTCAGCGGTAGAGCAATCGGCTGTTAACCGATCGGTCGTAGGTTCGAATCCTACCGCCCGAGCCAGTGTCCCTCCCCAGATATCAGCCCAGCCGCGCCTGACCCTCCGGGCCCATCCAGGCAATCCGCCCCTCGGCAAACGCCGCGACCAGATGCGGCACGCCGCCCCGATCCTCGACGGCCAGCACATCGCCGCGCAGCCCCGGCGCGTTTCGCCCGCGATCGCCCAGGCCCGCCGCCGCCGCCGGATTGGCCGACACTAGCGCCCAGGCCTGCGCCAGGCTCAGCACCCCCCGCCCCGCCAGGATGAACGGTGCGCGCAGCAGGCACGGATAATAATAGTCCGACGACAGCACCGAGCAGATCCCCGCCTCCGCCAGCCGCGCCGCCGAGGCCCAGCCGAGATGCGAGCGCCCCCGCACCACATTCGGGCTGCCCATCACCACATGATCCCCCGAGTCGCGGGCTGCCTTCCCCACCGCCTCAGCCATCGGGAACTCGCACACATGCGCCCCCATCGCCCGGAACGAGTCGCGCACCTCCACCGCATCGTCGTCATGGCTCGCCATCGGCAGCCCCGCCGCCCGCGCCGCCGCGGCAATCCGCGCCAGTGCCGCCGGCACCTCCGCCGCCCGCCCGGCGACGCGCTGCGCCAACTCGCGGAACGCCGCCACCTTCATCCCTGCCCGGTCGCTGTACTTCGCCGCCGTCGCATCATCACCGAGCTTCTTCAGGATCGAGGGCGTATGGTCGTTGAACGCCAGCAGATGCACCCGCCCCGCCGCGATATCCGCAATCGCCATATCCAGCGCATCGAGGTTGTACGCCTCCCAGCGCAGATGCACCCGCATGTCGCAGGTCCAGCGCCGCGCCGCCAACCCGTCCAGCAACGCCCGCCACGAGTCGGCGCTGCGAAGCCCCGGCTCCCAGCTCAGCGTAATCCCGTGCAGCGCCGTGGTGATGCCGTTCGCGAGCAGCTGCTTCTCCGTCTCCACCAGCGCCAGATCGATCGGAAAATCGATCCCCGGCCGCGGCTGCATCTGCCGCTCGAAGGCATCGCCGTGAATATCCACGATCCCCGGCAACACCAGCAGCCCCGACGCATCAAACCCGCGCGCCCCACCATCCCCGGCAATCACCCCGTCCGCCAACCGCAGATCCCCGGCAACAAACGCCCCCTCCACGAGCATCCGCCCGCCCATCAGCCGTATCGCGTCCATCTTTCGATTGCTCCGTTTACGTGAAGGAGAGGCAAGTAAGCGTTCTTCTTTTTTGGAAAAAAGAAGCAAAAAACTTTTATCCGGGCTTCGCCGCCGAGACCCAACTGAGGTTCACAACAAGGCGAAGCCAAAAAATCCCACCCAAGCCGAAATCAAAATACGCGAGTAAAACCCTAACCCAACGGAGAAGGTTTTTTTGCTTCTTTTTGCTCACAAAAAGAAGACTTACTTCCCTTCCCCCTCAAGGCTCAAAAACAATCTGCACGCGCGGCGTCGGATACCGTGCCGTCCCGTATTCCACCACCGCCCCGGCGGAATCGACGTTGATGTTCTCCGCGATCAGCAGCGGCCGGTTGCGTGGCATGGCCAGCAGCAGTGCCTCGCTCGGCGTCGGCAGGCGGGCGGTGACCCGGGTCGATTGCCGGCGGTAATCCGCCACCCCTTGGGCCTCCAGCGCGGCGGTGATCGTCTGGCTGTCCCGCAGCGCGGCCAGCAGCCGCGGAAACCGCACGGCGGAGAAGTAGTGGTTGCCCAGGCTCACCGGCCGCCCGTCCGCCAGGCCCAGCCGTTCCAGCATCACCACCCGCGCCCCCGCCCGCAGTCCCAGCCCGGCCGCGACCGTGGCGTCCGCCGGCAGCTCGCGCAGATCGGTGATCCGGCCGGACGGCTCCTTGTTGTGCCGCCTGATCCACTCCGAAAACCGCGTCCGCGCCGCCACCTGATAGTCCAGCACGTCCTCGGCGATGAAACTCCCGCGCCCCTGCTCGATGCGCACCAGCCCCTCGCGCGACATCTCCTCCAGTGCGCGCCTGACGGTATGGCGATTCACCCCGAACCGCGCGGCCATTTGCGCCTCCGTCGGCAACCGCCCGCCCGGCGCATGCCCGCCGGCCGCGATTTCCGCCTGCAAGGCGCGCACGATCTGCCGCCACAGCGCCACGCCCCGCTCTTGCAGATGGGGCTCGCGCGGCCCACCGCCGGACTCTGTCATGCCAATTTCATCCTGCGCCGTCCCAAGCTGTGCGATGCGGACTTGACGATACCAGGGCCGGGGATTACCTGTCTAGACATCTACACGAGGCCCGCCGACATGACGACGACCCCCCGCCAGAGATGGATGTCCGTCCTCGCCCGCGCCAGCGCCGCCGAGCTTGCCGCCCACTTGGCCGACGCACCGCCACTCCCGCCACACACGAGACTGCGCGGCCCCGAAGCCGGCCTCGTGATGACGCGCGGCCGCGCCGGCGGCACCGGCCAGGCCTTCAACCTCGGCGAGATGACCGTCACCCGCTGCACGGTGCGCACCCAGGCCGGCGAGATCGGCCACGCCTACGTCGCCAGCCGGGACGCAGCCCAGGCCGAGCTCGCCGCCCGCATCGACGCCGCCATGCAAAACCCCGACCTGCACGACGCGCTGGAGGCCGCGGTGATCGCCCCGCTGGCCGCCGCCCAGGCCGCCGCGCGCGACACCGCCGCCCGCCAGGCCGCCGCCACCCGCGTGCAGTTCTTCACCATGGCAACGATGCGCACATCATGACCGACCTCCTCCCCGGCTTCTCCGACCCCGTGGAAGCCGCCCAGGCGAGCTTCCGCTCCGTGCTGGACGCGATGTCCCGCCCAGGCAGCCTGCACACCGCCGGCACCGCCCTCGCCCCGCCCGCCCCGATGTCGCCCGCCACCGGCGCCCTGCTGCTGACGCTGGCCGATCAGGACACGCCGGTTTTTCTCGCCCCCGCCTTCGCCGCCGCCGCCGGCTGGCTGCGCTTCCACTGCGGCGCGGACCTCGTCGAAAACCCCGCCGCCGCCCGCTTCGTCGTCACCGACGAACTCCCCGACCTCACCACCCTCGACACCGGCACGGATGAAGGCCCGGAAGACTCCGCCACCCTCATCCTGCAACTCCCCGCCCTCGGCGAAGGCGCAGGCTTCACCCTCGCAGGCCCCGGCCTGCGCGCCCCCACGCCGCTGCACGCCACCGGCCTGCCCGCCGACTTCGCCGCAAGCTGGGCCGCCAACCACGCCCTCTTCCCGCGTGGCATCGACCTCATCCTGACCGCCGGCACCACGCTGACGGCGCTGCCCCGCTCGGTGAGGGTCGCCTGATGTCTCCGTGTAAAGCCGGCCCGCTGCAAAGCACGTCACAAGTAACAAAAGTTTTTTGCTTCTTTTTTTCAAAAAGGAAGACCTTCCTGCCTTCCCTCCCGTCGGAGCACAACTGATGGCCTACGTCGCAGTCAAAGGCGGCGAGCGCGCCATCGACGCAGCGCACGCCTGGCTCGCCCAGGACCGCCGCGGCGACCCGGACGTCCCCGGCATCACGCTGGAGCAGATCCAGCAGCAGCAGGGCCGCGCTGTCGATCGTGTGATGGCCGAGGGCGCCTGCTACGATCCGGGGCTGGCCGCGCTCGCCATCAAGCAATCCCAGGGCGACATCATCGAGGCCGCGTTCCTGCTGCGCGCCTACCGCACCACCCTGCCGCGTTTCGGCTACGCCACCCCCGTCGATACCGGCGCGATGCAGGTGCGCCGCCGCATTTCGGCGGTGTTCAAGGACCTCCCCGGCGGCCAGATCCTCGGCCCGACCTACGACTACACCCACCGCCTGCTCGATTTCACCCTCGCCGCCGGCACCCCCCCGCCCGCCGCCGCGATGGCCGAGACCGCCGGCGAACCGGTCCAGGCCGTGCACGACATCCTGCGCAATGAGGGCATGATCGAAGCCGACGCGACGAGCGACGCCGAACCCGGCGACCTCACCCGCCAGCCCCTCGCCTTCCCCGCCGGCCGCGACATCCGCCTTCAGGCGCTCGCCCGCGGCGATGAGGGGTTCCTGCTCGCCATGGGCTACTCCACCCAGCGCGGCTGGGGCGGCTCGCATCCCTTCGTCGGCGAAATCCGCGTGGGCGAGGCCGCCGTCGAGATCACCCCCCCCGAGCTTGGCTTCCCCATCGACATCGGCGACATCACACTCACCGAGTGCCAGATGA
>CAMCJI010000177.1 GCA_945874805.1 Asaia bogorensis | reverse complement strand
AACGATGACGACGTGCGCCCGCACCCGCAGATGGTCGATCGCTACGAGATCAGCGACGACCGCAAGACCTATACCTTCGTGCTGCGCAACGGCCTGAAGTTCCACGACGGCAGCCCGGTTGAGCCGAAGGACGCCATCGCCTCCCTGCGCCGCTGGGGGGCCAAGGACGGCGTGGGCCAGCGCCTGCTGTCCTTCATCGAACGCTTCGAAGTGGTGGACGCCAAGACCTTCAAGATGGTGCTGAAGGCGCCGTACGGGATGGTGCTGGAAACCCTCGGCAAGACCGGCACATCGGTGCCGGTGATCATGCGCGAGCGGGACGCGATGGTGGATCCGAACACCCAGATCACCGAAGCGATCGGCTCCGGCCCCTTCCGCTTCGCCAAGGATCTGTGGGTGCCAGGCAGCAAGACCGTCTATCTGAAGAATGCCGACTATGTGCCGCGCCCGGGCAATGAGAAGGCGTCCTCCTTCGCCGGCAGCAAGTTCGCGGGCGTGGACCGGTTGGAGCTGCTGTGGATCGCCGACGCGCAGACCGCCATGTCGGCGCTGATCAACGGTGAGATCGACCTCTACGAGAGCCCGCCCATCGACTTCCTGCCGATCCTGGAAAAGGCGCGCGGGGTGAAGCTGCTGAAAACCGGCAAGCTCGACAGCACCTTCGGCAATATCCGCCTGAACCACCTGCATCCGCCGTTCAACAACATCAAGATGCGGCAGGCGATGTACCATCTGATCAACCAGGAGGATTTCCTGCGCACGATCGTAGGCGATCCGAAGTTCTACACCGTCTGCCACGGTATGATCCTGTGCGGCTCGCAGTTCGCGTCGGATGCGGGAACTGCGATGGTGAAGGACTACAACCCGGCGAAGACACTGAAGCTGATGCGCGAGGCCGGCTACAAGGGTGAGCCGATCACCGTGCTGCAGGCCACCGACCATTCCACCATCACCCCCGCCACCCAGGTGCTCATCGAGGCGATGCGTGAGGCCGGCCTGAACGTGGACGCGCAAGCGATGGACTGGGGCACGGTGGTGACCCGCCGCGCCCGGCGCGAGCCGCCGGCTCAGGGCGGGTGGAACATCTTCGTCACCACCTCCGGCGGTGTCGGCGGGGCAAACCCCGTGCTGCATACCTGGGTCGGCGCTGCCTGTGAGAAGGGCAATGTCGGCTGGCCTTGCGATGCCAAGATCGAGAGCCTGCGCAACGACTACGCCTTCGCGCAGACCGACGCGGAGAAGCGCAAGGTAACCATGGAGTTGCAGGAGCGCGCGATCGAGAACGTGGTCTATCTGCCGTTCGGCCAGTGGACGCAGCCGCTCGCCTACCGGGCCGACCGCATCGACGGCATCGTGCCGAACACAGGGCTGATCGTCCTGTGGAACATCACGAAGAAATAGCCCCCGCTCACACGTCATACCCCCGTGATCCGCTATATCCTCGGCCGGCTGCTTGCGACCATTCCTGTCATGGTCGTCGTGACGGTCTTCGTCTTCTTTTTGCTGCGCATCGCCCCCGGTGATCCGGCGGCGATCATCGCCGGCGAGGACGCGACCGCCGAAGCGATCGCCGCCGTGCGTGACAAACTCGGGCTGGACCGGCCAATGCTGGAGCAGTTCGGGCTCTGGATCCTCCGCCTGGCGCAGGGGGACTTCGGCACCTCGATCTTCTCCAACCTGCCGGTCAGCCGGCTGATCGCACAGCGCCTGGAGCCGACAGTGGCGCTGACGCTCTCCACGTTGCTGGTAGCGGTGACGCTGGCAGTGCCGCTTGGCGTGGTGGCGGCCTGGCGGGCGCGCAAGCTGGTAGACCGGCTGGTGATGGTCTTCGCGGTGATGGGCTTTGCGCTGCCCGGATTCCTGGTGGCCTATGTGCTGATCTATATCTTTGCCGTGCAGCTGGGCTGGCTGCCGGTTCAGGGCTACCGGCCGATCTCCGAAGGGTTCTGGCCCTTTGCCGAGGGGCTGGTGCTGCCTTCGATCGCTCTCGGCACAACCTACATGGCGTTGATAGCGCGGATCACCCGTGCCTCCATGCTTGAGGTGCTCAGCCAGGATTACATCCGCACCGCCAACTCAAAGGGCTTGGCGACCGACCGGGTGCTGCTGCTGCATGCGCTGAAGAACGCCTCGATCCCGATCGTCACCGTAATCGGCATCGGCATCGCCTTGTTGATCTCCGGCGTTGTGATCACCGAGACGGTGTTCAACATCCCTGGCCTCGGGCGCTTGACGGTGGATGCCGTGCTGAAGCGCGACTATCCCATCGTGCAGGGGCTGATCATCGTGTTTGCCGCGACCAAGGTGATCGTCAACCTGATGGTCGACATCTCCTACGTCTTCCTCGACCCGCGGATCCGGTATTGATGCGATGAGTGCCGCCGCCCCCATCGCTGCCGGCGCGCCACCGCGCGGCAGCCTGCTGGTTTCGATCCGCCGCAATCCGACCATCGCGTTCGGAATCGTGGTGCTGACCCTGCTGGTGATCGTGGCGGCCATCGCGCCCTGGATCAGCGGCGATCCTTTCAAGCTGTCCTCGATCAACCGCCTGCGCGCACCCTCGGCACGATTCTGGTTCGGCACCGACCAGTACGGACGAGATGTTTTCGCGCGCACCATCCACGGTGCGCGCGTCTCGCTGATGGTGGGCTTCGTCGTGGCCGGCATCTCCTGCGTCGTCGGCCTGCTGCTTGGTCTGTTGTGCGGCTATCTCAAGCGGGTCGATGCGGTGGTGATGCGGCTGATGGACGGGCTGATGGCCATTCCCTCCATCCTGTTGGCCATCGCGCTGATCACTCTGACCCGGCCGGGCCTGGCGATTGTGATCGTCGCCATCACCATCCCCGAGGTGCCGCGCATCGTGCGGGTGGTGCGCAGCGTGGTGCTGTCGATCCGCAGCCAGCCCTATATCGAAAGTGCCATCGCCGGCGGCACCCAGCGCACCAGGCTGCTGGTGCGCCACATCCTGCCGAATACGCTGGCACCGCTGATCGTTCAGGGCAGCTATATCTTCGCCTCGGCGATGCTCATTGAGGCCGGGCTTAGCTTCCTCGGCGCTGGCGTGCCGCCCGAGACGCCGAGCTGGGGCAACATCATCGCCCAGGGCCGTCAGTTCTTCCAGATCGCGCCATGGACCATCCTGATCCCCGGCTGCTTCCTGGCGACTGCCGTTTTGGCGGTAAACCTGTTGGGGGATGGATTGCGCGACCGGTTGGACCCACGGCTGGCGAGGCGGATGTGAGCGCGATCTTGCAAGTCCGCGATATGGCTACGCATTTCTTCACACGCGACGGCGTGACCCGCGCGGTCGACGGCGTCAGCTTCGACCTCGAGCGCGGCGAGACGCTGGGCATCGTCGGCGAATCCGGTTGCGGCAAATCCGTCACCGCCCTGTCCATCCTGCGATTGCTGCCGCCGGACACCGCGCGCATCGTCGCAGGCTCGATCCGTTTCGAAGGCACAGACCTCGCCGGCCTGTCGGACAGCGAGATGAAGGCCATCCGCGGCCATTCGATCTCGATGATCTTCCAAGAGCCGATGACCAGCCTGAACCCGGTGCTGACCATCGGCGTGCAGATCGCCGAGAACGTGCTGCGCCACAAGGGCGGCGGCTGGCCGGCCGCGCGCGACCGGGCTCAGGCGATGCTCGACCTCGTCGGCATCTCCGATTCCCGGCGCCGGCTGGACGAATATCCGCACCAGCTGTCGGGCGGCATGCGCCAGCGGGTGATGATCGCCATCGCCCTCTCCTGCGACCCGAAGGTGCTGATCGCCGACGAGCCGACGACGGCACTGGACGTGACGATCCAGGCGCAGATCCTCGACCTGATCCTGAAATTGAAGGAACAGCTGGGCACCGCGGTACTGATGATCACCCATGACCTTGGCGTGATCGCCGAGACGGCACAGCGCGTGGTCGTGATGTATGCCGGCCGCAAGGTGGAGGAAGCGCAGGTGGATGCGCTCTTCGCCCAGCCGATGCACCCCTACACTCGCGGCCTGATGCGCGCGATCCCGCGGCTGGACATGGACGCCGAGATCGCCGGCCGCCGCCCTCGCCTGCAGGAGATCCCGGGCATCGTGCCGGCGCTGAACCGGCCGATTGCCGGCTGCGCCTTCGCCCCGCGCTGCAGCTTCGCCACGCCGCGCTGCGCAGCCGAAGCGCCACCGCTGAGCGAGCCGCAACAGGGCCATCTGGTAGCCTGTTGGGAAGCGGCGCAGGTGATGGCCGCATGACCGACGCCCCAAGCCTTGAGGTTCAGGACCTCGTCAAGCATTTCCCCATCTACGGCGGCATCCTGCAACGCCAGACCGGAACGGTGAAGGCGGTCGATGGCGTGAGCTTCGGCATCCGGCGCGGTGAAACGCTGGGTCTCGTCGGAGAATCCGGCTGCGGCAAGTCCACCGTGGGCAAGACGGTGCTGAAACTGCTGGAACCCACGGCCGGGCGCATCCTGCTGGGCGGGGTGGACGTCTCCGCCTTCTCGGCGGCCGAGATGTGGCCGCATCGCCGGCGTATCCAGACGGTGTTCCAGGACCCCTACTCCTCGCTCAACCCGCGGCTGACGGCCGGCACCATCGTCGGCGAGCCGCTGGAGAACTTTGGCATCGCCTCCGGGCGGGAGGTGCAGGAGCGGGTGGCTGCCCTGTTCAACCGCGTCGGGCTGCGGCCGGAGAGTATGGCCCGCTTCACCCACGAATTCTCGGGTGGACAGCGCCAGCGGCTGGGCATCGCCAAGGCGTTGGCGGTCAATCCGGACATCATCGTCGCCGACGAGCCGGTCTCGGCGCTGGATGTGTCGGTGCAGGCGCAGGTGCTGAACCTGTTGATCGACCTGCAGGACGAATACCGCCTCGCCTATCTGTTCATCAGCCATGATCTGGCGGTGATGCGCCATATCAGCCATCGCATCGCGGTGATGTATCTCGGCCGGATCGTCGAGATCGCCGACAAGCGGGCGTTGTTCAACACGCCGCTGCATCCTTACACGGAGGCGCTGCTCTCCGCCGCCCCGATGCCGGACCCGTCCCGCCGCAGGCGCCAGCGCCAGATTTTGCAGGGCGACGTGCCCAGCCCGGCGCGCCCGCCATCCGGCTGCCATTTCCACACCCGCTGCCCGGTGGCGATGGCAGACTGTAAGGTGATCACCCCGCCGCTGGTCGAAGCCGCCCCCGGCCAGTTCGTGGCCTGCCTCCGCCGGCCGGCGATGGCCTGACGCGATTTGGTCGATGCGCCACGGCCGCAGCCCGGGGGCGGGCCGGCCCGACTGCCCTGACTATTGCAAATGCTGCCATATCGCCGCTATTGGAGCGATATCCGCTGTCCATCCGGGGAAGCCTGGGTCAATAAGCCGGACGCGGCCCGCTCGCCCCGTATCCGAAACCGAGGAAACGAAATTATGACCAATGCCATTGGCCGAAGGGCCTTTGCCCTGGGCGCCGCAGCCCTTGCCGCCCCCGCAACCGCTCGCGCGCAAACCGCCGTACAGATGTCGATCGCCACCGGCACCACGGGCGGCGTCTATTATCCGCTCGGCGGGGCACTGGCGAACTACCTCTCGCGCGGCATTCCGGGCATGAGCGCCACCGCCGAGGTCACCGGCGGCTCGGTCGCCAATTTCCAGCTGCTGGGCGCCGGCCGGGCCGGTCTGGTCTTCGGCCAGGTCGATGCAGCGGTCGACGGCATTCGCGGCACCGGGCCGTATCGCGGCCGCGCCGTGCCGGCCAAGGCGATCGCGGTGCTCTACACCAACCGCATGCAGGTGGTGACCACCGTCGCCACCGGCATCAAGAGCATCGCCGACCTCAAGGGCAAGCGCATCAGCACGGGCGCGCCAGGCTCGGCGACTGAGCTGTTCGCCTTCCGCGTGATCGCCGCCGCCGGGCTGGACCGCGAGAAGGATTTCCGCGCACGCGAGCGCCTCTCGCCGGCGGAATCCACCAACGCGATCCGTGACGGCAAGCTCGATGCATATTTCTTCGTCTCCGGCGTGCCCACCAGCGCCATCACCGATCTGGCGGCCACGCCCGGCACCACGCTGCACCTGATCGACCACGCAGACCTGTTCGAGAAGATCGTGGCGGAGAACGGCCCGGTCTATTTCCCCGAGGAGATACCGGCCGGCATCTATCCCGGCCAGACAACGCCGAACAAGCAGCTCTCGGTGGCCAACATCCTTGCCGTGCGCGACGACATGACGGCCGAAATGGTCACGAGCATCCTCCGCATCACCTGGGACAGCCGCGAGGACTGGTCGAAAGTGCATGCCGAGGCACGCAACTTCACCCTGGCCGCACAAAAGACCGCGGCGGCCGGCATTCCCTGGCACCCGGCGGCCGAGGTTTTCTGGAAGGCCGCGGGCGCCACGCTAGGCTGACACTGCTGGCCAGAAACCCACCGCAAGACCTCTACCGCTTAACTCTGTCTGGCACCTCGCGCGCATGAAAACGTCTCTCCCGCCCGAGGTGCCAGAAGGCGCCCTTGACGAAGCCACCGCACGCAAGGTGGAAGAACTGATCGAGCAGGAGGAAGGCGCGCAGAACCGCCTCCCCGGCCTGCTGGGCCACGCCGCGGTGGCGGTGGCGCTGGCCATGTCGCTGTTCCACCTGTGGGCAGCCTGGGACATCGTGCCCACCACGATCCTGCGCTACGTGCATGTCGGCTTCGCAATGGTGCTCGGCTTCGCGCTGTTCCCTGTTACCAAGCGGTTCCGCAATCGGGTGATGCCCTGGGACGCGGCGCTCATCGCTGCCGGCCTCTACGTCATCTGGTATCTCGTCGCCGGCGGCGACGACCTGCAGGACCGCTACATCTTCCCTGAGCCGATGGATCTGGTGGTCGGCTGGTTGCTGATCGCCCTGGTGCTGGAGGTGACGCGGCGTACCACCGGCTGGATCATGCCGGTGATCTCCATCGCGTTCCTGCTCTATGGCTTCTACGGCAATCTGCTGCCGCCGCCCTGGCGCCACCAGGGCTACGACGCCGTGCGGCTGATCCCGCATCTGACCGTCACGCTGGAAGGTATTTTCGGCACCGCCGTGGATGTGTCCGCCTCGCTGATCGTGCTGTTCACCATCTACGGCGCGGTGCTGCAGGCCTCCGGTGCCGGCAAGTTCTTTGTCGATTTCTCATTCTCTCTCACGGGCGGCAAGCCGCAGAGCGCAGGTCGCACCGTAGTGCTGTCATCCTTCCTGCTTGGCGGGCCATCCGGCTCCGGCGTGGCCACCACGGTCACTCTGGGTACCGTCGCCTGGCCAATGATGAAGCGCGTCGGCTACCGGCCGGACGACGCCGGTGGTCTGCTCGCCGCCGGCGGGCTGGGCGCCATCATCTCGCCGCCAGTGCTCGGAGCCGCCGCCTTCCTGATCGCCGAGTATCTCAAGATCGGCTACCTGGACGTGCTGGTGATGGCCATCGTGCCCACCTGCCTCTACTACGCCTCGCTGCTGTTCATGGTCGAGTTGGACCAACGCCGCATCGCCGCCGACAAGGCTGTCCGCGTCGCAGGCGGTGAGGACGCCGGACCGCCGATGCATGTCGATCCGGTGGGCAAGCTGCTGCGCGAGCACGGCTTCCACTTCTCCACGCTGGTCGCGATCATCTTGTTCATGGTGCTCGGCTATTCGGCCACGATGTCGGTGCTCTATGCGACGGGCGTTGCCATCGTACTCTCATGGCTGAAGCCCGACACCGCGCTTACGCCACGCAAGCTGGTGCGGGCACTTTCGGAAGGTGCCATCCAGTCGGTTGGTATCGCGGCGACCTGTGCCTGCGCCGGCATCATCGTCGGTGTGATCACACTGACCGGACTGGGCCTCAAGTTTTCCGATATCGCCATCCAAGGCGCCGGCGGTTCGCTGGTGGTGACCGCCATCTACACTGCATTGATCGTCTGGGTGGTAGGCCTCGCAGTACCGGTGACGGCGAGCTACATCATCTGCGCTGTGGTGGCAGCCCCCGCGCTGATCAAACTGGGCGTCCCCGACTACGCCGCGCACATGTTCGTTTTCTATTATGCGGTGCTCAGCGAGGTCTCGCCGCCGACCGCGCTCTCGCCATTCGCTGCCAGCGCGATTACCGGGGCCGGACCCTACCGCACCACGCTCATGGCCTGGAAGTACACGCTACCGGCCTTTGTGCTGCCCTTCGTGTTCGTCACGGACCCCGAGGGCGTTGGCCTTTTGCTGCAACTCCGCGGCAGCATGACCTGGGGCGACGTCGCTTGGCAGATATTCCTCGCCACCGCCGGCCTCGCCTTCCTCGCCTCGGCGTGCCAGGGCTGGCTACTCCGCGCGATCACCGGGTGGGAGCGGGCGATACTGGTCGCAGCCGGCCTACTGCTGGTCTTCCCCGCAGTGCTCGAGGCGATAGCCAAGGATCTGGTGCCCTATCCCCACTGGATCGGCCTCGCCCTTGGCGCGGGCCTGGTCGCCTGGCAGATGCAGACACGGGCAAGCCGTTCCGCCTAACGATCAGCCGCAGCCGGGCAGTGTGGCTGAACAAAACAAGACCACACGCCGCAAACGAGTGGCCTGCTCTTACTCCGCCACACCGGCCTGGAATTCGACCGCCGTTGACACCGGCAGTTGAACCCGGAGGGAGAGCGGGTCCGGGGCGACCTGCGCGTTATCGAGGTTGAGGCGGTTGCGGTGCGCCGCATCTTCGAGATGTTTGCCGCCGATCATAGCCCGATCGCCATTGCCAGACAGCTCAACGCCGACGCCGTGCCCGGGCCGGAGGGGAGCATTTGGCAGGACACGACGATCCGCGGCCACGCCTCCCGTGAGACCGGGCAGCTCCGCAATGAACTCTATGCTGGGCATCGCGTGTGGAACCGCGAGCGCTACGTGAAGCACCCCGAGACCGGCAAACGCGTATCCCGGCCGAATCCGCGAGAGGCATGGATCCGAGAAGACGTGCCGGCGCTTCGGATTGTCGATGAAGCGCTCTGGTCCGCGGCCCAGAGCCGTCTGGCCGCAATTCGGGAACGATCCGGCGCGGATCAGCCGGGCCGGAACAGGTTCTGGGAACGGCGATCGGCATTACACCTGAGCTCGGGTAAGGTCTTTTGTAAGCGTAAGCTGTGAACCGCCCCGGATTTGCCGGAGGCTGTTTGGTTTGAGTCAGGCTGCCAGGGCAGGCTCGTCAAGCGTAGCGTAGTAGCGGTCTTCGGCTTCTGCTGGGGGTATGTTTCCGATAGGCTCCAGCAGTCGACGATTGTTGAACCAATCC
>CAMCJI010000176.1 GCA_945874805.1 Asaia bogorensis | reverse complement strand
TCGGCCCCAACGGCGCCGGCAAGACCACTCTGATCGGCCAGCTGGCCGGCGAGCTCCGTCCGGACTCCGGCACTGTCCGCTTCGCCGGCGCGGACCTCGCGCATCTGCCCGTCCACAAGCGGGTCCAGCGTGGTCTGGTGCGGTCCTTCCAGATCACCTCCATCCTCCCCGACTTCACCGCGCTGGAGAATCTGGCGATCGTCGCCCAGATCCGCGCCGGCCATCCGTTCCGCTTCTGGCGTCCCGCCCGCGGCGACCCCGCGCTCACAGCGCCGGCCAGCGAGATGCTCGCCCGCATCGGCCTCGCCCACCGGGCCGAGACACCGGCGGCCGACCTCGCCCACGGCGAGCAGCGCCAGCTCGAACTCGGCATGGCGCTGGCCACCGGGGCGAGGATGCTGCTGCTGGATGAGCCGATGGCCGGCCTCGGCCCCACCGAATCCCAGGCGATGACCGCCCTGCTGCACAGCCTCAAGGGCCACGTCACCATGCTGCTGGTCGAGCATGACATGGAGGCGGTCTTCGCCCTGGCGGACCGCGTCACCGTGCTGGTCTACGGCAAGGCCATCGCCAGCGGCGCCCCCGCCGCGATCCGCGCCGACCCCGCGGTGCGCGACGCCTATCTCGGCGAGGCCGGGTGATGCTCGAAATCCACGCCCTGCAAGCCGGCTACGGCCCCAGCCGCGTCCTGCACGACATCACGCTCACTATCGGCGAGGGCGAGCTGGTCACCCTGATGGGCCGCAACGGCATGGGCAAAACCACGACGATCCGCACCCTGATGGGCCTGCTGCCCGCCCAGTCCGGCCGCATCACCTTCCGCGGCCAGGAGATCACCAACCGCGCCCCCGAACAGATCGCCCGCGCCGGCCTCGGCCTCGTGCCGGAGGGGCGGCAGGTCTTCCCCACCCTGACCGTGCGCGAAAACCTTATCGCCACGGCGGCCAACCGCGCCGGCCACACAGCACCCTGGACGCTGGCGGGCATCGACGCCCTGTTCCCCCGCCTCGCCGAACGCGCCGGCCAGCGCGCCGGCACGCTCTCCGGCGGGGAGCAGCAGATGCTCGCCATCGGTCGCGCCTTGATGACCAATCCCCGCCTGCTGATCCTCGACGAAGCCACCGAGGGCCTGGCCCCGCTGCTCCGCGCCGAGATCTGGCGCTGCATCGCCGGCCTGAAAGCGCGCGGCCAGGCGATCCTGATCGTCGACAAGAACCTCGCCGCCCTGAAGGGCCTGGCCGACCGCCACAGCATCATCGAAAAGGGCCGCATCGTCTGGCAGGGCAGCAGCGCCGAGCTGGAGGCCGAGCCCGGCCTCGCCCACCGCTATCTCGGCGTGTGAGCCAAAAGCGCGGCGCCGTCAGGCATAGGCCGGCTGCATCCGCGCCCGCCCCCGGCTGACGAGAAAGCCGACCACCAGCAGATTCAGCAGGTTGGCGCCGACCCCCAGCGCGAAACTATGGCCATAGCTGCCGAACGCGTCATACACCGCACCGCCCATCCAGCCGCCCACCGCCATGCCCAGCAGCCCGCCGAACATCATGATCGGAATGCGCCGGGTCGCCTCGCTGGCCGGGAAGATCTCTCGCGCCGCCAGCACGTAGTTCGGCACGATCCCGGCAAACCCCAGCCCGAACGCCGCCGAGATCGCGAACAGCCCCATCTCGTCCTGCGTTGTCAGGAACAGCGCCAGCGTGATCGTCTGGCACACCGAGCCGATCAGCACCGAGCGCAGCCCGCCGATCTTGTCGCCCATCCAGCCCCAGAACTGCCGGCTGATGAAGGCGCAGGCGAGCAGCACGGAGAGCATCCCCGCCCCCGTCGCCGCCGAAAACCCGAGGTCGGTGCAGAACGACACGAGATGCACGCTCGGCTGCGCCATCGGCACGCAGCACAGGAAGATCGCCGCCGTCATCAGCCCCAGCACCAGATTGGGGTTCAGCCCCAGCACCATCGCGCCGGGCATCGGCCCGCCGCCCGGCGCGCCCATCGGCGGCGCCTTCGGCGGCGTGCGCAGATAGATCAGTGCGATCGGCAGCACCACCGCCACTTCCAGCGCTGCAAACGCCAAGGTCGTGGCCTGCCACCCCCAATGCTCGATCCCCCGCTCGAACAGCGAGGGCCAGATGGTGCCCGCCACATATTGCCCGGAGCTGATCAGCGCCAGCGCCGTCCCCCGCCGCCGGTCGAACCAGTGGCTGACATAAACCAGCAGCGGCGCCGCCATCGTGCCGTTGCCCAGAAAACCGGCCAGCAGCCCATAGCCGACATACAGCGCCCATTCGCTGCCGAGGGTGGAGACGGCCAGCCCCGCGGCCACCATCACCGCCCCGAAGGCAACCATCAGCCGCATATCCACCCGCTCGGCCACCCGCCCCATGACGATGCCGCCCAGCCCCCCGCCGAAGCTCGCCAGGGCCGCCGCCAGCGCCGGCACCGAGCGCGGCGCGTCCAGATCGGCCGCAATCGGCTTCAGCGCCACCACCAGCACCAGCGGAAAGCCGAAATTGACCGACAGCAGCGCCAGCGTGGCAAAGGCGACCGTCCAGGACCGCTTGGTCTCGATGCTCATGCGAGGCGGCCCGTCACGCCTCCTTGTAGGTTTCCAGGAACCGCTCCAGCCGGTCCATCGCCTCATGCAGCAGCGCCGGGCTCTTGGCGTAGCACAGCCGGATCGCCTTTTCGGCCCCCTTGCCGAAGGCGATACCCGGCGCCATGCCGATCTTCGCCTCCACCACCGCCCGCTTGCAGAACTGCAAGGTGTCGGTCACCCCATCCACCTCGAACATCGCATAGAACGCCCCGGCGGACGGGATGTTGCGCACCCGCTTCATCGCCCCCAGCCGCGCGTTCACCACCGCCCGGCCCTCGCCGCAGCGCTTGGCGAAATGCTCGACGAACTCCTCGCCATGCCGCAGCGCCGCGATCGCGCCGCGCTGCAAAAACTCCGGTGCGCCGGAGGTGTTGAACTGGATCAGCTTCTCGAACGCCTCCACGCAGCCGGCGGGAAACACGATCCATCCCAGCCGCCACCCGGTCATCGCCCAGGCCTTGGAGAAGCTGTTGACGACGAACACCGGATCATCGGGTTTGGCGATCTGCAGAAAGCTGAACGCCACCTTCGTGTCGTACACGGTGCGATGGTACACCTCGTCGGAGATGATCGCGATGTTGCGCTCGCGGGCGAAGGCGAGCATCCGCTCCGCCTCCTCCCGGTTCATCATCCACCCCGTCGGATTGCCCGGCGAGGCGGTGTAGATCACCTTCGTGCGGTCATCGCAGGCGGCGAACACGGCGTCGAGATCGAGCCGCCAGCCGTCATTGCCGTGCCCCATCGGCACTTCGCGCACCTCGGCCCCGTTGATCTGCATCGCCCGCATCACGTTCGGCCAGGAGGGCGTGATCGCCACCGCGTTGTCGCCCGCCTCCACGGTGGCCTGCGCGATCAGCATCACCGCCGACATGCCGGACGGCGTCAGCGTGATCCGCTCCTGCGGAATTTCCACGCCATAGGTCCGCCGGTTGTACTCGATCAACGCCTCGCGCATCTCCGCGATGCCGCGATTGGGCGTGTAGAACGTCTGCCCCGCCGCCAGCGCGTCGGCGGCCGCCTTGCAGATGAAGTCCGGCGTTGGCAGGTCCGGCTCGCCGGCGAACATGCCGATCACGTCCGGGTCGCCATATCCCATCCGCCACACCTCAACGATGGGCGAATCCTCAAGCTGTTCGACGTCGTGGCGGATCAGGCTCATGGCATTCCTCAGGGGGATCTTTGCGGGCAATCAACCGTGCAGGGCGCGCCGCGTCAACCGGCCGCCAGCTGCACCCCGTCCCGCCCCGCCGGCTGCGCATGCGCGAAATTGAGATTGCGATACCACGCCATGTATTCCGGATAGGTCATCGGCGGATAGCGCGGCGGATTATCCGGCCCCTGGCAGCTCGGCAGGCACGCCATGCTGTGCCCATAGCTGCAATCCATGAAGAACGGGATCGCATAGCGCTCCCGCCCGGAGCGGTTGATCACCCGGTGCGGCGTCGCCAGCAGCCGCTCATTGGTCCAGCGCCGCAGCATATCCCCGCCATTGACCAGAAAGCTGCCGGGCAGGGCAGGGGCCTCCACCCACCGCCCATTCGGCAGCCGGATCGACAGGCCAGGCACCGCGTTCTGCGCCAGCAGCGTCATGAAACTCGTATCGCTGTGCGGCGCCAGCCCAAACTCGCCATCCTCCACCACATCCTGGCGCGGATAATGCGACATCCGCAGCGTGTACATCGGCTCGGCAAACGCCGCCGCAAAGTGATCCGCCGGCAAATCCAGCGCCCGCGCATATAGCGGCAGCAGCGAAGCCCCCAACCCCTCCAGCGCCTGGCAATACGCCGTCACCGTCTCGCGGAACCCTGCCAACCCCGCCGGCCACTGGTTCATCCCGCGGAACGGCAGGCCGGCCAACACATCGGGATGCGCTGGCGGCAGGTCGCGCTTGTAGAACACCGCCTCGTTCAGGTTCGGCTTGTTGTTCGCGCTGATCTGCGAATGCCGCGTGGTCGAGCCCTTCATCGGCATGTAGCCGATGTTGTGGGTGTTGATCTTCAGCGCCAGCTTGTCCGCCTCCGGCTGCGCATGAAACGCCGCCGCCGCCGCAAACGCCGCATCCACCAGCGACTGCGCCACCCCGTGATTCACCACGAAGGCGAACCCCACATCTTCGAACGCATGCCGCCACTGAAGCGCGGTGGCCTCCAGCGCCCCCGGCTCCCCCGCCCGCAGCGGCCCGAGATCGATCACCGGGATCTCCTCCGGCGCATCCGGCCGGATCGGATTCAGGCTCGGTGCCAGATGCGCCATCGCACGCCTCCTATCGGTTCGCCCACACCGGCGTCAGCCACTCCGGATGATCCTCGCTGCGGCCTTCCACGGCGGCGAAATACGCCTCCTGCAACGCCCGCGTCACCGGCCCCGGCTTGCCCGTCCCCACCGCCATCCGGTCCAGCGAGTTGATCGGCTGCACCTCGTAGCCGGAGCCGCACCAGAACGCCTCGTCGGCCGCATACACCTCATGCCGGTCGATCGTGCGCTCATGCACGGCCATCCCCAGCTTCTCGCGCGCCAGTTGCATGACCGTATCCCGCGTGATGCTCTCCAGGATGTCGCTGGCCACGTCCGGCGTATGGATCGCCCCGTTGCGCACCATGAAGAAGCACGCGCCCGACCCCTCGCTGACCTTCCCCCGGTCGGTGAGCATCAGCACGCCCTGATAGCCGTTGCGCCGCGCCTCCATCTCGGCCGCGCGGTTGTTGACGTAGTTGGCCGTCGCCTTCACCCGCGGTGGCAGCACATTGTCGCCCAGCCGCGCATAGGTGCTGATGGCGATATCCACCCCGTCCGCCACCGCCTTGCCACGCGGCCGCGGCACCGCCCCGCACACCAGCCCCACCGGCCCCGTCGCCGCCAATTCGTCATCCCCATCGAGGAAGGCGATCATCCGCAGATGCACATTCTCCCGCAGATCGTTCGCCCGGATCATCGCGATCAGGCTCTCGGCCATATACGCCTCGTCGAACACGGTATCGAAGCGCAGCACCCGCATCCCGTAGCGCAGCCGCTCCAGATGCTCATGCAGCCGGAACACATACATGTCCCCCCGCTCGGCATTCCAATACCCGCGCAGCCCCTCGAACACCGCCGCCCCATACTTCACCACCCCGGAGAAGGCATGCACGGTACACTGCTCATAAGGCACAATCTTACCGTTCAACGACATCAAAGCAGAAGTAGGCAAAGCACTAACCCCCCATCAAAGTTTTTTTGCTTCTTTTTTACAAAAATAAGAACCCTTACTTCTTCTGCGCCGCCAAAATCTCCGCCAACCGCGCATCCGTCCCGTTCAACGCCGACAGCCGCGCCCCCTTCGCCACTTCCGCCAGCCGCGGCCCTTCCGCCGCCTGCATCTCGATCGCCCGCTGCGCCGCACTGGCGATCTGCTCCGGCTTGAGCACCAGCACCCCGTTCTCATCGGCCAGGATCGCATCGCCCGGATGCACCGGCACGCCGCCGATGCTGACAGGCACGCAGAACTCGCCATTGCCGAACGGCCGCTTGGTGGTAACGACGGAGAGCCCGCGCGCCCACACCGGCACGGCGTAGTCGTCGCGGATCTCCGAAATATCGGTCGCCACCCCGTCGATCACGATCCCCACCGCGCCAGCAGCCTTGGCGGCAAACGCCACCCCCCCGCCGACGGCCGCATGCCGCACATCGCCCACCCGGTCGATCACCAGCACATCGCCCGGCCGCAGCTGCCCCAGCGCGTAATGCACGATCGTGCTGTCATTGCCGACGCAGCGGCAGGTCACCGCCGTCCCCGCCACCCGCGGCACCCCCCACAGCGCCCGGATCGCCGGATCGACGAAACCGAAATCGAGGAAATGCCCGATGGTGGCAGGCTCCGCCCGCGCCAGCAGCGCGATCAGCGCGGGGTCGATCTGGGCGGGGAGGGGGTTCACGACAAACATGGCAGTCTCCTTTATTTCCCGATCGCCCGCCGCAGGCCGACGGCGCGATCGAGGATGATGACGATGGCAAGTGTGAGGATCACCAGCAAGGCCGAGGCCGCGGCCACCAGCGGATCGGTGCGGCTTTCCACATAGCGGAACATCGCCACCGGCAGCGTCGTCAGCCGCGGTCCGACGACAAACAGGCTGATGACAACTTCATCGAACGAAACCAGGAACACGATGGCCGCCGCCGCCACCACCCCCGGCGCCATCAGCGGCAGCGTCACCCGCCAGAACACCGCCGCCGGCGGCGCCCCGAGACTCGCCGCCGCCTCCTCCACCGAAGCCGGCAACGTGGACAGCGCGGTGGACAGCACCCGCAGCGCATAAGGCAGCGCGATCAGCAGATGCGCCAGCGCCAACCCCAGCCAACTCCCCACCAGCCCATAGCCGACGAACACGATCAGCAGCGCCAGCGCCAGCACGATCGACGGCAAAAGCAGCGGCGCCGTCAGCAGCGCCATCAACGCATCCCGCCCGGGAAACGACCCCCGCGCGATCGCCAGCGCCGCCGGCATCGCCACCCCCAGCGCGATCACCGTCACCGCGGTCGCCAGCAGCAGCGAATTGCGCGCCGCCTCGATCAGCCCGGCCTCCTGCCAAAGCGCCTCATACCACCGCCAGGAAAACCCGCTCGGCGGCCACGCCAGCACCCGGTCGGCGGAAAACGACATCGGGAACACCAGCACCACCGGCCCCAGCAGGAACAGGAACAGCAGCACGATCAGCGCCCGGTGCAAAAACCGCATCATCGGCTTTCCAACACCCGCGACGCCCGGCCATACAGCCCCAGCGCGATCCCGAACAGCACCAGCACCACCATCGAAAGTGCCGCCGCCACCGGCCAGTTCAGCGTCACGATCGCCTGGTCATAGATCTCGGTCGCCAGCAGAAACACCCGCCCGCCCCCCAGCAGCTTCGGCGTGATGAAGCTCGACACCGCCAGCACGAACGCCAGCAAACACCCCAGCAGAATCCCCGGCAGCGTCAGCGGCAGCACGATCCGCCGGAACGCGGTGAACGGCGCCGCCCCCAGGCTCGCCGCCGCCTCCTCGAGGCTCGCATTCAGCCGCCCGAAGCCGGCCAGCAGCGACAGGATCATGTAGGGCATCAAGATCTGCACCAGCCCCGTCACCACCCCGATATCGTTGAACACCAGCCGCGGCGGCTTGGCCACGCCCAGCGAGCGCAGCGTATTGGCGATCATCCCGTTATCGCCGAGGATCACCATCCACCCGTAGGTCCGCACCACCGCCGAGATCAGCAACGGAGAGATGCAGGCCACAACAAGCAGATTGCGCCACCGGTCCGGCGCGCGATGCACGAACAGCGCCAGCGGATAGGCGCAGAGCAGCGCCAGGAACGTCACCAGCAGCGCCGTCGAAACGCTGGCGGTCACCAGTTCCAGATAGAAGCTGTCATCGAGCAGCTTCAGCCACGTCGCCATGGTGAACCCGCCCAGCATCGCCCCGCTGGCCGTCGTCTCCAGAAACGAATACCCGGCGAGATTCAGCACCGGCCCAAGAAACACCACCAGATTGATCGCCACCGCGGGTATCAGCAGCAAGGCCACCAACCGGGGCGACACCTAAGCCACGCCCCCGGCCGGCTCACGCGCAAACGCCAGCGTATCCGCCACCCGCCACGCCAGCGCCAGCCGCTCGCCCTCGCGCGGCACCGCCTCGCCCGGCTGGGTATGCCGCTCCACGCTCATCAGCGCCTCGCCGCAGCGCACCTCGAAAGCCAGTACATCGCCGACATAGGTGACCCGATGCACCACCCCCTCAGCCCGGTTCCAGTCCTCGCCGACATCCGCGCCGCCCACCACAATCCGGTGCGGCCGCACCATCATCATCGACGGGCCGGCCGCCCCGGGCATCGCCGTGCGAAACGCCAGCCCCCCGGCATGCAGCAACCCCGCCGCATCGCGCATCGCGTCGATCCGGTTGATCCGCCCCACGAAATCCGCCACGAACGGGCTGGCAGGATGCTCATACACGTCATGCGGCGAGCCCAGCTGCTCCAGCAGTCCCGCCCGCATCACCGCAATCCGGTCGCACATCGCCAGCGCTTCCACCTGGTCATGCGTGACGAAAATCGTCGTGATCCCCAGCCGACGCTGAATATCCCGGATCTCCCCGCGCATCTCATCGCGCAGCTTGGCATCCAGATTCGACAAAGGCTCATCCAGCAACAAAATCGAAGGCTCGATCACCAGCGCCCGCGCCAAAGCCACCCGCTGCTGCTGCCCGCCGGACAGCTCCCGCGGCCGCCGCTTCGCCAACCCCTCCAGCCGCACCATCTCCAGCGCGCGCGCCACCTTGCTGGTGATCTCCGCCCGCTTCAGCCCCCGCATCTCCAACCCGAACGCCACATTCCCCGCCACATCCATGTGCGGAAACAACGCATAATTCTGGAACACAATCCCCATATCGCGCTTGTGCGGCGGCAAGCCCGTCACCTCCCGCCCACCCACCCGAATATGCCCGGCCGTGGCGGCAATCAGCCCCGCAATCATCCGCAACGTCGTCGTCTTCCCGCAACCCGAAGGCCCGAGCAGCCCGAGCAACTCGCCCTTCTCCACCTGCAAGCTCAAAGACGCGACAGCCGCCGGCCCCGCGCCGTAGCGCTTTTCCAGCCCTTCGAGGATCAGATGCATCAGGCTCGTCCAGCGCAAA
>CAMCJI010000175.1 GCA_945874805.1 Asaia bogorensis | reverse complement strand
GAAGTCAGCCAGTGAGAGAGGGGGGCCATCCGTACCGATCGATCGGTACGGATGGCCCCCCTCTCTCACTGGCTGACTTCTAATGATCGCCGGTCCAGGGTCGCTGACCCTGGTGGGGGTCGAGGGGGCAAAGCCCCCCGGCTTGCTTGCTTCCCCTAAGCTCGCGCCACTGCTTCCAGCCCGGCGGTCGCGGCGGCGATGGCTTGGTCTATGTCCGCTGGGGTGTGTGCGCAGGAGAGGAACATGTTGTGTTTGGGGTGGAAGTAGGCGCCGTGGCGCAGGGCTTCGGCGCAGAAGAGGGTGCCGAGGCGGAAGTCGGGATCGTTGTTGAATTGGATGAGAGGCATTTGGGCCGGGCCTGACTGGGCGATGTCCAGGCCGAGGCGGGTGGCTTGGGTGGCGATGCCGGTGCGCAGGCGTTCGCCCATCGCTTGCATGTGGGCGGGGCCGTCGATGCGGTGGAGTTCGGTGAGGGTGGCCAGTCCGGCGGCCATCGGCACCGCGGTGCACCAGAAGGAGCCGGTGGTGAAGACCGAGCGGCTGGGGGCGCGGAAGCGGTCCGTGCCGACGATGGCGGCCAGCGCGTGGCCGTTGGCGATGGCTTTGCTGAAGGCGGAGAGGTCGGGGCGGACGCCAAGCAGTTCCCAGGAGCCGCCGAGGTGCAGGCGGAAGCCGGCGCGTACGTCGTCGAGGATGAGGGCAGCGCCGGTTTCGTCGCACAGCGCACGCAGGCGCTGGGCGAAGGGGAGTGTCGGCATTTCCAGGGCGCGGGCCATGTCGTGGCGGAAGGCGGTGACGATGATGCCGGCGAGATCGTCGCCGGCTTGGTCGACGGCGGCTTCCAGGCTGGCGATGTCGTTGTAGTCGAAGTGGAGCAGGTGGGCGCGGTCTTCGGCGGTGACGCCGGCGACGGTGGGGGAGCACCAGGGCACGGCGCCGTGGTAGGAGCCGCGGGCGACGAGGATCTTTCGGCGTCCGGTGCCGGCGCGGGCGATGGTGACGCAGGCGGTGGTGGCGTCGCCGCCGTTTTTGGCCAGCACGCACCAGTCGGCGTGCGGGATGGTGGCGACGAGCAGTTCGGCGAGGTCCACCAGCACGGCGCCGGGGCCGTTGAGGCAATCGCCGGCGGCATCCTGGCGGCGGACCGCGGCCTCCACGGTGGGGTGGTGGTGGCCGAGCACGATCGGGCCCCAGGAGCACATGAAGTCGATGTATTCCCGCCCGTCCACGTCCCACAGCCGGCAGCCCTGGGCGCGGGCGAAGAACTGTGGGTAGCCGGGCGGGAGGTTGGCGGCGTTGAGGTGGCCCCACAGCCCGCCAGGGATCACTTTCGCGGCGCGGGCGCGCAGGGCCTGGTCGATCGGGCCGGAGGTGGTGTTGGCGAGCGGGATATCGTTCATCGGGGCGGCTCCTGCGTGGACGGTGGAGCGCAGCATACCCGGGGCGGCTTGCCCAGGGGGGCCGGGCGGGCCAGTGTGCGCCGGAAGATTATGGGGGTAGAAATGGCCGCGATTCCGTCGATTCTGCTGGTGGGCTTCGGCAAAATGGGCAGCGCCATGCTTGCCGGCTGGCGCGAGCGGGGGTTGGCGCCGTCGGTCGCCGTCGATCCGTTCGCGACGGGGGCGGTGGAGGGGGTGGCGCTGGTGGCGGATGCCGCGGCCGTGCCGGCGGATTTCGCCCCGGCGGCGGTGGTGCTGGCGGTGAAGCCGCAGAACGCAGCGGAGGTGTTGCCGCTGTATGCGCGCTATGCCGGGCGCGCCGTGTTCCTGTCGATCATGGCCGGGCGCAGCCTCGCGGGCATGCAGGCGCTGCTCGGCCCCCAAGCGGCGATCGTGCGGGCGATGCCGAACACGCCGGCCGCCGTGCGCCAGGGGGTGACGGTGGGGTGTGCCGGGCCAGGGGTGACGGCGGATCAGCGGGCGCTGTGCGACAGCTTGCTCGCGGCCATCGGTGCGGTTGCCTGGGTGGAGGACGAGGCACTGATGGACCCGGTGACAGCGGTTTCCGGCAGCGGGCCGGCCTATGTGTTCCTGCTTGCCGAATTGATGGAAGCGGCCGCGATCGAGCAGGGGATTCCGCCGGATCTGGCCCGGCTGCTGGCGCGGCAGACCGTCTCCGGCTCCGGCGCGCTGCTGGCCGCGAGCCCCGAGGACACCGCGACGCTGCGGCGGAATGTCACCAGCCCGAAAGGCACGACCGAGCGGGCGCTGGGGGTGCTGATGGAGCAGCAGGCCTGGCCGGATGCGATCTCGCGCGCAATTGCCGCGGCAACGGCGCGTTCGCGCGAATTGGCGGGATGATTTCGCGGATTCGGCGATGACATCGGCACGCGAACACGCCATATCCCTGGCATGACCGACGCTGAATTCGACCGAGCCCTGATCGACGCCACCTTCGCCCGCATCGCAGCGGGCGGCTGGGTCGGCCTGACCACCGCCGCCGTGGCGCGGGAGGCTGGGTTGGACCTCGTCCGCACACGTGCGCGCATGCCCGATCGCAATGCGGTGCTGTGCGCCTTCGGCCGGCTCGCCGATCAGGCGGCGGTGACCGGCGTGATGGCGGATGCACCGGTGCGCGATGCCCTGTTCGATATGCTGATGCGCCGGATCGACGTGCTTCAGGCGCATCGTGCCGGCGTGCTGGCGCTGATGAAGGTGGTGCCGTTCGACCCGCCGCTCGCCGCCCTGTTGGGGGGGGCCAGCCTGCGCAGCATGGGGTTCCTGCTCGCCGCGGCCGGGGTTGAGGCCGGGTGGCTAACGCCGCTCAGGGCGCAGGCGCTGCTGGCGGTGTGGCTGTGGACCGTGCGCGCCTGGCAGCGTGACGAGACCGAGGATCTGGCGCCGACGATGGCGGCCCTCGATCAGGCGCTCACCCGCGCCGAGACGGCGGAGTCCTGGCTGAAGGGCCGCCGCACGACCCCGATCGCGCCGGATGTGCCGGCGGCCGACCCATTCCCCCCCGGCTGACGGAGCTTCTCATGGCGAACGAATTTCCCAACCCGATGCAGGAATTCACCAAGCTGTTTGGCGAGCTGAAGCTGCCCAACATGGGTGGTGCCGAGGCGCTGATGGCCGCGCATCAGCGCAATATCGAGGCGCTGTCGGCCGCCAACCGCATCGCCATGGAGGGTGCGCAGACGGTGGCCAAGCGCCATATGGAACTGATGCAGCAGACCATGGCGGAGCTGACCGAGACGCTGCGTGGCCTCGCCAACCCCGGCGCGCCGCAGGAGAAGGCGGCGGAGCAGGCCGAATTGCTGAAGCGCGCCTACGAGCGGGCGGTGGCGAACACGCAGGAGATGTCCGAAGTGATCCGCCGCGCGAATGGCGAGGCGGTAGAATTGCTGAACAAGCGCATCGCCGAGGCGATGGACGAGGTGAAGACTCTCGTCGCCAAGGCCAATCCCTAACCCAGGATCGAGAGCGCCAGCATCAGGGCCCCAACAAGGCCGATGCTGGCGTGCGAGAGCAGCACCATCCCGCGCGAGACGCCGAGCGGTTTGAACAGCAGCCACAACGTGGCACCCGAGGCCAGCGCGGTGGCCAGCACCAGGAAAGCTGGCGGCTGATCCGCCCATAGCAGCCCCACCGCCGCCGCACCCAGCCCGGCATGAGCGGCCTGCGCCAGCCGTGGCGGCTGCTTGGCGCGCAGAAACAGCAGGGTCAGCCAAACGCCGACGGCCACCGCCGCCCAGGCGAAGACCGCTGCAATCATGTGGGCAGCGTCACCCGCACGCGCAGGCCGCCGGCGGGGGCTGCCTCCAGCGCGATCTCTCCGCCATGCGCGCGCACGATGTCGCGGGCGATGGTCATGCCCAGGCCGGTGCCGCCGCCGGGGCCGGACTCGAAGGCGCGGAACACCTCTTCGCGCCGTTCGGCGGCAATGCCGGGGCCATCGTCATCGACGCAAACCTCGATGGCGCCGGGCATCGCGCGGGCGACGATGCCGACATGGCGGGCGTGGCGGCGGGCATTGTCCACCAGATTGGTCACCGCGCGGCGAAAGGCATCGGGGCGCAGGGGCAGGGTGATCTCCTCCGGCGTGTCCAGCATTACCGCCGCGCCGCTGCGCCGGGCGCGGGCGGCGATCTCTTCGAGCAGTGGCACGAGGTCGGTCGGCTCGGCCCGCTCCTCGCCCACACCGCGGGCGAAGGCGAGGTAGCCGCCGATCATGCGGTCCATCTCCTCAAGGTCGCCGGTGAGGTCGGCGATGTCCTGACGGTTCGCCTCGGCCACCGGCAGCATCGCCAGCGTCAGGCGCATGCGCGTCAACGGCGTGCGCAGGTCGTGCGAGACGCCGGCCAGCATCTGCGTGCGCTGTTGCAGGAAGCGGCGGACGCGCTCCTGCATGGCGTTGAAGGCGGCAGCGGCCTGGCGGACCTCGATCGCGCCGGAAGGCCTGATGGGTTCGGGGTCGCGGCCCTTGCCGAACGCGTCCACCGCGGCGGCGAGGCGACGGATGCTGCGCACCTGATTGCGCATGAACAAAGCAGCGATGCCAAAGACCAGCAGCGAGGAGCCGACCAGCCAGAGCACGAACAGATAGAGCGTGCCGGAGAACAGGCGCTTGCGCGGCGCCTCGACCTCCAGCACGCTGCCGTTGTTCATCTGCACGCGGACCAGCACGGCATTCTCGTCGCTCAGCCAGTCCAGCGCCACGCGGCGGCGGACCCGTTCCTCCAATGCCACGACGAGATTGCGTTCGAGAAAGCGGAAGGCGGGCGGGCGCTCATATTCGGCCACCAGCACGCCCGGCCGCACCCGCATCGCCAGTTCCAGCCGGTCCCACAGCGCGCCGAGGACATGGGTCTGCACCCGGGGGTCGGGGTAGGTTTCGAGCATTTCCACCGTGATGGCGATCTCGCCCGCGATGGCGCTGGCGAGGCGGCGGGAGACGATGTTCATGTGGGTGCCGTAAAAAACCTGTAAGGCGACCCCCTGCACCAGCACCAGCGGCAGCAGCATGATCAGCAGGCTGCGGCCGAGCAGACCGCGCGGCAGCAGCTTGCGGACGGGGCGGGTTTCGAGGAGGGACATCTAACAGCGCACCATCAGACGCCCGGCTTCAGCACATAGCCCCGCCCGCGCACGGTGTGCAGGAACCTCGGCTCGCGCGGGTCGGCTTCGATCTTGCGGCGCAGACGGGTTACCTGCACGTCGATGGCGCGTTCGCCGGCGTCGTCCATTGTCAGGGCGGCGGCGATGTCTTCGCGGGAGAAGATTTCGTTCGGGCGCTTTGCCAGCGCCATCAGCAGTGCGGCCTCGCCGCCGGTCAGGCGCACCGGGCCGGCGGGGCCGCGCAGCTCGCCGCGGGTGAGATCGAGGGTGAGGGGGCCAAGGGCGAGATGCTCGCGCGGGGCATCGACCACCGGCGGCGGCGGGGTTGCCCGGCGCAGCAGCGCGCGGATGCGCAGCACCAGCTCGCGGGGGTCAAACGGTTTTGGGAGGTAGTCGTCCGCTCCGGCCTCGAAGCCTGCGATCCGGTCGTCCGGGCTGCCGCGGGCGGTGAGCAGAAGAATGGGGGTGGTGGAGTTCTCCCGCCGATGCGCCTCGGTGAGCTCAAGTCCGCTCTCGCCAGGCATGGTGACGTCCATGACGATCAGGTCCGGCTGCAGAAAGCGCAGGCGGTCGCGCGCCTCCCTGGCATCGGCCGCAGCGGTGACGCGGAAGCCCTGCTCGGTCAGGAAGCGTTGCAGGCGCTCGCGCAGCTGCTTGTCGTCCTCGACGATCAGGATCAGCGCGTCATCACTCATGGTGGATACTCACCCCTGGCGGTCCCGTGCCGCGGCTTGCAGATGGCTCTCCCCGGCATCGAGATAAGCACGGGCGGAGGCATCCATGATCCCGCGCAGCACCCGGCGGAAGCCTTCCACCGGGCCGGCCCCGGCCTCCCGATAGGCTGCCACCAGGCGTTCGCGCTGGCGTTCGAACAGCCGGCGTTCCAGGGCGGCGCCGCTCTCGGTGAGGGTCAGCAGGCGCTGGCGGCGATCGGCGCGGCCCTGCACCTGTGCGACCATGCCGCGCTCGACCAGCTCGCCCAGCACGCGGGCGAGGCTCTGCTTGGTGATGCGCAGGATCGCCAGCAGGTCGCTGACGGAGATGCCGGCATTGCGGCCGATGAAGTGCAGCGCCCGGTGATGCGCCCGGCCGAGGCCCATCTCGTCGAGGATCACGTCGGCCGCCCCGGTGAAGTCGCGGTAGGCGAAGAACAGCATGTCCTGCGCGGCGCGGATCTCATCCTCGCGCAGGAACAGCAGGTTCGCGCCGGCGCTCGCCTGGCTGGGCGGCACGCCCGGTGCCAGCCGCGAATCGCTGGCGCGGGGTTCGATCGTCAGGGCGTCGCCCTTCGTCTTGGGCATGACAGGCATAACCTCAGATTACGGCAGGTTTATTGACGTGAACGAAGGCCGATTATAGCGTCTGGCCTCAATACGCAACTTTCTTGCGAGGAAACCTCTCATGGCGCTTGTTCCTTTCGATGACCGGGACGGACAGATCTGGCTCAACGGGGCCATGATCCCCTGGCGCGAGGCAAAACTCCATATGCTCAGCCACGGGCTGCACTATGCCAGCAGCGTATTTGAAGGCGAGAGGGCCTACGCCGGCAACATCTTCCGCCTGCGCGCGCATACCGAGCGGCTGTTCAACTCCGCGCGCATCATGGGCATGACCATCCCCTACACGGCCGATGAGATCGACGATGCCTGCAAGGCGGTCGTCGCCGCCAACGGCCTGACCGAGGCCTATATCCGCCCGGTGGTCTGGCGCGGGTCGGAGATGATGGCCGTCTCCGCTCAGAATTCGAAGATCAATGTCGGCATCGCCACCTGGGCCTGGCCGGCCATGTTCGCGGACCGGATGGCCGGCATCCGCCTGGACTGGGCGACCTGGAAGCGCCCGCATCCGGAAACCGCGCCCACCGCCTCCAAGGCCGCCGGCCTGTACATGATCGGCACCATGTCCAAGCACGACGCCGAGGCGAAGGGCTTCCAGGACGCGCTGATGCTCGACTGGCGCGGCCGGGTCGCGGAAGCCACCGGTGCGAACATCTTCTTCGTGTTCGATGGCGAGTTGCACACGCCCACGCCCGATTGCTTCCTCGACGGCATCACTCGCCGCACCGTGATGGCCCTGGCCCGCCGCCATCAGCTCAAGGTAGTCGAGCGCACGATCATGCCGGAAGAGCTACCCCGGGCCACCGAAGCCATGCTGGTCGGCACCGGCGCGGAAGTGACCCCGATCCGCGAAATCGCCGGCATCCACTACACCCCCGGCCAGATCAGCCAGACGCTGCTGGGCGCCTATGACAAACTCGTCCGCATGTCCCCGGCCGAAGTCGAACGCCACATCGCTGCATAGCGGGAGGAGGCCAGCAGGGCCAGGGGAAGTCCCCCTGGCCCTATTTCCTTCCTAAACCACCAGCGAAGCGCGTTCCGCAGTCGTGCGGGCCCAGGCCGAGGCGGCGTTTTCGTCGAAGAGTTCGGTGAGCTTTTTCATCATAGTGCCGCCCAACTCTTCGGCGTCGACGATGGTCACCGCGCGGCGGTAATAGCGGGTGACGTCGTGGCCGATGCCGATGGCGACGAGTTCCACGGCGGAGCGGTTTTCGATTTCGCGGATGGTCTCGCGCAGGTGTTTTTCGAGGTAGTTGCCGGGGTTAACCGACAGGGTGCTGTCATCGACCGGCGCGCCGTCGCTGATGACCATGAGGATGCGGCGGTGTTCGGGGCGGGCGAGCAGGCGGCGGTAGGCCCATTGCAGGGCTTCGCCGTCGATGTTTTCTTTCAGCAGGCCTTCGCGGAGCATCAGGCCGAGGTTTTTGCGGGCGCGGCGCCAGGGGGCGTCGGCGGATTTGTAGATGATGTGGCGCAGGTCGTTGAGGCGGCCGGGGTTGCGCGGCTTGCCTTCGGCGACCCAGCGTTCGCGGGATTGGCCGCCTTTCCAGGCGCGGGTGGTGAAGCCGAGGACCTCGGTGCGCACGGCGCAGCGTTCCAGCGTGCGTGACAGGATGTCGCCGCACATGGCGGCCACCGCGATCGGCCGGCCGCGCATGGAGCCGGAATTGTCGATCAGCAGGGTGACGACGGTGTCGCGGAATTCGGTGTCGCGTTCGCGCTTGTAGGAGAGTGCCAGCATCGGGTTGATGACAACGCGGGCCAGGCGGCCGGCGTCGAGGATGCCTTCGTCGAGGTCGAAGTCCCAGCTGCGGGTTTGCTGGGCCATCAGCTTGCGTTGCAGGCGGTTGGCGAGCTTGGAGACCACGCCCTGCATGTTCTGCAGCTGCTGGTCGAGCTGCTGGCGGAGGCGGTTGAGTTCCTCGGGGTCGCACAGCTCGTCGGCGTCGATCTCTTCGTCGAAGGCGCGGGTGTAGGGCTTGTAGACATTTTCGTTGTCGGCGAGCGGCTTGTCGCGGCGGGGCTGGGGGCCGCCGGGCTTGTCGTCACCTTCGGCGGCGGCGGCTTCCTCTTCGGCGTCGTCGCCGGACTGGTCGTCGGTGGCCTCGCCTTCCATTTCCTCGGGCTGGGCGCCGAGCATGGATTCCTGTTCGGACTGGGACTGGCCTTCGCCGTCCTGGTTCTGGTCCTGCTGGCCGGATTGTTCGCCGCCGTCTTCGCCTTCCTCGTTGTCGTCGGGTTCGGCGTCCGCCTCGGCCTCGGCGAGGTCCATGGCGGCGAGCAGCTTGCGGGCGGCGCGGGTGAAGCGGGACTGGTCGTCGCGCGCTTCGGCCATTTCGGTGAGCGCAGTTTCGGCGGAGTCGCCGATGGTGTCGCGCCAGAGGTCGAGGACTTTGCGGGCGGCGGCGGGGGAGGCTTCGCCGGACATGCGCTCGCGCACCAGCAGCGAGAGCGCGGCGGCGACGGGGAGCTGATCCTTGCGGGTCATCCGGTCGTAGCCTTCGGTCTCGCATTCCTCGGCGAGGCGGGCGCGCAGGTTGGAGGCGACGCCATCCATGAACTTGCCGCCGACGATCTCCACGCGGGCCTGTTCGAGCGCGTCATAGACGTCGCGGGCTTCGCGGCGGGCGGGGGCACGGGCGGCGTGCACGGCGTCGTCGTGGTGGCGGATCCGCAGGGCCAGACTGTCGGCCGCGCCGCGCAGCTTGGCCATCTCGGCGGCCGGCAAAGCGCGGGTGGGGAGCGGCAGGCGGGCGCGCTTGCCGGCAAGGCCGGAGGGGCCGGGCTGGAAGGCGACCTGAACCTCATTGTTCTGCGCGATGGCGCGCAGCACGCCGGCGGTGGCGCGCTTGAAATCCTCGGCGCGCGTGTTGTCTTTGGAATTACTGCCGCTCATCGGTGC
>CAMCJI010000174.1 GCA_945874805.1 Asaia bogorensis | reverse complement strand
TGAATCCTATCGACCCGTGATCTGGGAATCCCCTGATTTCAAGCCGTCTCCGCGACGAAGTGGCCCGACTTACGCAACAGGTCTATTATCAAGGTTGGGGTCGGGGGTGTTGATTTCCGCCTAGACCTGATCCGGGTTGGCTAGAAATGTTCACTGAGAATTGACCGAAGTTCGAACCATCCTTTGATGCGAACGGCGGGGGGCATGGAGTGATCGACATGGCGTTGCTGAGTGTCATCCGATGCTGGGCATTTCGGGATAAAGTTTCAATCCGCGCGATTTCGCGGCGCACCGGTTTGTCGCGGAACACCATCCGTAAACATCTTCGGTCCGAGAGCGTGGAGCCGAAGTTCAAAGTCCCCGATGGGCCAAGCAAGCTCGATCTGTTTGCAGAAAGGCTCGTGCACTGGCCGCAGGGTGAGACTGGCAAGTCGCGCAAATAGAATCGTGCCGTCAAGCAACTGCACGCCGACCTCGTAGCCCTGGGCTACGACGGTTCCTACGGTCGTGTGGCCGCCGTCGTGAGAGAGTGGAAGGCCGAGCGGCAAGTCGCGCAGCAAACCACAGGACGGGGCGTTTTCGTGCCGCTGGCTTTTCAGCCGGGAGAAGCCTTCCAGTTCGATTGGAGCGAGGATTGGGCGATCCTGGCCGGCGAACGCACCAAGTTGCAGATGGCTCATTCTGATACCAAGTTTGAGGGCTCTGAACCACGTTGGGGATTCCCCGACGCGGGGGCGAGGTGATTCAAGCTGGTGGTCCTCGGGGGTTCACCATGCCGCGCGCCATCTCTCTTCGTCTGGACTTTACGGCTGCCGAACTGCGCGGCCTGGCGCGGCGGAGCAAGGATGCCTCCCAGGCCCGTCGTCTCCTGGCTCTGGGCGCGATCTACGATGGCGGCACGCGCTCGGAGGCGGCGCTGATCGGCAACGTCACGCTGCAGATTGTGCGGGACTGGGTGGTTCGGCCAATGCCGAAGGGCCGGACGGGCTGTGCGACCGTAAGGCGCCTGGTCCGACGCCATTATTGACCGATGGGCATCGCCAGGCGCTGGCAGCCCAGATCGACCGCGGCCCGATCCCAGCGATCCACGGCGTGGTGCGCTGGCGGCTGGGCGATCTCGGCCAATGAGGGCAAAGGTGCGGCCCTGGTCTTGCCCTTCTGCAACACCGCGGCGATGAACCTGCACCTGGCCGAGATCGCCACACATGTCAGCCCAGGCCGGCACGCCGTCCTGATGCTCGATCCGGCAGGCTGGCACCTCCCGGCCGACGTCACCGTGCCGGCCGACATCACGCTGCTGCCTCTGCCGCCGAAGTGCCCGGAGCTCAACGTCATCGAGAACGTCCGGCAGTTCATGCGCGACAATTGGCTATCCCACCGCATCTTCCGCGACCACGACGACATCGTCGAACACTGCTGCCACCAGTGGAACCGTCTCATCGATCAGCCGTGGCGCATCATGTCCATCGGATCACGAAAATGGGCACCTGCGTTCTGATCAACGGGAGTTGGTTTTAAGGCCCCAGGAGGTCTTCATGAAGAAGATGGGGACGACGGCGTGCTCGGCCCCCGCGGCTTCGGTGGCCTTGCGGACCATGTCCTCGCGCTTGGCGACGTCGAATTCGGCTTCGGCGGCGGCCAGGGCTGCGTCCATTGCGGGGGTGGAGTAGCGGCCGCGGTTGGCGGTGCCGCTGTGGGGGTGGTTCAGGCGGGGTTGTGGGCGCGTGGGAGGTAGGAAGCAAAGATTCTTTTGAAAAAAATACTCTTGCTATCCTTCCAACGCCAAGAACTCCAGAACATTGCGCGACACGATGGCGGGCGACAGATAATGGTCCACCCGCTCGCGCACATGGGCGACCAGGGCTGCGTCGCTGGCGGTGGTGGACCAGTCTTCGCCCGTCGTGTCGGGCTTGCGGGCGGCGCCCGAGAGGACGCGCCATTTGGCGCACCAGGTGATCGACCAGAGCCACATCGCGCGGCGCAGCGTGCCGTGCCAGGGACGGGCGGCTTCGGCGTCGGGGCCGTAGGCGTCGGCCCAGGCGGCGAGGGCGGCGGCAATGTCGGCGGTCTCTAGGATGGCGGAGCTTTCCAGGTCCCAGGTGGTGGAGCTGTAGAGCGTGGCGTGGGCGAGATCGAGGCCGGGATAGCTGTAGCGGCCCTTTTCGAGGTCAACCAGCACGGCACTGCCGTCCGGGCGGATCAGGTAGTTGCCGGGATGGGCGTCGAAACTGATCAGCCGGCGCGCGGGGCGGTCGGGGCGGGCGGCGGTGGCGGCGAGGCGGGCGATTTCGGCGGCGATGGTGGCGGTGACGCCGGGATCGAGCCCTGCCGCGGGCAGATGGGCGGCCTGGGTGCGGATTTCGGCGAGCAGGTCGGCGAGCGGGTCGGGTGTGTCCAGCAGGGGCGCGCGCACGGCGGGCAGCGGCAGAGCGTGGATGCGGGCCAGAGCGCGCATGATCGCCGGCAGGTCGGCGGGCAGGCTGGCGGGGCGGCCCTCGATCGCCTCGACCAGCAAGGCGCCGCGCGGGAGGTGGGGGCTGGGGGGCAGGAGGTCGAACAGCTTCGGCGTGTGGCCGGAGGGGGCGGCCCGGCGGAAGCAGGCGGCCTGATAGGCGAGGTTCTCCGCAGGCGGCAGGTCCATCTGGCTCTGCTTGGGGATGCGGGCGAGTGCGCCGGTGCCGATCAGGCGGATATGGTCGTGGGCGAGGCCCTTGTCGCGCAGGCGGGCCAGGGGTGCTGCGGCCCAGCGGTGGGCGCCATCGGCCGGGGCGGCGGCCAGGGCGGCGGTGAGTGCGGCGGTCAGGTCATCGGTCATCGTCATCCTCCAGGGCGGCGAGGTCTTCGGGTTCGTCGAGGTCGCGCAGGCGGGCGATCTGGCGGACGGGGTGCGCGCCGAGGCTCGCCAGCGTGTCGGCGAGGGCGTGGGCGGTGGACCAGCGGACAGAGGTGAACAGGGCAGGCGGGGGTGGGCGGTCGGCGCCGATCAGCCAGAAGCCGCCATCCTCGGCGGGCCCGAAGACCAGGGCGCCGGGGGCGGCGCGCAGGGCGGCGAAGCCGTCGGCGATGTGGGCTGCGGTCATGGCGGGGATGTCGCTGCCGACCAGCACCAGCGGCGCGTCGGGGCGTGCGCGGTCGAGCCAGGCGCGCATGCGCTGGCCGAGATCGCCCTGGCCCTGGCCGTGACGGGCGGGGCCCCAGAGGGACGGCGCTGGCCAGAGGGCGGCGTCCGTCGCGGCGGCGTCGGGAGTGACGGCGAGCAGGGTGGTCCAGCCGGGGGCGGGGGCGAGGCGCGCCACCAGCCGGTCCAGCAGGCGGCGGTAGAGTGCTGCCGCGCCGGCATGGCCGAGGGCGGGGGCTAGGCGGGTCTTCACCTGGCCGGCGATGGGGGCCTTGGCGAAGATCACCAGCGTGGGTCCGTCGAGTTTCATCGCAGTTTCATCGCGCGCCTGTTCCGTGTGGCGGAGATATCGGCGTGCGCGCGGCATCTGCCCAGAGGGTGTGATACGTCGTGGCGGCGCGCGTGTCTCTCCCACAACAGCCGGCGGAGCCTTCCCATGCCTGCGACCATGCCCGCGACGATGTCGTCGACGATGCCTGTGCGATGATCGCGATTTCCGTCGTCATCCCGACGTTGAACGAGGCCGTCGGGCTGCCGGCGCTGCTGGCGCGGCTGGCGGGTGAGACCACGCCGCATGAGGTGATCGTCAGCGATGGCGGCAGCACGGACGGGACGGCGGCGCTGGCCGCGGCGGCGGAGGCGCGGGTGGTGGAGGGCGGCGCCGGGCGGGGCCAGCAATTGGCGCGTGGCGCGGCGCTGGCGCGGGGGGACACCGTGCTGTTCCTGCATGCCGACACGGATTTCCCGCCGGGCGGGCTGGCGGCGATCGAGGCCGCGCTGGCCGCCGATCCGGCCGCGCCCGGCGGCAATTTCCGGCTGCTGTTCGACGGGGAGGACGGGTTTTCGCGCTGGCTGGAGCGGTTTTATGCCAGGCGGCGGGCCAAGGGCATCTACTACGGCGACAGCGGCATCTTCGTGCGACGCGAGGTGCTGGCGGCGATCGGGGGCGTGCGGCCGATCGCGCTGATGGAGGATATGGACCTCTCCGAGCGGCTGGAGCGAGCCGGGCGGACGATCTGCATCGACGTGCCGGCACTGACCACCTCGTCGCGGCGGTTTCGCGGGCGGCATCCCGTGGCGATCGTGCTCGGCTGGATCTGGGTGCATCTGCTCTATCACCTCGGCATGGCGCCGGAGCGGCTGGCGCTGATCTACGACTCCGCGCGGCGGCGGCGCCAATGACGACGACGGTGAGGATGCGGCGGCGGGCCATGCTGGCGGGCGGCGCGGCGGCCCTGGCCGGCCCGACGCGGGCCGCGCCGGGACCGGCGGGCTGGCGGGCGGTGTTCGTGCCGGGGCGGGCGGAGGCGCATTTCGCCGCGCTGCCGGAAGGCGCGATCGGGCTGCGGGCGCTTGGCGCGATGGGGTTTCTGGTGCGTGCGGTCGATCCCGCTGAGCAGGCGGGGCACGATGTGCGGCTGGCCTGGCGCTGGCGGGTGCTGGCGGCGCCGCCGCCCTCCGATCTGGCCGACCCCGACGCCGGTGACCGGCCGGCGGCGGTGCATGTGCTGTTTGCCGAGGCCGGCGGCGGCGGGCTGGGGGCGCGGCTGCGGCGGGGGCTGCGCGGGGCGCTGCTGGGGGCGGAGTTCTCCGGCCGGGCGCTGACCCATGTATGGGGCGGGCGGGCGCCTTCGGGCACGATCCTGGCCAATCCGCATCTGCGCGGCGACGGCGTGCTGCTGATCCGCCGGGGGCCGGAGACGGCTCTTGGCGCTTGGCAGGAGGAGCGCGCCGACCTCGCGCGGGATTATCGCGCGGCCTTCGCCGCCGCTGCGCCGCCGGCCACGCATCTGGTGCTGTCGATCGATACCGACGACCGCGGCGGGCTGGCGGCCGCCGAGATCACCCCGCCGCGCTTCATCGCCGCCTGAAGGAGACGCCATGCCCCCCTCGCGCCGCCACCTCGGCCAGTTCGCCTTGGCGCTTTTCACCGCCGACCGCCTCCTCCGCCCGCGGCCGGCCGCAGCGGCGCCGGCCGCGCTGGAGGCGCTGCTGGCTCCTAGCGCGCGCGCCTGGCCCCGCTGGGCGGCGCATGATCCGAAGGGCGGGGCGATCGACCATGCCGCCTGGAGCGGCATTCTCGCTCGGCTGGTGCGCCCCTGGCCGGACGGCTCCACCCGGGTGGCCTGGCGCGCGGCGACGCCGGCGATCCGGGCCGAACTGCGCGGCGCGATCGCTGCCATGGAGGCGGTGCCGGTCTCGCGCCACCCGCGTGCCGAGCAGTTCGCCTTCTGGGCCAATCTCTACAACGCCCTGACATTGCGGGTGGTGCTGGACCACTATCCGGTGGCCAGCATCCGCGACATCGACATCTCGCCGGGCCTGTTCGCCTCCGGGCCCTGGGGCGCGCGGCTGGCCGTGGTGGAGGGCGAGCCCATCACGCTGAACGATATCGAGCACCGCATCCTGCGCCCGCTCTGGGCCGATCCGCGGGTGCATTATGCGGTCAACTGCGCCTCGATCGGCTGCCCGGACCTGCTGCCGCGCGCCTTCACCGGCGCGGGGTTGGAGGCCCAACTCGACCGGGCCGCTTCGGGGTTCGTCAATCATCCCAGGGCTGTCACGCCGGGGCCGGAGGGGGTGGTGCTATCCAGCCTCTACAACTGGTTCGCCGAGGATTTCAGCGGCGCGCAGGGTGTGTTGGCGCATCTGCAACGCCATGCGGCGGCGCCGCTGCTGGCGGTTCTTGCGACCCGGCCGGCAATTGCCGGCTATCGTTATGATTGGGGCCTCAACGACGCCATCTGAACAATGGTCTGCCCCCTTTGAAGTGATCCACCCACAATGGGGCAAGATTGCCCGAAGAGAATCGAAGGGGACGTAATCGTCACAAGCCGGAGGAGATTGTGGCCAAGCTCTGGCAGGTCGAGGTTTGGACCAGGCGGGCAGGTGGATAGCGGAGCCTGCGCGATCGATCGAGATCAGCAAGCAGACGTAGCTTGGTGACGGCCCGATGCAGTTGCAAGGCGCCCCACTTTGATGTTCCCCGACACCAGACTGTCCCGGGCCAAGATGAACATCCGCTCCATCTGGGGTGCGATCGCCGAGCCGGGCGCCGAGGCCATAACCTCGCGCGACAGCTTCGTCGGCTCTTCGCGCGGCTTCACCATCACCGAACGAGTCTAGGAGGCAAGAATGCCCCACGTTGAGGAACTGGCACGGCAGATCGCCGTCCACGAGGCGGTCTGTGCTGAACGCTGGAAGCACGTGAGCGCGCGGCTAGGCCTCATCCAGGCCGTGCTCGCCGTCATCGTCTTGCTCCTGCTGATCGGCGAGGGGTCTGAGATCGATGTGCTGGAGCGGGTGTTGGATAGCTAGCTACCATTTTCCAAGCTGGACTTAATCGACCGTTGTCCGTTACCAAGATCTCTTTCGAGAGCTTGCTGCAGCATTTGAGGATCGCGCTCTCTCAACGCGTTGAGAATGGGAATATGGCCATGGACGTGGCCGGGCTCTACCACCAACTTAGGATACATATAATTTAGTGACGGCCCGCAGCGAACCCAAAGCTCTTCTACCACATGCAGTATGATCGGCATTTGCGCCGCCGAGTATAATCCAAAATGGAATAAGTAGTTGCGTACTAGAGCTTCACTGTATCGGCGCGTCGATAGCGCCTCCACCATCGCGTCCTGGATGGACTGAAGATGGCCTATGGACTCAGGGGTTAGCCGAGGCAACGCGGCTAGCGCAAGGTCCACCTCCAGCAGCCGGCGCGCCCGGTAAATTTCGTCTGTTGATGAGGATGATAGTAGTGGAACGCTGAAGAAGCGAGGTCCAAGGATAAGGGCGCCTTCGGTCGACAGTCGCAGCAACCCCTCGCGCGCTGGCGTGAAGCTGACGTTTAGACCTTGCGCAACTTGCCGGACAGTCAAGCGTTCGCCGGGCAAGAAGCCACCTGCGAGGAGCTTCCAGCGAACCTGCTGATAGACTTGATTTGCCCTTGTCAGGGTCGAACTAGCTTCAGAAAATTCCATTGCTATCTTAATCCAATCCTCTGCCCACGAGAAAAGCGCATGGTTTGGGGCACCGTCGCGTCTCGCTGACCATTAGAGCCATTTGAGGAGGAAATCGCACCCCTTCAAAGGTTAGCCCATATTGACGCATGATGGCCATTGATATATCGATGCATCATGTTTGACGGCTCGAGGCGGTTTGCAGCCAGTAGTCCATGAGCGGCTGGATGGCTTCAGCTGGATTGGGCTCGATTTGCAAGGTTGTTTGACGGCGAACTCGTTGCCGGTGACGGGCTGTCCAACGCGAGTGCGAAGGGCCGGTGGCCAGTCGCAAGGATCACGATTTCTGTTCTAGTCAACCAGGCTCCCCAAGAAGCCGCCGAGGAAACGCCATGAACAACCGTCAATCCGCACCCGTACGGCGCCGGACGCTCCTCGCAGGAGGTTTGGCGGCTGCCCTGCCGCTGCCCGCCATCGCCCAGGACTTGCGGGCGCGCACGCTACGCTTCGTACCCGCAGCAAACCTCTCGGTCCTCGATCCAACCATCACGACAGCCGGTGTTTCGGCAACCCATGGCTTCGCGGTGTTCGACACCCTGTATGGCGTCGACAGCCGCAACCAGCCCCAGCGCCAAATGATCGAAAGCGAAGAGGTCTCGGCCGATGGCCTAACCTGGACCTTTCGCCTGCGGGATGGTCTGCGCTTCCACGACGGCGAACCAGTCCGTGGCCGAGACTGCATCGCCAGTATCCGCCGCTGGAGTGCCCGCGACGGCTTTGGCCAGGCGGTTGCCAGCTATTTCGTGGAAATGACGAGCGCGGATGACCGGACCTTCCAAATCCGGGTAAAGCGTCCCGTCGGCGGCCTCCTCAATGCCTTCGCCAAGGCATCCGTGACATCCCTGTTCGTCCTGCCCGAGCGCCTGGCGAGCACCGATCCGTTCAAACCAATCACGGAGATGGTGGGATCTGGACCGTATCGGTTCGTTGCCAGCGAGTTCAACTCGGGCAGCCGGGTCGTCTACGAGCGGAACACGGCCTATGTCCCCCGCACCGAGCAGCCTGACATGACCGCGGGCGGCAAGGTGGTTCACTTCGACCGCCTCGAATGGTGGGTCATTCCTGACGCCTCGACCGCTAGCGCTGCGCTGCAGCGGGGGGAAGTGGATTGGTATGAATACGCGTTGCTCGATCTGGTCCCGCTGCTTGAAAAGAATCGCGACATCGTTGTGCGGAACTCGTCTTCGCTTGGCCTCGCCTCAGTGATGCGGTTCAACTTTCTCCAGGCACCCTTCAATAATCCGGCCTTGCGGCGCATCGTGCGTGACGCTGTGAACCAAGCTGATTACATGCGTGCGATCCACGGCGACATCCCGGGCTGGTCGGAATGCCACTCGATGTTCACCTGCGGGATTCCCGGGGTGATAGACCGCAAGCCTCCATCCAAGTCGATCGACGCCTGGCGCGCGGACGTGAAGGCTGCCGGCTATAACGGCGAAAAGGTCGTTATCATGAATCCTACCGATTACTCGTTCATCGCCAGCCAGGGGCTGATTACCGGCGAATTGCTGGCCAAGCTTGGTTTCAACGTCGAAGTGGCAGCGATGGATTTCGGCACCCTTATGCGTCGCCGCGCATCGAAGGACCCGGTGGACAAAGGTGGGTGGAGCATCTTCCACACTTCGGGCGGGGCGTTGACGATGGCCAATCCGGCCGACAGCTATACCACCCGTGGTCCGGCCGATGGCGGCTGGGCCGGCTGGTATACAAGCACCGAGGCCGAGCGGCTCACCTTCGAGTGGCTGGAAGCTTCCACGCCCGAAGCAAGGCAGATTGCCTTTGCGGCAGCTCAACAGCTCGCCTATGACGACGTGCCAATCGTTCCGTTGGGCTTCTGGCGCCCAAAGAGCGCTCTGCGAAAAGACATCTCGGGCGTGACCGATACGGGTATCTCTCTGTTCTGGAACGTTCGCCGGACGTAGAGACTGCGGTTCGCTCTCAAGTCGTTGTTGGGGGTCGGGTCGCACCGGCCCCCCTCCTACAGAGAGGTTCCGCTTCCAGTTCCCGCGCCTACACCACTTAGCTCATTAGCCCTGTTGCGTAAGTCGGCCCACTTCGTCGCGGAGACGGCTTGAAATCGGGGGATTCCCAGATCACGGGTCGATAGGATTCATATGACTCCTTCACTGAGAAGGAGCCACCGCCGTGGCGCATGCTTTGTCCGCTTCCCAGCTTCGCCG
>CAMCJI010000173.1 GCA_945874805.1 Asaia bogorensis | reverse complement strand
TCCCGGCGACCGCGGTGGTGACGCCGAAATGGATGACGGGGATCGTCAACGAAGAACGCTGGGGCGGGGTGACGAACTGGATCGAGAACTGGCGGGCGCGGTAAAGTTTAGAGTCTTCTTTTTTTGGGAAAAAGAAGCAAAAAAACTTTTCTCCGTTGGGTTTCGGGTGGCTCGCGGCGTTGGGGTTTGCGGGGATGGGAGTTCTTGGCTTCGCCGTCTTGATCACCGCGTGTGTGGCTTGGCGGCGAAGCCCCGGGTAGAAGTTCTTTGCTTCTTTTTTACAAAAAAGAAGATGCTTGTTGCGCTTTTTAATTGTAAATTCGCAATGATATAGAGCGCGGCTTTCCCTCCGTCATCCGGCGGCGATTTTTCGTCGGATGTAGTTGAAGTTGGGGACCGGCAGGGGGAAGTGCGGCGGCATGCGGCCGAAGAGGGCGGTGAGGTCGGCCGCCGTCATGCGGTCGATCTGGCGGCGGGTGAGGTGGATGGGCTGCAGGCGCAGGCGTGGGGGGCGGGGTTTGCGGATGCGGGGTTTGCGCGGGCGGGGCGGCAGCGCGAGCCAGGCCGGCATGGGCAGGCCGAACATGCGGACCCAGGGGCGGAGCAGGCGGCCGGCCGGGGGGTGGGCGGCGACGAGGGCCTGGAGGTCGTCGCGCTGGAGGTAGAGGCCGACGCGCTCCTGGTTGGCGCCCCTGTGGGTGATATTGCGGGCGAGCCAGCCGTGGCCGGTGGGGATTTTCGGCGCGTCCGTGGGGGTGCGGGGTTTGGCGGCGCGCTTGGCACGGATTCGGCGTTTCGGCAGGCGCCCGGCGGCGAAGGCGGCGGCCAGACGGTCGAGGCGGAAGGCGAGGCGGTGCAGGCGGTTCCAGATGGCCGCGACCAGCGGGCCGGCGGCGCGGTGCAGGCCGCCGTGGCGGGCGAGGACGTCGCAGATGATCCTGAGGAGCGCCTGGAGTTCCAAACCGAGGGGGGGGACGGGGGGCATGGCGGTGGTTTAGCCCATGTTCGTTAGTATGTAAATTAGTTTTTATAACGTCTGTGGGTGGTGGCGGATCATTTTTCGGCATGCTGGGTTTGCATGCTGCGCCAGCCGTCGCCGCTTCCGCCGCGTCGGAGGCCAGCGTGGGTTCGGCGGCCAACGGCCGCACAGGGAAGACGGATTTCCGCGGGAAAGTTGGGCGCCAACGAACAAAAATTTTTTGCTTCTTTTTTCAAAAAAGAAGATTCTTGTCTTGCCTATACTTCCTCGACCGTCACCGGGAACAGTGGGGCGAGGGCCGGCACGTCCAGCAGGTGATACAGGCTGAAGCGGTAGGAGGGCCCGGCGTCGAGCTCCGGCGGGGTGAGGGGGAAGGCGATGTTGCCGCCGGTGGAGCGGCGGCCTTCGAAGCCGTGGTGGAGCAGGTATTGCTTGAAGGTGCCGAGCGCGCCCTTGGCGATTTCCAGGGTTTCGGCGACGCATTCGGTAAGGATGAAGACCTCGCCGGTGGTGGGGGTGGCGCCGAAGAGGGAGACGGCGCCGGCGCCGTAGGTGCGGGGGAAGAGGTCGTAGGTGCCGGGGAAGAGGCTGCGGGTGGTGGCCTCGACGGTGGCGAGGATGGCGGGCAGGCGGGCGATGAATTCGGGGTCCGCGGAGGCGGCGAGGAGGACAGCGCGGTGGCCGACGCGCTGGGCGCCTTCGATCTTGATGCGGAAGGTCTCGGCGGGCTCCCAGCGGGCGCCGAAGACGCGGGTGCGGTGGGTGTCGACCGCCTCGTATTCCGCGGTTTGCAGGTGGAGCACGCCCTCCGGCTCGGCGACCATATAGGGGTCGCCCTGTTCGTAGAGGGCGTGGGCGGCGACCGAGAGGGGGGTGGCGTGGCGGTCGGGGTTCATGGATTCGAGGGTGAAGTCGTCCATGGTGAGGGTGGCGAGCATGGCGTCGCGGCCGCCGGGGAGGCAGCAGAGCGAGGTGCACTCGATGATTTTCGCCATGTGCATGGCCAGGCCCGGCGGGTAGCCGAGGAGTTGGGGGATGGTGGCGAAGATCGCGGTGTCGCAGGCGCGGCCGGCGATGATGACGTCCGCCCCCTGGGCGAGGGCGCGGGCGAAGGCCTCGGTGCCCATCTGGCCGACGATGCGGCTGGCGAGGATGTCGGCGGGGGTGGGGGCGGGGATGCGGCCTAGGGGGGTTATCGTGCCGTTTGCTACGGTTTCGGGGGGGATGTCGGCGGCGATGGAGGCGAGGCGGAAGTGCAGGCCCTCCTCGGCGGCGATCTCGCGGACCATGGCGAGGGTTTGGGCGAGATGCGGGGCGGCGCCGGCGGTGCCGGCCGTGCCGAGCAGGAGCGGGACGCCGAGCGCGCGGGCGCCGGTGAGGATGAGTTTCAGATCACGGCGGGAGGTGCCGGGGTCGGTCGCCATTTTGCCGGCGCCCAGGTAGTACGGGCCGGGGTCGACGCTGCCCATGTCCGCGCCGATCAGATGCGGCTTGCGGGCCAGGCCGGCGCGGAAGGCGGGCTCGGGGATGCCGTAGCCGAGCTGGCCGGAGGCGGAAAGGACGCGCAGGGGCTCGCGGGTATCGTGCGTGCGGCGGAGGGTTTCGAAGGCGGACATTTGTTTGCCTGAAGGAAGGTCGGGGGCAGGAAGGGCCTTCTTTTTGTGAACAAAAAGAAGCAAAAAAACTTTACTCGTTTGGATTGGGCTTTGACGGCGGATTTGGTTCTGCGGTGAGGGGATTTTATGGCTTCGCCGGTTTTTGAACGGTCGAGCGGGCTATCGGCGAAGCCAAGGGATGACTTTTTCTATCCTGTCTGTGCGGAAATCCGGAGAAGTGTGGATGTTTCGCAAGCACTCAACATGACGGGTCTCTGGGAGGGGGGCGGCTCCAAACGGATGAAGTTTTTTTGCTTCTTTTTATTCACAAAAAGAAGAATCTGACTGCCACTTGTCTTGTTTACAACTCCAGGTCCAGCAGAGGAAGATGTTGCTGCGCGCCGTAGACGTCGCGGTCGCCGGGGCTGCCGGCGACGGTGGGGCGGGGGAGGGGGATTTTGATGGCTTGGGCGTTGGGGACGTGCATCAGTTCGACGTCTTCGAGGGGGACGTTGTAGGCGGCGGCGATGGCGCTGGCGGCGAGGCGTTGGGCGGCGTGGTCGTAGGCGGCGCGGGTTTCGAACATGATGTCGAGCGTGACGGCCAGGGGGCCGGCGTTTTTGCTGCGGATGACGCGGGCGGCGTCTCGGAGTTTCATGTGTTGGTCTCCGGGCGGAAGCGGGCGTCGAGCGCGGTCCATTTCGGGTTTTCGAACAGGTCCCACAGGCCGCGGTGGTCGAGCATGCGGTCGGCGAAGCCGGCGGTGGTGCCGGTGCGGCTGAGCTCGTCCAGCAAGGCGAGGCCGGTGCGGGCGAAGAGGCGGGTCAGGGCGTTGGGGAAGATGGCGATGGCGAAGCCCATCTGTTGAAGGGCGGGCACGCCGACGATGGGGGTGCGGCCGCCTTCGACCATGTTGGCGAGGCAGGGGGCGCCCAGCGCGAGGGGGATCTGGGCGAGTTCCTCGGCGGATTCGGGGGATTCGACGAAGAGGACGTCCGCGCCGGCGTCGCGGTAGCGGGCGGCGCGTTCGAGGGCGGCGTCGAGGCCTTCCATGCTGCGGGCGTCCGTGCGGGCGATGATCTGCATGCGGGGATCGTGGCGGGCGGCGGCGGCGGCGGCGATGCGGGCGGTAGCCTCGGCGATGGGGACGAGGCGGCGGCCGGGTTCGTGGCCGCATTTCTTCGGCCAGTCCTGATCCTCGATCTGGATGGCGGAGACGCCTGCGCGTTCGTAGGAGCGGACGGTGCGGAAGATGTTGGCGGTGCCGCCGTAGCCGGTGTCGGCGTCGGCGATGACGGGGATGGAGACGGCGTCGGCGATGCGGGCGACGGCGTCGGCCATCTCCGCGAAGGAGACGACGCCGACATCGGGGGCGCCGAGGAGGGACATGGAGACGCCGGAGCCGGTGACGTAGACCGCGTCGAAGCCGGCGACCTCGACGAGGCGGGCGCCGATGCAGTCGAAGGCGCCGGGGGCGGTGACGATCTGGCCGCTGGCGATGGCGGTGGCGAGGCGGGTGTTGCGGCCTTCGGTGTGTTTCAGGCCCAAGGGGAGATCAGGTGGGAGGTCGCTCACCGCCAGCAGGCCAGGAGCTCGGCGGCGGTGGCGAGCGGGTAGCGGGCGCGGAAGAGGGCCATCGAGCCCTCGTGGTTGATGGCGTTGGGGCTGGCGATCAGGTCGGAGCCGACGATGGTGTAGTAGTCGCGGTAGCTGGCGCCGCGGACGGTGCTTTCGACGCAGCCTTCGGTGATGGTGCCGAGCACGATGACGCTTTCGATGCGGGCGGCGCGGAGCAGGCCGTCGAGCGTGGTGTTGACGAAGCCGTCTGGGCGGAACTTTTCGACGCGCCAGTCGCGCGGGGCGGGGGTGAGGCCGTCGACGAGTTGCCAGCCCCAGGAGCCGGGGAGCGTGTAGTCCGGGGATTTGCCGTCGCGGGTTTTGAAGCGGAGCCAGGCGGGGCTGTCGGATTTGCCGTCGGGCAGGGTGGCCTGCTGGACGAAGGCGCAGCGGACGCCGAGGGACTGGGCTTCGGAAACGAAATCGACGAGGCGGGGGAGCATGGCCTGGATCGTCGTGATGTTTTTGCCGTGGCGGGCGAAGTGGCCGTCCGGGTGGCAGAAGTCGTTCTGCACGTCGACGATGAGCAGGGCGGTAGTGGATTTTTCCACCAGCTCGGCCAGGCTGTCGCGCACGGGGACGCCGTTGATCTCTCGCATCGGAGCGTTTCCTAGATGTCGACGGCGCGGCGGAAGGCGAAGAGCATGTCTTGCGTTTCGCGGCCGCGAACGCGGCTCCATTCGTCCCAGATGCTGGCGCATTTCTGGGTGACCGCCTGGATGTCGCTGGTCTGGGTTTCGGCGGGCGTCAGGCCGTCGCCGGCGAGGGTTGTCAGAGCGGCTTCCTCCTCGGCCTGCAGCGTGTCCATGATCCAGGTGGCGGTGGTGGCGGCTGCGTCCGTCAGGGCCTCTTGGGTGGGCTTCGGAAGGGCGGCGAAGGCGGTTCTGTTGGCGTGCAGGAGCGCGTCGAGCCGGTTGGGGCCGCTGGCGTAGGCGAAGCGCAGTTTCGGCCGCCATTGCCGGACCGCGGTGGCGGTGGAGAACAGCGTGTCGATATTGGTTTTGTCGAGTGCTGCGGCGACGTCGCCGGTGACGGCGTTGTAGGGGGCGCCGCCGAGGCGGCGGATGAATTCGCTGTGCTCGGCGTTCAGGCTGCGCACGCGATGGCCGGAGATGCCCAGCAGCGTGTCGAGCGGCAGGCGCGACCAGGTGAGCATGCGCGGATGGCCGTAATGGCCGAGCAGGACGGAATTGCGCGCGGCCAGCAGTGGGGCGAGGAAGGTGCGCGCGACCTCGGAGCCGCGCAGGAAGGCGGCGCGGTCGGCCACCAGCATGGGCAGGCGGGGGATGCCGGCGGCGGCGATGACCATGCCATTGTAGAGATCGTCGCCGAGCTGCACCACGTTGTTGGTGATGGCCTGGCTCATCGTGTTGACGTCGAGACCGAGGCGGCCGGCGGGGTGGACGGCGATGGTGAAGGCGCCGCCGGTGGCGGTTTTCATCTGCTCGGCCAGGCGTTGCAGGCCGCGCACGCCGGCGGACCCGGGGTACTGGTAGGTGTAGGCGGTCCAGGTGATGCCGGCCGCGCGGGCGGTGCCGCCGATCCAGGGGGCGGCGAGGGTGGCGCCGGTGAGGGCGAGCGCAGTGCGGCGGCGCAGGGTGAGTCGCATGGCGCGACCTTACGGCGGCGGCGGGCGGGGTCAATAGCTTGCAGCACCCGGATGGCGGCGGTATCTCAGCGGGATACGGGAGACATCGCCATGAACCAGATCGGCCATTTCATCAACGGGCGCGTTGTGCCCCCCGCCGGTGCCACCCTGCCGGTGACCAATCCGGCGACCGGGGATGTGACCGGGCAGGTGGCGCTGGGTGGTGCGGCGGACGTGGATGCCGCGGTGCAGGCCGCGGCCGCGGCCTGGCCGGCCTGGGCGGCGACGCCGCCGCTGCGCCGGGCGCGGGTGATGTTCAAGTTCAAGGAACTGATGGAGCGCGAGACGAAGGCGCTGGCGGCCGTTATCACCTCCGAGCATGGCAAGGTTCTGAGCGATGCCGAGGGGGAGATCCAGCGCGGCATCGAGGTGATCGAATTCGCCTGCGGCATCCCGCATCTGCTGAAGGGCGAGTATTCCGAGGCGGTGGCGACGGGGATCGATTCGTGGTCGGTGCGCCAGCCCTTGGGCGTGGTGGCCGGCATCACGCCGTTCAACTTCCCGGCGATGGTGCCGCTGTGGATGATCCCGGTGGCGCTGGCGACCGGCAATTGCTTCATCCTCAAGCCCTCGGAGAAGGACCCCTCCGCCAGCCTCGTGCTCGCACGGCTGCTCAAGGAGGCAGGGCTGCCGGACGGGGTGTTCGCGGTTGTGCAGGGCGGGCGCGCGGCGGTGGAGGCGATCGTGGCGCATCCGCTGGTATCCGCCATCAGCTTCGTCGGCTCCACGCCGGTGGCCGAGGCCGTCTATAAGGGCGGCACGCAGGTGGGCAAGCGGGTGCAGGCACTCGGCGGGGCGAAGAACCACCTCGTCGTCATGCCCGACGCCGACCTCGACCAGGCCGTCGATGCGCTGATGGGCTCGGCCTATGGCAGCGCCGGCGAGCGCTGCATGGCGGTGTCGGTCGCAGTCGCGGTGGGCGATGTGGGCGACCGGCTGATCGAGCGGCTGGCGCCGCGCGTGCGGGCGCTGAAGGTCGGGCCGGGGACGGACAAGGAAGCGGAGATGGGGCCGCTGGTGACCGCGGAGCATCGCGCCAAGGTCTCCGGCTATGTCGATGCCGGGGTGCGCGAAGGCGCCAAGTTGGTGGTCGATGGGCGCGGGCTGACGCTGCAGGGCTATGAAGGCGGGTTCTTCATCGGCGGCAGCCTGTTCGACAACGTCTCCCCGGAGATGTCGATCTACCAGGAGGAGATCTTCGGGCCGGTGCTGGGCATCGTCCGCCGGCCGGACCTCGGCAGCGCCATCGACCTGATCAACGCGCACAACTTCGGCAACGGCACGGCGCTGTTCACCGCCGATGGCGGCGCGGCACGCGGCTTCGCCAGCGCGATCAAGGTGGGCATGGTGGGCATCAACGTGCCGATCCCGGTGCCGGCGGCGTTCCACAGCTTCGGCGGCTGGAAGAACTCGCTGTTCGGCGACCATCATATCCACGGGGCCGAAGGCATCCGCTTCTACACCCGCTACAAGGCGGTGACACAGCGCTGGCCGTCCTCGATCCGGGCAGGGGCGGAGTTCACGATGCCGCAGATCGGGCGGTAGGGAAGGGAAGCGTCTTCTTTTTGTGAACAAAAAGAAGCACAAAAACTTTGTCCGTTGGGTGGGGGCTGGCTCTCGGCGTTCGGGCTGATGCGCGGGGGGTTTTTGGGCTTAGCCGGAGTCTGAACCGACGTTGCGGCTTGGCGGCGAAGCCAGGGTAAAAGTTTTTTGCTTCTTTTTTCCAAAAAATAAGACGCTTGCCTTCCTACCACTTGCCTTACCTTCCTTCCGGCGCTCAAACGACCGCCTTTGACCTTGGAGAGCTGCGATGGCGCGCATGACCGGTGGCGAGGCGATTGTTGATACTTTGCTGCGGCATGGGGTGGACACGGTTTTCGGCCTGCCGGGGGTGCAGACCTATGGGTTGTTCGATGCGCTGGCGCGGCAGTCCAACCGGATCCGGCTGATCAATGCGCGCCATGAGCAGGGCAGCGCCTATATGGCGTTGGGCTATGCCAAGGGGTCTGGCCGGCCGGGGGTGTTCACTGTGGTCCCGGGGCCGGGGGTGTTGAATGCGATGGGGGCGATCTGCACCGCGTATGGGGTGAATGCGCCGGTGGTGTGCCTGACCGGGCAGATCTTCTCCAACATGTTCGGCCAGGGGCGGGGTGTGCTGCATGAGTTGCCGGACCAGCTGGCGACCATGCGTTCGGTGATGAAATGGGCGGACCGGATCGAGCATCCCTCGGCGGCGCCGGAACTGGTGGCCGAGGCGTTCCGGCGGGCGACCTCGGGACGGAATGGGCCGGTGGCGGTGGAGATGTTCTGGGATCACTTCACCCTGCCGGCGGAGGTCACGCCGTGCGATCCGAAGCCGCTCATCCCGAGCGCGGCGCCGGACCCGGTGGCGATTGCCGCGGTGGTGAAGCTGATCGCGGCGGCGAAGAAGCCGATGATCTATGTCGGCGGCGGGGCGGCGGATGCAGGGGAGGCGGTGCGGCTGCTTGCCGAGCGGATGGGGGTGCCGGTGGTGGGGCATCGCTCGGGGCTGGGGGTGCTGCCGGCGGCGCATCCGCTGTCGCTGCCGCTGGCGATCGGCTGGCCGCTTTGGCAGGAGACGGATCTGCTGATCGGCATCGGCTCGCGGCTGGAGGGGCCGGCGATCCGCTGGGGCGGCATGCGGCCGGGGGTGAAGACCATCCGTATCGATATCGATCCGGCGGAGATGCGGCGGCTGCGGCCGGATGTGGCGGTGATCGCGGATGCGGCCGACGGGGCGGCGGCGCTGCTGGCGGCGCTGGGCGATACGGTGGTGGCGCCGCGCGGCGAGGAGATCGCGGCGGCGCGGGTGGCGGTGGGCGCGCAGATCGACGCGATCCAGCCGCATGCGGATTACCTGCGCGCGCTGCGCAAGCTGATGCCGGCGGACAGCTATATCGTCGATGAGGTCTGCCAGGCGGGGTTCACCGCGACCTTCGCCTATCCGATCGAGCGGCCGCGGGGGTTTGTGACGTCGGGGTATCAGGGGACGCTGGGGGCGGGGTTTCCGATGGCGCTGGGGGTGAAGGTGGCCAATCCGGACAAGCCGGTGGTGTCGCTGACGGGCGATGGCGGGTTCCTGTTCGGAGCCTCCGAGCTGGCCACGGCGGCGCAGCATGGGATCGCGCTGGTGACCGTGCTGTTCAACAATTCGGCCTATGGCAACGTGCTGCGCGACCAGCGGCGGCTGTTCGATGGGCGGGCGCATGGCTCGCAGCTGCAGAATCCGGATTTCCAGAAATATGCGGAGAGCTTTGGCGTGCGGTCGTGGCGGGTGAACACGACGGAGGGGTTTGCCTCGGCGGTGTCGGCGGCGCTGGCGGAGAAGGGGCCGACGGTGGTGGAGGTGATGACCGATATCACCACCGAGACCAGCCCCTGGCCGCTTATCTCGCCGCTGCGGTCGTGATGCGCGGGGCGCCGGGGCGGGGATGAGCACGCCGGAAGCCTTGTTCGCGGAGGCCAATGCGCTGCAGGCGAAGGGCGACGAGGTGGCGGCGGCGGCGGTGTTCC
>CAMCJI010000172.1 GCA_945874805.1 Asaia bogorensis | reverse complement strand
TGACCAACGGTGCCGACGTGATGCTGCCCGAGGGGCACGAGCGCCAGGCGCTCGCCCGGCTGGCCGAATTGCAGGCCAGCCAGTCCCTCCTCGACCGGCCGCTGGCGCTGGTGGATCTGCGCCTGCCCGACCGGCTTGTCGTCCGCCCTGCCCCGCCGCCCGCCGCCGCCCCCGCCGCAGCCACCCCGAGGAAGACATGAACGACCTCTCGCGTCGCCTGCAGCCGCCGCCCCGCCTGCTGGGCACCACAGGGGACGAGCCGCCGCCGGCCGCCCCGCGCTTCCGGCCGCGGCAGACCGGGCCGTTCGGCGTGCTGGACATCGGCACCAGCAAGATCGCCTGCATCATCGCCCGCTGCGAGAGCGACCTGTCGCTGCGCGTGCTCGGCTTCGGCTGGCAGAAGGGGCGCGGCGTGCGCGGCGGCGGCATCGTCGATATCGATGAGGCCGAGCGCGCCATCCGCGCCTGCGTGGGCGCGGCGGAAGAGCAGGCCGGGCTGCGGCTGCGCACCGTCACCGTCAATCTCTCCTGCGGCAACCCCTCGGGGCGGGTGTTCAACGTGCAATGGCCGGTCGGCGGGCGGGCGGTGAGCGAGGCCGATATCCGCCGCATCCTCACCGAGGCGCGCAACCGCGGCAGCACCGAGGGGCGGAGCATCATCCACGTGCTGCCGATGGAATTCGGTGCGGATGACGCGCAGGGCGTGGTCGATCCGCGTGGACTGCATTGCGAGAGCCTGGCCGGGCGGGTGCACATCATCGACGCACAGACAACTGCACTGCGCAATTTCGACGCCTGCCTCGCGCGCTGCGACCTGGAGATGGTCGAGCCCGTCTCGGCGCCGATGGCCGCCGCCATGTCCACCCTGGTGGAGGATGAGCGGTTGCTGGGGGCGACAGTGCTGGACATGGGCGGCGGCACCACCGGCATGGCGGTGTTTTCGGGTGGACATCTGCACCACACCTCGCAGATCGCGCTCGGTGGCAACCATGTCACCAACGATCTCGCCTCGATCCTGTCCACCACGGTGGCGCATGCCGAGCGGCTCAAGACCGTCTACGGCAACACCGAAGGTAGCCCGGACGACGAGCGGGAGATGCTGCCGGTGCCGCCGGTGGGCGAGGACCAGCACAGCTTCACCAAGGTGCCGCGCAGCATGGTGGTGAACATCATCCGCCCGCGCATCGAAGAGACGTTCGAGGCGGTGCGCGACCGGCTGGCCGAGGAGGGCCTCACCCGCCTGTCCGGTCATCGCGTGGTGCTGACCGGCGGCGCGAGCCAGTTGCTCGGCGTGTCCGAACTCGCCCAGCGGGTGCTGGGGCGGCAGGTGCGGCTTGGCCGGCCGGCGCCGTTGCGCGGCCTGCCGGACGACGCGCGCGGCCCGGCCTTTGCCACCGCCCTCGGCCTGGTGGCCTGGGCGGCCGGCGCGGGGCGACCGGCGCATGAGTTGGAGGCGGATGCGGAATCGCAAGGGGGATTCCTGCGCCGCATCGTCAATTTTCTTCGGGATCGCCTGTGACGGCGCCCCGAATCGGAATCACAGCGCTAGTAATGACACCAGTTGGGAGCGAGACACGATGACGCTGAATCTGACCATTCCGCAGCAGATGCATTCGGATTTCACGCCGCGTATCACCGTGATCGGTGTCGGCGGCGGTGGAACCAACGCGGTCGACAACATGATCGCGATGAATCTGCAGGGTGTCGACTTTGTCGTCGCCAATACCGACGCGCAGCAGCTGATGCATTCCAAGGCCGATCGCCGTATCCAGCTTGGGCCGCACCTGACCCAGGGCCTGGGTGCCGGCGCCAAGCCTGCCGTCGGCCGGGCGGCGGCCGAGGAGGCGGCGGACGAGCTCTACCGCCACCTCGAAGGCGCACACATGATCTTCATCACCGCCGGCATGGGCGGCGGCACCGGCACCGGGGCGGCGCCGGTGATCGCGCGGATGGCGCGTGAGAAGAACATCCTGACCGTCGGCGTGGTCACCAAACCCTTCACGTTCGAAGGCGGCAAGCGCGCCCGCGCCGCCGAGGAAGGCATCGCCGAGCTGCAGCAGTTCGTCGATACGCTGATCGTCATCCCGAACCAGAACCTGTTCCTGCGCGCCACCCAGAACACGTCCTTCAAGGACGCCTTCAAGATGGCCGACGAGGTGCTCTACATGGGCGTGCGCGGCGTCACCGACCTGATGACCGCCCCCAGCCTCGTCAACCTCGACTTCGCCGACATCCGCACCGTGATGGCGGAAATGGGCAAGGCGATGATGGGCACGGGCGAGGCCAGCGGCGAGGACCGGGCGATCAACGCCGCCCTGCAGGCGATCAACAACCCGCTGCTGGAAAACAACACCATGCGCGGGGCGCGCGGGTTGCTGATCAACATCACCGGCGGCGAGGACATGACGCTGTTCGAGGTCGATGCCGCAGCCAACCGCATCCGCGACGAGGTGGACGGCGAGGCCAACATCATCTTCGGCGCCTCGGCCGATCCGTCGATGGAAGGCCGCATCCGCGTCTCCGTCGTCGCGACCGGCATCGAGAGCGCGGTGCCGTTGCAGCAGACGGCACCTAAGCTGGTGGCCGTCGGCGGTGGTGCGCCGGCGCCGGTTTCCGCCATCGGTGGCCAGCCCGCGCCTGGCGCGTTATCGCCCGGCCTGTCCGTCGTCGGAGGTGGGCAGCCGACATCGCTGCGCCCGGGCGCGCCGCCCTTCGTCGCGGCACCGCCGCCGCGCGGCTTCGCCCAGCCCGCTTCCGGCGCCACGGCGCAGGCCATCGTCACCCCGCCTACCCGCCTGCCGTTCCAGGCCCAGCCGCCGGTCGCCCCGCGTGATCCGGAGCCGGTGCTGGAGGCGGAGGCGCTTCGCCCGCAGCCTGTCCCGATGCCGGTGATCGACGAGGCGCCGCTGCCGCCGCGGCAGATCCCCGAGCATCTCGCGCGCCCGCAGGCCCCCCGCCCGGTGCAGGCACCGCCGCGTGGCCTGTTCACCGCTGAAACGGCGCCCGAGGCACCGGTCCCGGGCCGCGCCCGCTCGCTGTTCGGCCGGGTGACCGGCGCCTTCCGCACGCCCGCTCCGGCCGCGATGCCGGTGCGCCAGGAGCCGGTGCAGCAGCAGGCCTACGAGCAGACCGCCGAACCGGCCGAGGCGGCGCCCGCCGCCGAGACGACGAGCAAGTCCGACCTGGAGATCCCTGCGTTCCTGCGTCGGCAGGTTTCCACGCCGAAGCAGTAGCCGCCTGCCGGGCGGATGGTGCAGCGCGCCATCCGCCTTGCATGCGCCGCGCAAGATCATTGAAGATCAATGGCTTGCACTGTAATACGCAGCAATAATGATTGACTTCCGCAGCCCGGGGAAGCCGCCTAGCTTCCTGCTGCCCGCGCATCCCCGCCGCGGGCCACCGCCGCCCCATTGATCTGATTGGGCCCGACGGCGAAAGGCGATCCACCGCGGGGGTGGGCGGTTGCGATGGACGGTATGACAGGTCTGCACGCGCAGGAAGACGCAGCCACCGGCCAGCGCACGCTGAAGTCGTCGATCGATTGCGTCGGCGTCGGGCTGCACAGCGGTCGCCGCGTGTCGTTGACCCTGCGCCCCGCCCCGATCGGCCATGGCATCGTCTTCCGCCGCAGCGACATCGGCGTTTCCATCCCTGCCCGCTTCGACCATGTGGTCGATACCCGCCTGTGCACCGTCCTCGGCCTGCCCGGCCGGCCGGAGGCGCGGATCGCCACGGTCGAGCATGTGATGGCCGCCCTCGCCGGCGCCGGCATCACCAATGCGCTGGTCGAGGTGGACGGCCCGGAAACCCCGGCGCTGGACGGCTCCTCCAAGGGTTTCCTGTTCCTCATCGACTGCGCCGGCAGCGTTGCGCAGTCCGACCAGCTTCCCGCCATCGAAGTGCTGCGCCGGGTTCGCGTCAGCGATGGCGAGGCCTTCGCCGAGCTGCGCCCGGCCGGGCCCGGGGCCGGTTTCGGCATGGAAGCGGCCCTCTCGATCGCGTTCGAGGCCGCGGCCATCGGCCGCCAGGCCCTGTCGCTGCGGCTCACGCCGGCCACCTTCCGCCGCGAGCTCGCCACCGCGCGCACCTTCGCCCAGCTCAACGAAATCGCCGCCCTGCGCGCAGCTGGTTTGGCGCTTGGCGGAGACCTGAGCAATGCCGTGGTGGTCGAGGGCGCGCGCGTGCTCAATCCCGCCGGCCTGCGCATGCCCGACGAGTTCGTGCGCCACAAGATGCTCGATGCGGTCGGTGACCTCGCATTGGCCGGCGCGCCGCTGCATGGCCGGCTGGTCGCCCATCGTAGTGGGCACGCCATGAACAACCGCCTGTTGCGCGCCCTGTTCGCCGATGATGCGAACTGGCGCTGCGTGAACGCCGCCGACCTGCACGCCACCCCCTCGGCGGCACTTCGGGGCGGCAGCAGCGTAGCCGGCTGGCAGGATCAGCGAGTCGCCGCCTCCCCCGCCTGAACCGGCGGGCCGGCCTGCCGTGCCGGGGTTCGCAGCGGCGCGCGGCATGGTATAAGCGCCTGCGCAACCTCGCGGTGATCGTCTTGCCCTTCTTTCGCTCTGTGTTTCTGCTGCCCGCTTTGCTGCTGCTGACCCTCGGCGGCTGCGAGACGCTGTTGTCCATCACCCCCTGGACCGGCGACAAGCAGGCGCTTGTCCAGAAGCTTGATCCCACCACCGTCCCGCCCGAAGACCTCTACAACAGCGGCGTGGATGCGATGAACACCCGCCGCTACGCCACCGCCACGGCGCAGTTCGACCTCGTCGAGCAAAACTATCCCTATTCGTCCTGGGCAGTGAACGCTCAGTTGATGCAGGGCTATGTGGAATATCTGCGCAACAACTACACCAGCGCCATCGGCACGCTCGACCGCTTCATTCAGCTGCATCCCTCGCACCGCGACATCGCCTACGCCTATTACCTGCGCGCACTGAGCTTCTATGAGCAGATCCCCGACATCCGCCGCGAGCAGAAGGGCACGCAGGAGGCGATGGGCGCCCTGCAGGAAGTGATCAACCGCTTCCCCGACAGCGCCTACGCCCGCGACGCCCGCCTCAAGATGGACCTCGCCCGCGACCATCTTGCCGGCAAGGAGATGGAGGTTGGCCGCTGGTACGAGCGCCAGAAGCTCTATTCCGCCGCCATCAACCGCTTTCAGGTGGTGATCGACCAGTATCAGAGCACCAACCACGTGGCCGAAGCACTGCACCGGGTCACCGAGATCTACCTCCTGCTGGGCCTGAAGGACCAGGCCGCGCGCACCGCCGCCGTGCTTGGCCACAACTACCCCGGCAGCGAGTGGTATCAGGACAGCTATGCCCAACTCGCCCAGGCCGGCATAGTCAGCGGCCCCCGCGGCCAGCCCGTGGAGCGGCCGGGCTTCCTGACCCGCGCATGGCGCACGGTATTCTGATCCGCGCGAGGGGGCCTCATCCGTGCTGACCGCATTGTCGATCCGCGATGTGGTGCTGATCGAGCGGCTTGATATCAGCTTCGGCGCCGGCCTGACCGTGCTCACCGGCGAGACCGGGGCCGGCAAATCGATCCTGCTGGACAGCCTGGGCCTCGCACTGGGTGCGCGGGCCGAACAGGGGCTGGTGCGCCAGGGGGCCGAACAGGCCTCCGTCGCCGCCGTTTTCGCTCCGCCCACCGGCCATCCCGTTCATGCGCTGCTGCACGATCAGGGGTTCGAGGCGGAGGACCAGGTGGTGCTGCGCCGGGTCGTCACCCGCGACGGCCGCTCGCGCGCCTTCATCAACGACCAGCCGGCCGGCGCCGCCCTGCTGAAGCGGGTGGGCGCCATGCTGGTGGAGGTGCAGGGCCAGCACGAGCAGATGGGCCTGGCCGATCCCGCCGGCCACACCGCCCTGCTGGACGCGCACGGCGTGCCGGAAAAATTGCGCCGCGCGGTGGCCGACTCGCATCGCGCCTGGCGCGGCAGTGCGGACGCCCTGCACGCCGCGAAAGCCGCGATCGAGGCGGCGCGGCGGGATCAGGATTTTCTACGCCACGCCGTCGATGAGCTCTCCACCCTCGCCCCGCAGGAAGGCGAGGAGGAGGCGCTCGCGAGGGAACGCCAGCGCCTGCAGGCCGGCGAGCGCCGGGCCGAGGCGATCGCCGCCGCCCTGGCCGAACTCACGCCGCGCGATCGCCGCAGCGGCGGCCCGGCCGCGGCCCTGCGCGCCGCCGGGCGGGCCTTGCAGCGCCTCGCACCCCAGAACGCGGCGGTGGATGAGGCCGCCGCCCCCGCGCTCGCCGCCCTCGAACGCGCCGAGGAGGCGCTCGCGGAGGCGGAGACACTGCTCTCGCGCCTGGCCGATTCGGCGGACGCCGATCCGCGCCTGCTGGAACAGGCGGAGGAGCGGCTGTTCGCCCTGCGCGCCGCCGCCCGCAAGCATTCCATCCCCGTCGTCGAGCTGCCCTCCCTGCTCGCCACCCTGCGCGGCCGCCTGGCGGCGCTGGAGACCGGGGAGGCGCAGGTGGACGCGCTCGCCGCCGCCACCCGCCTCGCCCGCGCCGGCTTTGCCGAGGCGTGCACGGCGCTCACCGCCGCCCGCCGCAATGCGGCCGGCCAGCTCGAACGCGCGGTCGCCAAGGAATTGCCGCCCCTGCGCCTGGACCGCGCCCGCTTCGTCGCCGACATCGCCCCGCTGGCCGAGGACGCCTGGGGGGCAGCGGGTGCGGACGCCGTGCGCTTCCTCATCGCCACCAACCCTGGCCAGGCGCCCGGGCCGCTGGCCAAGGTCGCCTCGGGCGGCGAGCTTTCCCGCCTGATGCTGGCGCTGAAGGTGGTGCTGGCCGGCGGCTCCGTGGTGCCGACGATGGTCTTTGACGAGGTGGATTCCGGCATTGGTGGCGCCACCGCCGCTGCCGTGGGCGAGCGGCTGGCGCGCGTGGCCGAGCGGATGCAGGTGCTGCTCGTCACACACTCCCCCCAGGTGGCCGCCCGCGGGGCAGCGCATCTGCGGGTGCAGAAGCGGACCCGCGCCGGCCGGGCGGAGACCCTCGTCGAGCCGCTGACCGGCGAGCATCGCCGCGAGGAGGTGGCGCGCATGCTGGCGGGCGAGACCGTCACCGAGGCGGCGCGGGCGGCGGCCGACAGCCTGCTGGCGCCCTTGATATGAGCGACATCACGGCCCTCACGCCCGAACAGGCGGCGGCCGAGCTGGCGCGCCTCGCCGCTGAGCTCGCGCATCACGACCGGCTGTACCATGAGCAGGACGCGCCCGAGATCACCGACGCCGCCTACGACGCCCTGCGCCGCCACAACGCGGAGATCGAGGCGGCGTTCCCGGCACTGATCCGCGCCGATTCGCCCAGCCGGCGCGTCGGCGGGGCGACGACGACGGGATTTGCCAAGCTGCGCCACGGCGTGCCGATGCTCTCGCTCGACAACGCCTTCGGCCCCGACGATTTCAGCGAATTCGTCGAGCGGATCGGGCGCTTCCTCGCCCCCGAAGCCCCGCCCCTGGCTTTCGTTGCAGAGCCGAAGATCGACGGGCTGTCGATCTCGCTGACCTATGAGGACGGCGTGCTCACCCGCGCCGCCACCCGCGGCGACGGCGCCGAGGGCGAGGACGTGACCGCCAATGTGCGGACCATGCGGTCGGTCCCGACATCCCTCACCGGCCCCGCCCCCGCACGAATCGAAATCCGCGGCGAAGTGTTCATGACGAAGGGCGATTTCCTGGCGTTGAACGCAGCGCAGGAGGCGGCGGGGCAGAAGATCTTCGCCAACCCGCGCAACGCAGCGGCCGGCAGCCTGCGCCAGCTGGATGCAACCATCACCGCCGCCCGCCCGCTGTCGCTGTTTGCCTACGCGATGGGGGAGGCGAGCGCCGTGCCGGTCGCCAGCCATTGGGAATGGCTGAAACAGCTCGAATCCTGGGGGTTCGACGTGAACCCGCTCTCCCGCCGGCTGGCCCCGCAGGACAGCGCCGCGGCTTTCCAGGCCGAGATCGGCGCCGCCCGGGCGAGCCTGCCCTACGATATCGATGGCGTCGTCTACAAGCTGGACGACCTCGCCCTGCAGCGCCGCCTCGGCTTTGTCGGGCGCGCGCCGCGCTGGGCGATCGCCTGGAAGTTCCCGGCGGAACAGGCGACGACGACGCTGGAGCACATCCTCATCCAGGTCGGCCGCACCGGCGCGCTGACGCCCGTGGCTGCACTGGCTGCGGTGAATGTCGGCGGCGTGCTGGTCACCCGCGCCAGCCTGCACAATCAGGATGAAATCGCCCGGCTGGACGCCCGGCCCGGCGATACGGTGATCGTTCAGCGCGCCGGCGACGTGATCCCGCAGATCGTCTCCGTCCTCGTCGAAAAGCGCCCCGAAGGCGCGCAGCCCTGGGTTTTTCCCGAGGTCTGCCCCGCCTGCGGCTCCGCCGCCCTGCGCCCGCCCGGCGAGGTGGTGCGCCGCTGCACCGGCGGGCTGACCTGCCCGGCCCAGGTGGAGGAGCGGCTGATCCATCTCTGCGCCCGCGGCGCCTTCGATATCGAGGGCATGGGCGAAAAAACCGTCCGCGAGTTCCACGCCGACAAGCTGATCGCCGCCCCGGCGGACATCTTCGACCTGCCGGCGCGCGAGGCGGAGATCGCGGCGCGCGAGGGCTGGGGCGCGCTGTCGGCGGCGAATCTTTCGAAGGCCATCCGCGCCCGCAGCCGCATCGGTCTCGCCCGCTTCATCTTCGGCCTGGGCATCCGCCGCATCGGCGAGAGCAACGCGAAGCTGCTCGCCCGCCATTACGCCAGCTATGCCACCTGGCGCGCCCAGATGGCACTGGCCGTGCAGATCGGCTCGGAGGCCCGCTCGGACCTCGGCGCCATCATCGGCATCGGGCCGACCATCGCCGAGGAACTGATTGAATTCTTCGTCGAACCCCGCAACGTCGCCACCCTGGACGCGCTGGCGGCGAAACTGACGATCGAAGACGCCGCCACCCCGGCCGGTACTGCCGGCGCGCTGGCCGGCAAGGTGGTGGTTTTCACCGGCAGCCTGGCCACCATGTCGCGGCCCGAGGCGAAGGCAATGGCGGAAACCCTGGGCGCCAAGGTCACCGACAGCGTCTCGAAAAAGACCGATCTGGTGGTGCTGGGCGCCGATGCCGGCTCGAAGGCGAAGAAGGCGGCGGAGCTGGGGATCGCGACGGTGGATGAGGCGGGCTGGCGGGCGATGGTTGATACCGCCCGCGGATCCGGTGCTTAACAGCAACTTTGTCTCGCTGCCAGTTTACCCGGCTCATTATTGCTGCTGGTATGCGTTCACTTTTGTGGCACCGTTGGATTAAGTTTAACTCATATTAGACCTGTTGCGTAAGTCGGGCCACTTCGTCGCGGAGACGGCTTGAAATCAGGGGATTCCCAGATCACGGGTCGATAGGATTCATATGGCTCCTTCACTGAGAAGGA
>CAMCJI010000171.1 GCA_945874805.1 Asaia bogorensis | reverse complement strand
GCAGGACGCCATCCGCCTGGCCGGCGAACTCGTCGGCGACCAGAAGGTCGACCTCCTCGCCGGCGCCTTCCTCTCCAACGTCGGTCTGGCGCTGAGCGACTACGCCCGCCAGCAGAAAAAGCTCTTCATCGGCGGCGAACCGCTGACGGACGCGATGGTCTGGGAACAAGGCCACCGCTACTGCTACCGCCTGCGCCCCAGCACCTACATGCAGGCGGCGATGCTGGTGGACGACGCCGTCAAACTCAAAGCCAAGCGCTGGGTCACCGTCTCGCCGAACTACGAATACGGCCAGTCCGCCGTGAAGTGGTTCAAGGCCCTGCTGACCGCCCGCCAGCCCGGCGTCGAATTCGTCGCCGAACAATGGCCCGCCCTCGGCCGCATCGACGCCGGCGCCACGGTGGCCGCCCTCGAACAAGCCAAACCCGACGCCATCCTCAACGTCACCTTCGGCCCCGACCTCACCAACTTCGTCCGCCAGGGCAACACCCGCGGCCTGTTCGAAAAGCGCGGCGTCGTCTCCATCCTTACCGGCGAGCCGGAATACCTCGAGCCGCTGGGGGATGAGACCCCCGAAGGCTGGATCGTCACCGGCTATCCGGTGGAGAGCGTCACCGACCCCGCCAACAAAGCCTTCATCGAGGCCTACCGCGCCCGCTTCAACGAAATGCCGAAAATGGGCTCCGTCGTCGGCCACGCCCTCATCAGCTCCATCGTCGCCGGTATCGCCAAATCCGGCAGCGTGGATACCGAAAAAATGGCCGACGGCTTCAAAGGCGCCCGCTTCGACACCCCCTTCGGCCCCGTCTCCTGGCGCACCCAGGACAACCAAGGCACCCTCGGCACCTACGTCGGCAAAACAGCCCTCAAAAACGGCAAAGGCACCATGGTTGACTGGCGCTACGTCGACGGCGCCGCCGCCCTGCCCAGCGACGAAGAAGTGCGCAAACTGCGCCCGGCCTGATGCACGGGGCTGCTGTGGCGCGGAAGGGAGGCGAGGAAGGCCAGGGGGGCTTTGCCCCCCTGTACCCCCCAGCAGGACTTGCCGTCCTGCACCTGCCGCCTGAAGAGGCTGGAAGCGAGGGAGGGCGCATGATCGGCCCGGCCTGTCCACAACCCCCGCCGGCCCCCTCCCTCGCTTCCAGCTTGCCTTTTGACCCGCAGGTCCAGGACGGCCCGTCCTGGCGGGGGTCCAGGGGGCAGCGCCCCCTGGCCTTGCTCGCTTTCCCGTCCGCGCCACAACAAGGCCGTGCCTGACGATGGACGCGGTTTTTGTGCAGTTCCTCACCGGCCTCGCCGGCGCCTCCAGCCTGTTCCTGGTGGGTGCTGGCCTGACGGTGATTTTCGGCGTCACCCGCGTGGTGAACTTCTCGCATGGCAGCCTGTTCATGCTTGGCTCCTATATCGGCTGGTCGATTCTGACGCGCCTGCCGCGCGAGCCGGAGTGGTTCGTGCTGGGCATCCTGCTGACCGGCCTCGCGGTGGCCGCCATCGGCGCGGCGCTGGAGATGGGACTGCTGCGCCGGATCTACCGCGCCCCGGAACTGCTGCAACTCGTCGCCACTTTCGGCGTGGTCCTGGTGGCGCAGGACGTGACGCTGTGGATCTGGGGACCGAACGACCTGCCGCTCCCCCGCCCCCGCTGGCTGCGCGGCGCGGTCGAGATCGCCGGCGCCCGGTTTCCGCTGTTCGACCTCATCATGATCTTCGTCGGCCCCGCCGTGCTCGGCCTGCTGATGCTCATCTTCCACCACACCCGGTTCGGCATCCTCGTCCGCGCGGCGACGCAGGACCGGGACATGCTGGCGGCCCTCGGCGTCGATCAGCGCCGCCTGTTCACCGCCGTCTTCGCCCTCGGCGCGGGGCTTGCCGGCATCGGCGGCGCCCTGTCCCTCCCGTCCGGCTCGGCCAACCTGTCGATCGACATGTCCATCGTCACCGACGCCTTCGTGGTCGTGGTGGTCGGCGGCATGGGCAGCCTGCCCGGCGCTTTCCTGGCCGCCCTGTTGATCGCCGAGTTGCAGGCCTTCGGCATCGTGCTGCTGCCGAAGATCACCCTGGTGCTGATCTTCGCCGTCATGGCCGTCGTCCTCGTGCTCCGCCCCTACGGCCTGCTCGGCAAGCCGACGGCCCAGGCGCGCGGCGAGGCCGAGGCGCTGGCCCCCATCCGCCCGGCCGAGCCCGCGCTCCTGTGGCTCGCTGGCGTCGCCCTGGCCCTCGCGGCGGCGGCCCCCTTCTTCGTCGGCTCCTTCGCGCTCTCGATCATGACGGAAACGGCCGTCGCCATCCTCTTCGCCGCCTCCCTGCATCTGATGATGGGCCCCGGCGGCATGGCGAGCTTCGGCCACGCCGCCTGGTTCGGCATCGGCGCCTATGCCGCCGCCTTCGCCGCCAAGGCCGCCCTGCCGATGCTCGCCGGCCTGGCACTGGCCCCGCTCGCCGCCGGCATCGCCGCCCTGCTGTTCGGCTGGTTCGTCGTCCGCCTCTCCGGCGTCTATCTCGCCATGCTGACGCTGGCCATCGCCCAGATCGTCTGGGCCGGCGCCTTCCAATGGGTCGGCCTCACCGGCGGCGACAACGGCCTGCTGGACATAAGGCCAGCCCCTTGGGCCGCCGACCCGAAAGCCTTCTACTGGATGGCGCTGACCCTCTGCGTCGGTGGCGCCCTGCTGCTCCGCCGCGCCCTCTACGCCCCCTTCGGCTTCGCGCTGCGTGCCACCCGCGATTCCCCCCTCCGCGCCGCCGCCATCGGCCTGGACGCGACAAAACTCCGCCTCGCCGCCTTCGTCCTCGCCGGCAGTGCGGCCGGCCTCTCCGGCGCGCTCTACGCCTATGACAAGTCCAGCGTCTTCCCCACCTACATCTCCGTCGCCCATTCGGTGGACGCGCTGGTGATGGTCCTGCTCGGCGGCGTGCAGACCATCGCCGGCCCCATCGTTGGCGCGGTCGCCTTTACCTGGCTGTTCGACCTGCTGCTGACCTCCGGGTACTGGCGCATCAAGCTCGGCCTGGGCATCATCGCCCTGGTGCTGTTCTTCCCCGCCGGCATCGCCGGCACCGTCCACCGCCTCTGGCGGCGCGGGAGGGAGGCATGAGCGCCATTCTCGAAACCACCGGCCTGCGCAAAGCCTTCGGCGGCGTCCAGGCCGTCGCCGGCGTCTCCCTTTCCGTCCAGCCCGGCGAGATGCTGGCCCTGATCGGCCCCAACGGCGCCGGCAAAACCACCTGCTTCAACATGCTGAACGGCCAACTGAAACCCGACGGCGGCAGCGTCCGCCTGCGTGGCCAGGACATCACCGGCCTCGCCCCCCGCCGCGTCTGGCGCCTCGGCGTCGGCCGCACCTTCCAGATCACCGCCACCTTCGCCTCGATGACGGTGCGCGAGAACGTGCAGATGGCGCTGCTCTCCCACCGCCACCAGATCTGGCGCTTCTGGCCCGCTGCCGCCGCTGCCTACATCCCCGAAGCCGACGCCCTGCTCGCCAGCGTCGGCATGGCCGCCCAAGCCAATCGCGCCGCCGGCGTGCTCGCCTATGGCGACCTCAAGCGCCTCGAACTCGCCATCGCCCTGGCCAACGCCCCCGCGCTGCTGCTGATGGACGAGCCCACCGCCGGCATGGCCCCGGCCGAGCGCATCGCCCTGATGGACCTCACCAAACAGCTCGCCACCCACTCAGGCATCGCGGTGCTGTTCACCGAACACGACATGGACGTGGTCTTCGGCGTCGCCGACCGCATCCTCGTCCTCGATCGCGGTCAGGTGATCGCCGAAGGCCCCCCCGCCGCCATCCGCGAAAACGCCCAGGTCCGCGCCGTCTATCTCGGCACCGGCAGCACCAGCGGCGGCCATTGATGCTGAAGGTCGAAGGCCTCGACGCGCATTACGGCCGCGCCCACATCCTGCAATCAATCTCCTTCGCCATCGCCCCTGGCGAGGTGATGGTGCTGCTCGGCCGCAACGGCGCGGGCAAGAGCACGACGATGAAGACCCTCATCGGCCTCGTCCGCCCCAGCGCCGGGCGCATCCAGTTCGCTGGCACGGACATCACTGGCTGGGAGCCGCCGCGCATCGCCCGCGCCGGCATGGGCTACGTGCCGGAGGACCGGCGGATCTTCACCGACCTCACGGTCGCCGAAAACCTGGAAACCGGCCGCCAGCCCCCCCGCGGCGGCAAACCCGCCTGGAGCTGGGAGCGCCTGACCCGCATCTTCCCCAACCTCGCCGCCATGCGCGACCGGCCAGGCGGGCGGATGAGCGGCGGCGAACAGCAGATGCTCACCATCGCCCGCACCCTCATGGGCAACCCCAGCCTGCTCCTGCTCGACGAGCCCAGCGAAGGCCTCGCCCCCGTCATCGTCGAGCAAATGGAAGCCGCCATCGCCGCCCTGAAGGCCGAGGGCGTGACGATCCTGCTCGCCGAACAGAACCTGCACTTCGCCGCCCGCGTCGCCGACCGCGCGACCGTCATCGAAACCGGCCGCATCGTCTGGTCCGGCAGCCTGCCCGCCCTGCAAGCAGACCCGGCACTGCGCGCGGCGCACCTGCATCTGTAAGCTGGCGGGATAGGCCAAGCCGCGCTAAGCCGCTGCCATGGAAAATGCACTCTGGCTGAAAGCCGCCCTCCTCGGCATCATCGAGGGTCTGACCGAGTTCCTCCCGGTCTCCTCCACCGGCCATCTTATCCTCGCGGAGGAGGTGCTGGGCTTCACTGGCCCGCCCGGCCGCGTCTTCGAAATCGCCATCCAGCTCGGCGCCGTCCTCGCCATCTGCGTGGCCTATTTCTCCAAGCTCTGGACCGTCGCCAGCACCGCCCCCACCGACCCCGCTGCGCGGCGCTTCATCGCCGCGATCCTGCTCGCCTTCCTGCCCGCGGCCGCCATCGGCGTCGTCGCCCACGGCTTCATCAAATCGGTGCTGTTCTCCCCCTGGGTGGTCGCCATCAGCCTCGTCGTCGGCGGCATCGCCATCCTCGCAATCGAACGCCTGCAGCACAGCGCCCGGCACACCGCCGTCGAGCGCATCCCGCTGCCCACGGCACTCGGCATCGGCTTCATCCAGTGCATCGCCATGATCCCCGGCGTCTCCCGCTCAGGCGCCACCATCATGGGCGCCCTGCTGCTCGGCGTGGAGCGCAAGGCCGCCGCCGAGTTCTCCTTCTTCCTCGCCATCCCCACGATGTTCGGCGCCACCGCCTACGACCTCTACAAGAACCGCGCGAGCCTCAGCCTGGACGGCGGCGCCATCATCGCCGTCGGCTTCCTCGCCGCCTTCCTCGTAGCCCTGCCCATCGTCCGCAGCCTCGTCGCCTTCGTCGGCCGCCACGGCTTCGCCCCCTTCGCCTGGTACCGCATCGCATTGGGAACCGTTGCCCTCGTGGCGCTGTCGCTGCGGTAGGCACGGCAAGACGGATCACCCCAGAAGTGCCGCCGCGCGAGCGACGGGCTCGCTCCAGTCGTCGAAACGGCGTTGGCGCAACAGACGCAGCGAGGGGTACCAAACCACGGAATCGCCCTCCTGGCCCCAGTAGAACATCGGTGCCGGCGCGGTCGGCATCAGCACGAGCCCCGGATGCCCCATGGCGCCGGCCAGGTGGGCCGCCATGGTGTCGCAGGTCAGCAGCACATCGGTCGCCGCGACCGCGGCAGCGAACACGTCGAGCGGAGGGTTTCCGCCATGCGGCGCCAGCGCGTCGTGGGTGCCCGGCAGAACCGACGCGATCTCCTCCCTGCCCTGCGCCGCCCCGCCTTGCAGGTTGACGAAGCCGACCCCCTCCACACCCCCCAGCGGGGCCAGGGCATCGACGGGGATGGTTCTGAACCGGGCAGCGGAACCGGCAGGATTGGCCCGCCAGACAACACCAACAATCCGCTGTACCCCCGGCAGGGCCGCAAGATAACGCGCGCGCCAAGCCTCCACTTGCTCCGGCTGGGGCGTCACATACGGCACGTGATCTGGCGCCTCCGTGCCCGGACGGATGCCGAGCAGCCAGGGCAGGCTCATGATCGGGACGAAGCGGTCATGCTCACGGGCGGCAACCCGTAGGTCGATCCGGGCCTGTGCAAGGTCGGCAGGGGGTGCCAGCACCCGGCCAGCAGCGCACAGACGCAGCAGCTGCTGCATCGCCGCCGAGACGGCAAGCGTCACCTCCGCCCCGGTCGCCGCCAGGCGCGGCAGGAAGCGGAGCGCCCAGATCGTGTCGCCGGCGCCTTGTTCGGCCAGCACCAGCAGGCGCTGCCCGGCGAGGCGGTCACCCGGCCGCAGGGTGCGCCCGGCCACGGCAATCAGGCTTTCGCGCAATGCGACGCTGGTCCAGCTTTCCAGGCCCAATCGGGACTCGTAGAGCGGCAGGCCGGCCGCCCAGTCGCCGGAGACGAGCACGGCCAGCGCGTGGTTCAGTTGCTGCTGCGCCGCCTCCGGCATGAGGCTGGCTGCCTGCTGCCAATGCAGCAATGCGGTGGAAAACGCTCCCAGCGTGTCTTCGATGCCAGCCTTTACGCTGTGTGCATTGCCGAAGCCGGGATCGGCAGCGACCGCCATGTCGGCGATCGGCAGCACCAGATCATTTCGTCCCAGTTCGTAAAGGCGCAGCGCCGCCTCGGTCAGGACTGCGCATGCCTCCCGATTGCGGGCGGTCCGGCTCAGCGCGCACCCACGCGCCGGCCGCGGGCAAGCCCCAGCACCCCAAGGCCGAGCAACGTCAGCACCGCGGAGGCAGGTTCCGGCACTGCGTTCACGGTCAGGCTGTTCACGGAGAAGATGCCGCTGGCGACCGCATCCGGCTCGACGTAATTGATGGTGAACACACCGAGAGAACTCGCGGGAGCAATCACCGAAAAACCCTGGGTAAGCTCAGTCGAAAAAATGAATGGTGCCAGAATATCAAATACGTCCAGGGAGAAGGTATCCGAACCGCTGGGGTCGGCAGCACCGGTCGTCAGCGTGAACTGGCTTGCCGCGGTGTCGAGATAAATGATCGCGGTCGCGCTGTCGGTGAATGTGAAGCTGCTCATCCCGATGCTGAGGTTCACCGAAATGGCGCCGGGTGCAATGCCGGTTGCGGTATTGGTGGGGCCGAGCACCAACGACGAAAACAGGTCGGTGTCGTACGAGAAGCTGCCGAGCACCGTCAGGCCCGAAAGATCAGCCCCAGGGGTTCCAAAGACACCGCTGGTGTCGGTGCCGGAGTCCATCGTCCCGACGAAACTGCCACCCACCATCAGCGCCGACGAAGGACCCGGCGCACTTGCCAGCAGCCCTGCAAGCGCCATCACAACCAAATACTGTTTCATTTCACAGATTCCCCTTTCTAATAAAGCAATGCATGCGGCAAGAACGTGCTGAGCGGCACCGTTCCTGATCCGTTGAAGATGGCAATTGTATTGCTCGGGCCACCCGGCACCCCTGATGGGGTCAGCACAAGCGTCGCGTGAGGGCCCGAGAGCCCCATGGTGAGATAGCTGCCGATCGTCGCCTGCGAATGGTCCCAGCCCGTGGCAGCCAGCACGGCGCGCAGGTCGAACACATCGCCGTTGGTGAGCACCGGGCCCATCAGCGTGGTGGTGCCGGTCGCGGACAGAACGATGGCGTTGTTCGTCCCCTTGTCCATCAGCGTGTCCTTCCCACCCTCGTTGACGATGGTGTTGCCCGAACCCGCAAAGGTGATGCTGTTGAGCCCAAGCCCCGCCCGGATCATCTGCGCACCGACCGTTGCCTGCACGCTGTCGTTGCCAGCACCGAGCGTGACCTTCGAGCCGCTGCCCGTCAGCACGACGGTGTTGCCGCCGTCGCCGGCGGTGATCGCCGCGGATGCCCCGGTCGAGGTCACGGCGTTCGCGCCGTGGCCCAGCATCACCGTATTCCCCGCGCCCCCCAGGGCGACGGTCGTGGGGCCATCACCCGCCGAAACGAACCCGCCACCGCCGGTGCCGGCATTGATCCTGTTCGTGCCGGTGCCGACGGTAATCTTGTTGCTGCCACCCGACAGCATGATCGTGTTGTTGCCGTTCCCAAGCGAGATGGTGGCGATACCCGTCAACCCGGTGATGGTGTTGTTGCCGTTGCCGCCCGTGATGGCATTGCCCTTGCCCGTGCCGCTGACGGTGTTGTTGCCGTCCGCCATGACCAGGCTGTTGTTGTTCGCGCCAAGGGCGATGGAGTGGTTGCCGGCTGCCACAAACACCTTGTTCCCGCTGCCGGCCGCCACGATCCGCGTATCGGAGCCACCGAAGAAGGTGACCATGCCGGCCGTATTGCCCGTCAGCGTCTGTCCGGCCGCCTGGCTCACAAGTGTCTGGTTCGTGCCTGTCGCCGTTATGGTGCTCTTGGCAGTGGTCCCGGTGATGACCGTCTGGCCCGCGGCGATGCCGGTCAAGGTGACGCTCGCCGGGGTTGCGGCATTGCCGAAGCCATCTTTCGCAGTGACGGTTATCTTGTCGTACCCGACCGCGCCCTCGGTGACGGTCAGCGACGCCAGCGTGGAATTGACGTCAGCCAGTGTGCCGCTGACCGCAAGCGTCGCGGTCGTCGATCCAGTCACAACAGCGGAACCCGATCCTTTGGCCGCGAAGGTCGCAGTCGCAGAGGCAAGCGTCACGCTGAAGTTGACGCCGTTTGTACTGCCGGCCTCGGCGACCGCGATGCCGCTGAGCGCGCCAGCGCTGGCAACCGTCACAACCTGCCCCGTCGGCGCGGAGATCGTCGGCGCCGCGTTGGTCACCACCGCAATCTTGGAAGCGGTGACGGGGCTGTTGCCGAACCCGTCGGTCGCGCTGATTGCGATGCTGTCGTTGCCTGCCGTCGGCTGCGTCATGGTGAGGGAGGCGAGCGTCGCGTTCCCTCCCAGCCTCTTCGGCGATCTTGGCGGCAAGCGGGAAGATATCCACATCGAGCCGGGCGAACGGCTTATTGGCGACCGAGATCGTGGTGAGCGACGGCAATATGTCGCCGCTGGCGGTCGTCGTGACAGTATAGTCGTTGGTCTGCTCGAACAGCGTGGCCTGGATGGGATACTGTTCATCATCCGGTACCTGCGTCAGGTCCTCGCCGAGCCACAGGTTGAACCAGTCCCGAACGCTGAAGCCACCTGTCTCATTCGGAAAGATATCACCCGACTTGTCGCTGCTGCCCTTGAAATCCAGGTTGATGCCGACCGAAGGAACAGTGAAGCGCCCCACCTGGCTGGTGCCAACCATATAGGCGTCCGGGATCGTCAACGGCAGCTTGTCGGACAGCTTCAGCAGTTTGTTGAGATCGCCACCGATGCTGCCGGTGATGGTAGCGCCTTCCAGCGAGGCCATGAACGCGGGTTTGTTCGTTATCTCGCCGCCGGGCGGCAGGGTAATACCAAGGCCCGGAGAATGTGACTCGCGGGGCTTCCCCGGCTCGGTCCTGATCTGATTCTCTGCCTGGTGAACGCCGGAGGTTCGCCATGCCGCTTCCCCTTCGATCTGATTTTGACGCTTCTGCGCTGCGCGCGGCGGCACGA
>CAMCJI010000170.1 GCA_945874805.1 Asaia bogorensis | reverse complement strand
CGGTCCCCCCGTGCCCGGCGTCTCGCCCGCACGCCCCGCCGCGTGGCGTCCCACGCTCCCCGTCGCGCCACATCGCCCCGCCGCCAGCGCCCGGCTCACGTCCGCCCGGCCTATACCCATGCCCCACGCCCGGCGTTTCAAAAATCGAGCCAGCCTCCCACGTGGTCCAACTGCGCCCTAAATGTTCCGATATCGTAATAAAAGAGGCAGACCCTCACCCCAACGCTTGCCACCCACCCCATTCCACCCCACATCCCTGCCATGAACACCCCGGACGACCCCAAGCGCAGCAAACTGATCGCCGCCAAGCGCCAATGGGCCGCCGATGGCCGCCTGCTCACAGGCACCACCGCCGAGTCGACCCAGCGCCTCCCCCCCGGCCAGCGTCTCGTCACCGACTGGCCCGTCCTCGACCTCGGCAACCAGCCCGAAGTCACCCCCGCCCGCTTCCGCCTGGATATCGACGGCGCCGTCCGCCGTCCCCTCAGCCTGAACTGGCAGGAATATCAAAGCCTTCCCACCACCGAGCAGACCAGCGACATGCACTGCGTCACCCAGTGGTCCCGCTACGACAACCGCTGGACCGGCATCCCCGCCGCCGCCCTCCTGGCCGACGTCCAGCCTTTGCCCAGCGCCGCCCACGTCATCCTGCACAGCTACGACGGCTACAGCACCAACGTCCGCCTCGACCAGTTCGCCGAACCCGACGTCATGCTCGTCCACGCCTGGAACGGCGAACCCCTCACCACCGCCCACGGCGGCCCCGTCCGCGCGATGATCCCGCGCCTCTATCTCTGGAAATCCGCCAAGTGGCTGCGTCGCATCGAAATCACCACCGCCGACAAGCCAGGCTTCTGGGAACGCAACGGCTACCACAACAACGCCGACCCCTGGCAGGAAGAACGCTACGATGACTAACCCGACAAGACGCACCCTGCTCCTCGGTGCCGCCACTCTGACGATGGCCGCCGGCCCGCAAACCGCCTGGGATTTCACCTTCCCCTCGATTGAGGAAGGCACCCTCGCGCTTGCCGACCACCGCGGCAAGGTCTTGCTGGTCGTCAACACCGCCAGCTTCTGCGGCTACACCTACCAGTACGAAAACCTGATGAAACTGCACCGCGCCATGGCGCCCAAGGGCCTCGTCGTCATCGGCGTCCCCAGCCAGGACTTCAACCAGGAATCCGCCGACAATAAGACGATCAAAACCTTCTGCGAAACCAGCTTCGACGTTGATTTCCCCCTCGCCGGCCTCTCCCACGTCCGTGGCGCAAGGGCGCATCCGTTCTACCGCTGGGTCAAGGCGCAGAAGGGCTGGGAGCCGTCGTGGAACTTCAGCAAGGTGCTGATCGCCCGCAGCGGCCAGGTCATCGCCTGCTACGGCTCAAACGCCGAACCCGATGGCCCGGTGCTGACGAAAGCCATCGGCCAGGCCCTCGCCTAGCCGATCGTTTCCAGCTTCTGCATCAGCGCCAGCACCGCCGCCTCGAACATCTCGGTGGTCAGGCGGCCGGTGTTCGTGTTATATCGGCTGACATGATAGCTGTTCGCCAGGATCAGCCCGTCCGGCATCTCGTGGATCGCCCCGTGCCGGAACCGGATGCGGCTCGCCGGCACGCCGCAGGCCTTCAGCACCGCCGCATGCGCCAGCACCCCCAGTGCGAGCACCGCCCGCACGCTGCCCAACGTCTGCAACTCCGCCTGCAAAAATCGATTGCAGGTGGTCACCTCCAGCGGCTCCGGCAGATTCTGCGGCGGCACGCAGCGCACCGCATTGGTGATCCGCACATCTGCCAGCCGCAACCCGTCCGACGCCTCGGCCCCATACTGCCCCTGCGCCAGCCCGAACTTCAGCAGCGTCTGATACAGCAGCATCCCCGCGTGATCGCCGGTGAACGGCCGCCCGGTCCGGTTCGCCCCCTTCACCCCCGGCGCCATGCCGACAATGAGCAGGCGCGCATCCAACGGCCCGAAGCTCGGCACCGGCGCGTTGAACCAGTCGGGATGGGCCTCCGCATTGGTCGCGCGATAGGCGGCCAGCCGCGGGCACATGGCGCAATCATGCGCCGGCGCGTCGATCATGGATCTGGTTTGCATGTTCATGCCCCCAGTTTGCAAGGGGATGATGCAGAAAGCCTTAACGCTCAGACAGCGTCATGCGGGTCCGTATAGGGGTCCGCCGGGGTCGGGCGGCCGGGCGGGCGGGTTGGGCGGGGCTCCATCTGCCGGCGGGTGAAGTCCGCCGCGATATCCGCCAGCTCAAGGAACTGGTCCGCCTGGCGCCGCAGCTCATCGGCCACCATCGGCGGAGAGGTGCGAATGGAGGAGACAACCGAAACGCGCACCCCGCGCCGCTGTACCGCCTCCACCAGCCGGCGGAAGTCGGAATCGCCGCTGAACAGCACGGCATGGTCGATCTTGTCGGCCAACTCCAGCATGTCGATGGCGAGTTCGATATCCATATTGCCCTTCACCCGCCGGCGCCCGGCGGAGTCCGTGAACTCCTTCGCGGGCTTGGTCACCAGGGTATACCCGTTATAGGCGAGCCAGTCGGTCAGCGGCTTCAGCGGCGAATATTCTTCGGTTTCCAGCACCGCGGAGTAGTAGTAGGCGCGGATCACGTGTGCCTTTTTACGGAAGAAATCCAACAGGTTGCGGTAATCCACATCGAACCCGAGATTGCGCGACGCGGAGTATAGATTGGCGCCGTCGATAAACAGGGCAACGCGTTCGGTGGGGAGGAAATGCACAGGAGCAGCCTTTCAGATGGCCAGGATGAGCGCAAAAGCGTAATGCAAGGGGCCGCAACAACCGCAGGTTAGCCTGCTACAATTGTTGTCATTTGATGACTCCGTCAAGCCCGTGTGCCTGCTTACCGGAAATGATCTGTTTCATGCCCCCGCAATCGCCCGTGCTGATCGCCATTGGCGCCAATCTTCCGGGCCCCGCTGGCCAGTCGGCGCTGGCGACCTGCCGTGCCGCCGTGGAGGCGCTGCGGGGCCTCGCCGGGCTGCGGCTGCTGGCGGTCTCTCGCTGGTACGCCACTGCCCCGGTCCCGGCCTCTGACCAACCGGACTACGTCAACGGCGTCGCCCGCCTCGAAGGCACGGCTGACCCTGCCGATCTACTGGCGCGCCTGCAGGCGATCGAGGCCGCGGCCGGGCGGGTGCGCGGGGCGATCAATGCCGCCCGCTGCCTCGACCTCGACATCATCGGCATCGGCGACCTCAGCCGCAGCGCGCCCGATCCGGTGCTGCCGCATCCGCGGGCGCATCTGCGCGCCTTCGTGCTCGCACCCTTGTGCGACGTGGCACCGGGCTGGGTGTTCCCCGGCCTCGGCCGCACCGCCGCCGACCTGCTGGCCGGGTGCTTGCATGACGGCGCGCCGCAGCCTATCTAGGTAGACTGCCGATTTGATATTTTGGAGGGTGTGCGCATGGCGCGTGTCACGGTCGAAGATTGCGTCGAAAAGATCCCCAACCGCTTCGAGCTGGTGCTGCTCGCGGCGCAGCGTGCGCGCAACCTCAGCCGCGGCGAGGAACTGACCGTCGATCGTGACAACGACAAGAACCCCGTCGTCGCGCTGCGCGAGATTGCCGAGGAGACGGTGACGATCGAGAAACTCCAGCACGACCTGCTGAAGTCCCTCTCGCGCGCCCCTGAGCCGGAGCCGGCGGACGAGGAGGTGCTCGACCTCATCCCCACCGACCAGAACATCTTCGGCCTGCAGGACGTCGCCGACGACGAAGCGCCGCTGCCCGTAGACAGCGAAGAACTCGCCCCCGAGGATCTCGAGGCCGCCATCGAGGCGGAACTCGGCGGCCGCCGGCGCTAGTCGCTCATGCAGAACGGTGCAGTGCCGAGTTGGCGCGCCGCACCGTTCCGCACGCCTGAAGGCCTGGCGACCACCACCACCGACGCGGTCGCGGCCCACCAGCCGCTTGCGGATGCGCTGATCGCCAAGATCCGCGCCTATGACGCCAGCGCCGATGTGGCGATGGTGTCCGCCGCCTATGAAGTCGCCGCCACCGCCCATGCAGGGCAGGCGCGCGACAACGGCGAGCCCTATATCACCCATCCGCTCGCCGTCGCCGACATCCTCGCCGGTTACCGTCTGGACGTCGGCACTATCGTCACCGCCCTGCTGCACGACACGGTGGAGGATACCAGCCTCACCCGCAGCGTGCTCACCCGTCGCTTCGGCGCCGATATCGCCGCCCTGGTGGATGGCGTCACCAAGCTCTCCCAACTCGAACTGCAATCGACCGATACGAAGCAGGCGGAGAACTTCCGCAAGCTGGTGCTGGCCCTCTCGCGCGATATCCGGGTGCTGCTGGTCAAGCTGGCCGACCGGCTGCACAACATGCGCACGCTGCATTTCATCGACAAGCCGGAGCGCCGCCACCGGATCGCCCGCGAGACGATGGAGATCTACGCCCCGCTGGCCGAGCGGATCGGCATGGATGCTGTGAAGACCGAGCTGCAAACCCTTGCTTTTGCGGATCTGGATCCGCATTCCTACGACACGATCCAGGCCCGGCTGAACTTCCTGCGCGGGCAGGGGGCGGATGTGATCGAGGAGATGCGCCTCGAACTCACCGACATCTGCAAGGAATACGGCATCCCCGTTGTCGACGTGAACGGGCGGGAGAAGTCGCCCTGGTCGATCTGGGAGAAAATGCAGAAGCGGAATATCCAGTTCGAACAATTGTCCGATATCATGGCCTTCCGCATCCTCGTGCCTACGCGCGAGGAGTGCTACGCGGCGCTGGGTGCCGTGCATGCCGCCTATCCCGTCATCGCCGGGCGGTTCAAGGACTATATCTCGACCCCCAAGGCCAACGGCTACCAGAGCCTGCACACCGGCGTGACCCTGCGCGAGCCGCGCAACCAGAAGATCGAGGTGCAGATCCGCACACCGAAGATGCATGCGGTGGCGGAAAACGGCGTGGCCGCGCACTGGGCCTACAAGGATGGCAGCCCGGCAGGTGATGGGCCGCGGCTGGCCTGGGTGCAGGACCTGCTCGATATCCTCGACAATGCCGGGCTCGACCAGCTGCTCGACGATACGCGCCACGAGCTCTACCAGGACCGCGTCTATTGCTTCTCCCCCAAGGGGCAACTGCACGAACTGCCGCGCGGGGCGACGCCGGTGGATTTCGCCTATGCCGTGCACAGCCAGATCGGCGACACCTGCGTGGGGGCCAAGGTCAACGGCCGGATCATGCCGCTGAAGCATGAGCTGCAGAACGGCGACCAAGTGGAGATCCTGACGGCTCGCGGCGGCACGCCCAGCCCGCAATGGGAGCGCTTCGTCGTCACCGGCAAGGCGCGCGCGCGCATCCGCCGCTTCGTGCTGGCCCAGCAGCGCCAGCAGGCGCGCGACAAGGGCCGGGCCGACCTCGCCAAGGCCTTCCGCCAGGAAGGGCTCGACGGCTCGGAGAAGGTGCTGGAAGGCGCGCTGAAGCCGCTGAAACAGGCCTCGCTCGACGATCTCTACGTCGCCGTGGGCAACAGCAACATCGGCGCGCGCGACGTGGTGCACGCGATCTACCCGGAAATGCGCCCGGCCGCCCGCGTGCTGCCGATGCTGCCCGGGCGCGGCACCCTCAAGCCCGGCAAGGCCGGCCCGGCAATGCCGATCTCCGGCGTGGTGGCGGGCATGGCGATCAGCTATGCCGGCTGCTGCCATCCGCTGCCGGGCGACCGGATCACCGGCATCGTCACCACCGGCAAGGGCGTGACGGTCCACACCCGCGACTGCCCGACTTTGGACAGCTTCGCCGCCACGCCGGAGCGGTTCATCGATATCGACTGGGAGCCCTCAGCCTTCGAGCCGGTAAAGGGCACGGCCGGGCATACCGGGCGTATCAGCGTCATCGCCGACAATGACTCCGCCTCGATCGCGGCGGTGACCAACGCCATCGCCCGGCAGGACGCGGACGTCGCCAGCCTGAAGATCACCAACCGCCAGGCCGACTTCTTCGAGATGCTGGTAGATGTGGAGGTGCGCGACCTGCGCCAGCTCGTCAACGTCATCGCCAGCCTGCGGGCGGCGAAGTGCGTGCATACGGTGGAACGGGCGCGCGGATGATCCCCCTGACATGATCCTCGGCCTCGGCTCTGACATCTGCGACATCCGCCGCGTCGAGCGGGTGCTCGGGCGGCACGGCGAGCGGTTTATCGCCCGGGTGTTCACGCCGATCGAGCAGGCGAAGGCCGAGCGGCGCAGCGGCACCAACCGCTCCGGCACCTATGCCAAGCGCTTCGCCGCGAAGGAGGCCTGTGCGAAGGCGCTGGGCACCGGCTTCGCGCGCGGGGTGTTCATGTCCGACCTCGGCGTGGTCAACCAGCCTGGCGGGCAGCCGACGATGCGGCTGACCGGCGGGGCAGCGGCGCGGCTGGCGGCACTGACACCGCCGGGGATGACGGCGCGGCTTGATCTGACGATGACCGACGAGTACCCCTATGCCTACGCCCAGGTGATCATCTCCGCCGTGCCCGCGCCATCGCCTTGACATTCGCGGGTGGCGGCTGTTCTACCCCCGCTCCATCGCGCATCCCCGAAGGGCTTTCCTCCGTATGACCAGGCGCTCCACCGGCGACTTCGTCGAGCATGTCAAGACGATCGTCTATGCTGGGCTGATCGCCATCGGCATCCGCACGATCGCGTTCGAGCCGTTCAACATCCCGTCCGGCTCGATGGTGCCGACGCTGCTGGTCGGCGATTATCTGTTCGTCTCGAAATACAGCTACGGCTATTCGCGCTATTCGATGCCGCTGGCGCCGCCGCTGTTCAGCGGCCGGGTGTTCGGGCGCGAGCCGGCGCGCGGCGACGTGGCGGTGTTCAAGCTGCCGCGCGATCCCTCGACGGACTACATCAAGCGCATCGTCGGCCTGCCGGGCGACCGCATTCAGATGAAGCAGGGCCAGCTTTACGTGAACGGCACGATCGTGCCGCGCCGCGACGCCGGCTTCATCGAGGCCTCCGAGCGGGGCATCAACTACCGCTACAAGAGCTATGTCGAAAGCCTGCCGGGCTCGCCCGCCCACCCGACCGGCCGCCAGCACCTGATCGTCAAGGAGAGCGACGACCGGCCGCTGAACGACACGCAGGAATTCCGCGTGCCCGAAGGCCATGTGTTCGCGATGGGCGACAACCGCGACAACAGCCTGGATAGCCGGGTGCCGAATGCGGTCGGCTATATCCCGCTGGAGAACCTCGTCGGGCGCGCCGAGTTCATCTTCTTCTCCGCCGATGGCCGCTCGCAGTGGTGGGAAGTCTGGGAATGGCCGCGCGAGATCCGCTGGTCGCGCCTGTTGATGGGCATCAATTGACGGCGCATGCCGCCGCGGTGACCGATTTCGCCCGGGCGGAGGCGATCCTCGGCCATCATTTCGTCCGCGCCGACCTGCTGGCCGAAGCGCTGACCCACCGCTCGGCCGCGCATGCAGCACCAAAGACGGCGCGCGGGCGGGGTGGAGCCTCCAACGAGCGGCTGGAATTCGTCGGCGACCGGGTGCTCGGCCTGCTGGTGGCAGAATGGATCGCCGAGCGCTTCCCCAGTGAACAGGAGGGCGCGCTGGGCCGGCGGCTCGCATCCCTCGTCTCCCAGCCGGTGCTGGCGCGCATCGCCGAGGGCAGCGGCCTGCCGGCGGTGCTGTCGGTCGCACCCGGCGAGTCCCGCGCGGGCGTGCGCCGCCGGGCGACGGTGCTGGCGGATGCGATGGAGGCGGTGATCGGGGCGCTGTATCTCGATGGCGGCATCGCGCCGGCGCGCGATTTCGTCCGCCGCGCCTGGCTGGGCGCGATGGAGGCGCAGGCTGAACCGCCGAAGGATGCCAAGACCGCGTTGCAGGAATGGGCGCAGGGCAGGGGGCACGACTTGCCGGCCTATCTGGTGGCAAGCCGCGAGGGGCCGCCGCATGCGCCGGTGTTTGTCATCACCGTGACCGTCGCCGGCAAAACCGGCAGCGGCAGCGCCGGCAGCAAACGCGCGGCCGAACAACTCGCCGCCACCGATCTTTTGGGGAAACTGGCATCATGACCCGCTGCGGCTTCGTCGCCATCGTCGGCGCCCCCAATGCGGGCAAATCGACGCTGCTCAACCGGCTGACCGGGGCGAAGCTCTCGATCGTCTCGCCGAAAGCGCAGACGACGCGGTTTCGCGTGCTGGGCATCCTCATGCAGGGGGAGAGCCAGATCCTGCTGGTCGATACGCCCGGCATCTTCGCGCCGAAGCGCAAGCTCGACCGCGCGATGGTCGCCGCCGCCTGGACCGGGGCGCAGGATGCCGATCTGGCGATCCTGCTGGTGGATGCGAAGTCGGGCGCGACCGAGGCGGTGCGCGAGATCGCCCGCAAGCTCGCCAGCCAGCAGCGCCGGGCCTGGCTGGTGCTGAACAAGACCGACCTCGTGCCGCCCGCGCGGCTGCTGCCGCTGGTAGCCGAGCTGAACGCGATCCTGCCGTTTGCCGAGACCTTTATGGTGAGTGCCACCACCGGCGACGGGCTGCATGAGCTGATGGGCCATCTGGAGCGCGTGGTGCCGGAGGGGCCGTACCTGTATCCGCCGGACGACCTGACCGACCTGCCCGACCGCCTGCTGGCCGCCGAGATCGTGCGCGAGCAGGTGTTCCTGCAGGTGCATGAGGAGGTGCCCTACGCCACCACCGTCGAGACCGAGAGCTTCCAGGAGAAGCGCGACGGCTCGGTGCGCATCGAGGTGACGATCTATGTCGCGCGTGCCGGGCACAAGGCGATCCTGATCGGCGCCGGCGGGGCGCGGGTGCGCGAGATTGGCGCCAAGGCGCGCCACCAGCTTGGCCAGCTGCTGGAGCGGCAGGTGCATCTGTTCATCAACGTGAAGGAACGCGCCGGCTGGGACGAGGAGGGGGCGCGGCTGCGGGCGCTGGGTCTGGAGGACCCGAAATGAGCGTGCTGGCCTGGGCGCAGGAAATCCAGGCGATCGCGCAGACCGGGCTTGCCTTCGGGCCGAACGAGTATGACCGCGGGCGCTACGAGCGGCTGCGCGCGCTCGCCGCCGAGATGATGGCGGCCGGGGGCGAAGTGGACACCGCGCGGCTGACGGCCGCCTTCGCCGCCGAATGGGGCTATGCCACACCGAAATGCGACGTGCGCGGGGCGGCATTCCGCGATGGCAAAATCCTGCTGGTGCGCGAAGTCGCCGATCAGCACCGCTGGACCCTGCCGGGCGGCTGGGCCGATGTGGGGCTGACGCCGGCGGAGAACGTGGTGAAGGAAATGCGCGAGGAGACCGGCTTCCTCACTCGCGCCACCAAGCTGGCCGCACTGTGGGATCGCACCCGCCAGGGCCATCCGCCGCAGCCCTTCCACGCCTACAAGCAGTTCTTCCTCTGCGAGATCATCGGCGGCCACGCCACGCCGAGTGCCGAGACCAGCGAGATCGGCTTCTTCGCGGAGGATGACATCCCCGCCGATCTCTCGGTGGAGCGGACCACGCGTGGTCAACTAACCGTGATGTTCGCCCATCATCGCAATCCCAA
>CAMCJI010000169.1 GCA_945874805.1 Asaia bogorensis | reverse complement strand
GCTCCTTCTCAGTGAAGGAGCCATATGAATCCTATCGACCCGTGATCTGGGAATCCCCTGATTTCAAGCCGTCTCCGCGACGAAGTGGCCCGACTTACGCAACAGGTCTATTGCAGACACCGACAACTGGGAGATAGATAAAATGGCTTTCCTGACCAAGCTCACCATGGTGGCAGCAAAACGTATCATCAGCCAATCGCCTGCGGAGCAGCGTCGCGCCAAGCTGCTGGCAAAGCTCACCGAGCAACACGACCTGGCAGAAGCCTTGGTTGCTGGCACTACGTTGACGGCAACGCGCGATGTTTGGATCAAAGATGATGCTGGCAACAAGACGCGCGAGACGCGTGCCAAGCGCATGCGCAGCTGGTTCTGGCTCAACACCGATGGCAAGTGGCTGTTGGAAGTTCGCTATGGCGCCAAGGTGCTGGAATTGAGCAAAGGCAAACGAGCGATCGAAGTGGGCGCGCGTGGCGAGCTGCCAGCCACCATCCGCGTGATCCAGGAAGCTGTTCGTGCTGGCGAGCTTGATGCGCAGATTGACGCTGTGGCTGCCATGCGCAAGCTCAAGCTGCCCAAACGCAGCTGACGCTCAGCAACACACACTGCGCAACACCACAGCGTGGCAGCCATTGCCACGCTGTGGTCGTCTGTGCCTGTGGCTGCGCCAGCAGCAGCGTGGCGCATCACGCACCCGTGCTGTCACAGTCTGTCGCGCAGCTCGTGCCCACGCCCACGTGCCTGAGCATGCGAGCGCAGCGTCAGCAGCTGCGCAGCTCTGACAATCAAGAACCGCATAAATCAGCGGTTAAGTTATCTTGCACACAACCCATTGATCTCTTTGCAGTATGACCACCACACACAGCCATCGACCATCAACAAGACAGGATTTAGTTTCGATCACAGCGAAACGTTATCACCAGCGAGCAAAACCCATGTCACAAGCCAAAACGCTGAACCACAAAGAATTGCGTCGAGTGCTGGACTACGTGGCAACGCGTCCCCACGCTGCACGCAACAGGCTCATGTTGCAGATGACCCACCTTGCAGGCATGCGCATTGGCGAAGTGGCTGCGCTGCTGGTGCGAGACGTTGTGGCAGCAGATGGCGTGGTCAAAGCCGAAATCCGTCTGGCGCCCGAGCAAACCAAGGGCAAACACGCCCGCACTGTGTTCGTGAGCGACAGGCTGCGCAAGGAGATCGGCGTCTATATAAAGACTTTGGATAAAGCCCAGACCCATCTGTTCGCCACGCAAAAACAGCCCGCTTTTTCCGCCAACTCAGCCTGCCAGTTGCTCAATGCCATCTACCAGCGTGCTGGCATCGATGGCGCCAGCAGCCACAGCGGGCGACGCAGCTTCATCACCACACTGGCAAACAAGGGTGTGGGCGTGCGTGTTCTGGCTGCTCTGGCTGGTCATCAGTCGATTTCCACCACCCAAAAGTACATCGACGTCAACGATGTCATGCAGCGTGCTGCCGTGGAGTTGATTTAGCCGCCAGCTAAGCATTGACACGCAAACCACCAGACAACTGCTCGGCACGCTGACGCGGCTTCAAATGGCTGTAGTGTCGTTCGATCATCAGGATCGAGGTTCCCATCTGCTTGGCTAAGGTGTGAATGTCCACACGTGCATGGATCAAGGACATGGTGGCATAGGTGTGTCGCAGCGAATACAGCGTGCGGTTTTGCTCAGTCCTGCGATCCACCAGCAGACTGGCATCGGTCAGCAGCATCTCAAACGTCTGATGCAAGTTCTTGCTTGAGGTGCCATCGGGCAAACGGAACACAAACTCATCGCGCCCAGCTGTGAGCAGCTGATCCCAGGTCAAGTGCTTGAGGTCATCCGCACGCGCATGAATGCGTTTGAGATATGTCACGCAGTTGTGTCGTGCGATGAGTTCGCGTCCACCCGTCTTGCCATCCACCCACATGGCAAGATAGCGCCGATCGTGATCCACAAACTCGCTCACATGCTTCCACTTCAAGCCCTGGCTCTCGGTGCCATGGCGCATGCCTGTGTTTGCCAGGATCAAAACGTAATCGCGCAGCAGCATGCGCATGTTGCGGCTTTTGCCCGATTTGCCCTGCTTGACCCAGCTGCGCATGAACCGATACAGATGGCGATATTCTGCCAAGGTGAAATCAGGTCTGCGGTCGCTGTCGCGGGGCTTGTTCTGCAACACAGGCAGCTGAGCCTTGTTCATGTAGCCCAGTTCCAAAGCCATATCGAAAACGCGGCTCAGGGCTGCGTTATGGGTGTTGATGGTGCTGGATCGAGGCTCGTGCCGCATTTGCTCTGCACGCCACACCGCAAACTTGCGCAGCAAGCCACCATCCACACTGGCAACGCCGTGGTTTCCCAAATATGGCACCAGGTAGTTTTGCAACGCGCCTATGTAATGTTTGTAGACAGTCTTGCCTTCACCTGCTGCCAGCGCAGCGTTCATGCGTGCAATCGCGGTGGCAGCCACACTGGCAAAGCGTCGGGTAACAACAGGCATGCCATGGCGTTGTTTAAAGCGGGCTTCCAGCACAATATCTTCAGCCGCACGTCGTGCGTCGGTCAGTTGCATGTGTTTGGTCGTGGTGCGCAGCCATTTGCCGTGGGCTTTATATCGCACCTGCCATGCGGCGCTGCGATTGCGACGAAAGAGCACGGCAACGCCATCCATGATCTTGATGGTGTCTGGGTTTAGTTTGGGCATGTCACAGCATGTTGCGTCATGCTGTCACGGTAGTGTCTGAATGTGTGGTGCGCAATCGAAAGCCCACAGAGATGGTGGTGTTATATGCCTAATATAACACGACATTTCATCGCCCGATCACATCAACCAGTCTGCGTAAACGTCGTGCAAAACCACATAAAATCGCACTGTGACCAGCGCAAAAGTGCGCCACGAGTGCGCAACGCGGTTCCGCTGCATGTAGCAACAAAACCCACGCTGTAAGTGTCTGAAAACACTGAAGAAGGATGGTAGCGGCGGGCGGATTTGAACCACCGACCAAGGGATTATGATTCCCCTGCTCTACCGCTGAGCTACGCCGCCATACCATCTCGGACCATCTGCGGTCAGGTCCGGGCGGGCGGAGATAGCCTCGGGCGGGCGGGGCGTCAACTCCCGCGGGTGACGAAACCGCCGCCGAGGATGCGGGTGCCGTCGTAGAACACGCAGGCCTGCCCCGGCGCGGCCAAAGCCGGGCTGGCGAGATGGACCGTCGCACCGGCCGCCGTCGGCACGATCTCGGCCGGCTGCAACTCGGCGCGGGCGCGCAGCTTCACCATGCAGGCGCGGCGGGCGGGCGGGCTGAGCCAGTTCACGTCGCGCAGCGTAATCTCCGTCTGCCCGGCGCTGCGCGGCCCGACGGTGATGCGCCGCGTCGGCGCGTCCAGCGCCACCACCACCTGCCCGCCGGCGGCATCGCCGAGGCGCTTGGCCTGGCCGACGGTGTAGCGCGCAATGCCGTCATGCCGGCCGAGCACCGCGCCATCGGCGGTGACGATCTCGCCCGGCGCCATCGCGTCCGGTCGCAGCCTGGCGACGATGTCGGCATAGCTGCCCTGCGGAACGAAGCAGATGTCCTGGCTGTCCGGCTTGGCCGCCGTGGCGATGCCCAGCCGGGCGGCCTCGGCGCGCACGGCGGCCTTGTCAGGCATGCCGCCCAGCGGGAACATCGACCGGTCAAGCTGCGCCTGGGTCGTGGCAAACAGGAACCAGCTCTGATCGCGCGCAGGATCGGCCGCCTGGTGCAGCTCCGCCCCCGCCGGCCCATCGACGCGGCGGACGTAATGCCCCGTCGCAAGCCGTTCGGCGCCGAGGTCGCCGGCCAGCGCGATCAGATCGGTGAACTTCACGCTCTGGTTGCAGCGGATGCAGGGCACCGGGGTTTCGCCGGCGGCGTAGCTGTCGGCGAAATCGGCGATGACGCTGGCGCGGAACCGCGCCTCGGCGTCGATCACGTAATGCGGGATGCCCAGATGGTCGGCCACCCGCCGCGCGTCGTGGATGTCCTGCCCGGCGCAGCAGGCGCCCTTGCGCGACGTTGCCGCCCCATGATCGTAGAGCTGCAGGGTCACGCCGATGACGTCATGCCCCTGCTCGGCCAGCAGCCCGGCCACCGTGCTGCTGTCCACACCGCCGGACATGGCCACCAGCACGCGCATCGGCTCAGCCGTTCAGCATGTTGCGGCTGCCGGCGGGCAGGCGGACGATCAGCCCGTCCAGCGCCTCGGAGATGACGATCTGGCAGCCCAGGCGCGAGGTCTTCTCCAGCCCGAAGGCGAGGTCGAGCATGTCCTCCTCGTCCTCGGTGGCATCGGCCAGCCGGTCGATCCAGGCGGGATCGACGATCACATGGCAGGTGGAGCAGGCGAGCGAGCCCTCGCAGGCGCCCTCGATATCGACGCCGTGCTTGTGCGCGACCTCCAGCACCGAAAGGCCCTTCGGGGCCTCGACTTCGCGGGACGTGCCGTCACGCAGGATGAAGGTCATCTTGGGCATGGGAACGGGTCAGGCCTCGACATGTGGGGTTGTGGCGCGATATGCCGCGATCAGCAGATCGGCAGCGGTTTCGATATCGGATGGCGAGGTAAAGCGTCCGATCCCGATGCGCAAGCTGCGTCCGGCCGCCGCCCCGTCCAGCCCAATCGCACTCAGCACATGCGAGGGCTCCACCTCGGCGGAGGTGCAGGCCGAACCGGTGGACAGGCACAGGTCCGGCACCGCCGCCAGCAGCGCCTGCGCCGGGGCGGCGGGGAAGGTGAGGTTGAGATTGCCGGGAATCCGCTGCGTCGGATGGCCGTTCAGCACCAGCCCGGGCAGCCCGGCGGCCAGGCGCTGCCACAGCCGTGCGCGCAGCCCGCCAATGCGGGCGTCGTCCTCGGCCATCTCGGCCGCGGCAATGCGGCAAGCCTCCCCGAAGCCGACAATCAGCGGCGGGGCCAGCGTGCCGGACCGCAGCCCCCGCTCCTGCCCGCCACCGGAAAACAGCGGGGCGAGGCGCACGCGCGGCCGGCGGCGGACGAACAGCGCCCCCACCCCCTTCGGCCCGTAAATCTTGTGGCCGCTGACCGAAAGCAGATCGATGCCCAGGGCGGCCACGTCCAGCGGGATCTTGCCCACCGCCTGTGCCGCATCGACATGCAGCAGCGCGCCCGCGCCCTTCACCAGCGCGCCGAGGGTGGCGAGATCCTGGATCACCCCCGTCTCGTTGTTCACCGCCATGATCGAAACCAGCAGCGTCGGCACCGCGAGTGCGGCGGACAGCACAGCGGGGTCCAGCGTGCCATCGGCGCGCACCGGCAGTATCACCGGCTCGAACCCCTCGGCCGCCATGTCGCGGACGGACTCCAGCACGCATTTATGCTCACTCGCCAGGGTGATCAGCCGCCGGCGCTCATCCCCCACCGAGGCCGCGAATCGGGCCGCGCCCTTGATGGCGAGGTTGTTGCTCTCGGTGGCGCCGGAGGTCAGCACGATCTCGCGCGCATCGGCGCCGATCAGGGCGGCAACCTGCGCCCGCGCCGCCTCCACCGCCGCCTCGGCCGCCCGGCCCATCGCGTGTTCGGCGGAGTGCGGATTGGCGAAGTTCTCGGTGAACCAGGGCAGCATCGCCTGCACCACCCTGGGGTCGCAGGGGGTGGTGGCCTGATTGTCGAGGTAGATTGGCCGGTTCGGGATCATGCGGCGCGCCCCTCCCGGCAGCGTGCGGCCATCGCCGCGTAGGCCCCGGCAAAGGCGGCCACATCCGCCGCCGTGGCGTTCCAGGGCAGCGAGACGCGGATCGCCTGGCCCGCCAGCGCCCCCAGGCCCATCGCCGCCAGCACATGGCTCGCCCCCACCTTGCCCGAGGAACAGGCCGCCCCGGCTGACACCTGCACCCCCGCGAGGTCCAGCGCGATCACCTGCGTCGCCGCCGGCACACCCGGCAAAGCGAGGCTCGCGGTATTCGGCAGGCGCGCCGCCCCGGCGGCCAACGGCACGGCCCCCGCCGCGACGGCATGCGCCTCGATGGCATCGCGCAGCGGTGCCAGCCCGCTGCCGAGGTCGATCACCCCCGCCGCGGCGGCCATCGCGGCGATGGCCGGCAGCGCATGCGTGCCCCCGCGCCGCCCGCGCTCCTGCCCTCCGCCGATCATCTGTGCGGCAGGTTCGACGCCGGGCGCCAGCAGCAGCGCCCCGGCACCAGGAATGCCGCCGAGCTTGTGGCCGGAGATGGCGAGACTATCCGCCCCCAACGCCGCCAGATCGACGGGGATACGTCCCGCCGCCTGCACCGCGTCCACATGCAGCAGCGCCCCGGCGGCACGGCACAGCACCGCCGCCTCGGCGATCGGCAGGATCGTGCCGGTCTCGTTGTTGGCCAGCATCAGACAAACTAGCGCCGGCCCCTCGCGCAGCAGCACCGCCAGCCGGTCGAGGTCCGGCAGCCCCCGCATATCGGCCGGCAGCACCTCGGCCCTCGGGGCGGCAGCCCGCACGGCGTCATGCTCGGTGGCACCGATGATCACCCGCCGGCCCCCCGCCAGCCCGCGCACCGCCAGCGCATTCGCCTCCGTCCCGCCGGAAGTGAAAACCACGCCGCCCGGCAGCGCCCCGAACCGCGCGGCCAACGCCTCGCGCGCGCCCTCCAGCAGCCGCCGCGCCGCCCGCCCGGCTGCGTGGATCGCCGACGGATTGCCGCCCAGCCGCATCGCCGCCACCGCCGCTGCAATCGCCTCCGGGCGGGCCGGCTCCGTGGCGTTGGCGTCCAGATAGGTCATGCCGGCAGCGACTCGGCCGCCAGGATCGGGCAGGCTCGGCCCTGCACCCGGTCCTCCAGCACATCCGCCAGCGAGACCCCTTCGAGGAAAAGCCGGATCTGCCGGCCCAGCTCGTCCCACAGCACATGGGTCCGGCAGGGCACATGCGCGCCCGCCGCGTCGCGCTGGCAGCCGGCCGTGCCGATGGTGCAGCGGGTGGCGCGGATCGGCTCATCCACCGCGCCGATGATCGCCGCAATCGAGATCGCACAGGCGGAACGCGTCAGCCGATAGCCGCCGCCTGGCCCCCGCGCGGAGGCGACCAGCCCGGCCCGGCGCAGCCCGCCGAACAGCTGTTCCAGATAGCAAAGGCTCAGCTGCTGGGTCGCCGCCACCTCGGCCAGCGCAACCGGCGTGCAGCGCCCGGTGCGCGCCTGGCGCCCGGCCAGCTCGACCATCGCCATCACGGCATAGCGCCCGCGGGTGGAGAGTTGCATGCCGCTAGTCCCGCCCTGTTCCAGCCGTCGTCTTGTTGCGGTGCAGCGAAACGCACAAAAAGATGAAGCCCATACGACAATTCCATTATGAAAGCGGGCGCGCGCGGCATATAGTCCGCTCGCTCTGGAGGTAGTGCCTCCCGGGTGGGTTTCAAACAACCCGTGCGTCCAATGAATGGTTGCCAGGGATGCCCAGAACGGTGGTGTTGCAGCGCCAGATCGTCGGGCTCTCGAGAGTTTCAGTAGCGTGCGACTCGTACCGTGACATTCCCGAGTGTGGTGGTCAAGAAATTGGGCGCAAGCCCGCGGCAAGGGAGGCATGACAATCCGATGCTGGTTTCACGACCCGCCAACCGGTTAGACACGGCGAGGACTTGATCGCAGCACACCGACGCAACGCCGAGACAAGACGACAACGCCACGGCGGGCCATCCCAGTGGCCCCTTTATTCATAAACGCCCCATTCGATTAAGCGGGCAAACATGGAACGGATTTCGGAACACCATGCCTGAGGTCATGTTCGCCGGCCCTGACGGTCGGTTGGAAGGTCGCTACCACCATTCGAAGGAGGCAGGCGCCCCGCTCGCCCTGATCCTGCACCCGCACCCGCTGCACGGCGGGACGATGAACAACCGCATCTCCTACACGATGTACCAGTCGTTCCAGAAGCTCGGCTTCTCGGTGATGCGCTTCAATTTCCGCGGCGTCGGCCGCAGCCAAGGCCGTTACGACGGCGGCATCGGCGAAATCGGTGACGCCGCCGCAGCCCTCGACTGGATGCAGACGGTCAACCCAAGCCACGGTGGCCTGTGGATCTCCGGCTACTCCTTCGGCGCCTTCATCGGCATGCAGTTGCTGATGCGCCGCCCGGAAGTCTCCGGCTGGGTCAGCGTCGCCCCGCCGGCCAACCACTACGACTTCGGCTTCCTCGCCCCCTGCCCCTGCGGCGGCCTGATGCTGCACGGCGATTCCGACGAGCTCGTCCCCGAACCCGCCGTGCGCAAGCTGGTCGATAAACTGAACACCCAAAAGGGCGTCCAGGTCGACTACCGCATCCTCGCCGGCGCCGACCATGTCTTTGCCCAACACGCGGACGCCGTCGGCGGCGCCGTCGAAGACCACGTCAAGAAAACGATGGCCCGCCGCACCATGGCCCTCGCCGCAGACTGATCGGTCCCCGGCAATGAATAGGGGCGTGCGGGCTTGGCCTGCACGCCCCTTTTTCATGACCTGTCACAGAATCCTGGTGAGATCGTCTGACGGGCACAGATAGGTGTGAAGATGCTGTCCCTGATCCGCGACCCTGCCGGCCGCCTCGCCCCCATCAAGGCGCTCTGCCTCGCGCTCTGCCTCTACCCGCTGCTGCTCCTGGCCCTGCGCTGGGGCCTGCACGACCTCGGCCCCCGCCCGATCACCGAAGCCATCCACCGCACCGGCGACTGGGCGGTGCGCTTCCTCGTCCTTACCCTCGCCGTCACCCCCGCCCGCGCCGTGCTGGACTGGCCGCGCGTGCTGCTGCTGCGCCGCATGCTCGGCGTCACCACCGCCGGCTACGCCATCCTGCACCTGATCCTCTACATGCTCGACCAGAAATGGGACCTCTGGGTGGTCGGGCGCGAAATCGTGCTGCGCATCTACCTCACCATCGGCTTTGCCGCCCTGCTCGGCCTGATCGCCCTGGCCGTCACCTCCACCGATGGCTGGCAGAAGAAACTGCGCGGCCGCTGGAAGCAGCTGCACAGCCTGATCTTTCCAATCACCATCCTCGGCCTGCTGCACTTCTACATGCAGTCCAAATCCAACGTCGGCGACGCCGTCATCTATAGCGGCTACGTCTTCTGGCTGCTGCTCTGGCGCCGCCTCAGCCGCCCCCAACAAGGCAAACTCATCTGGCTCCCCGCCGTGGCCATCGGCGCCGCCACACTGACCGCCATCGCCGAAGCCCTCTGGTACGGCCTCGCCACACGCCTCTCCGGCTGGAAAGTCCTCGCCGCCAACCTCAACATCGACGCCGACCCCCGCCCCGCCATCCTCATCCTCCTCGCCGGCCTCGCCCTCTCAGCGCTGGCCGCGATCCGCAAGGCCCTGCGCCGCCAGACACGCGCGGTCGCGTAGGAAGTACGGCGGGGGGCTTGGCCCCCTCGACCCCCACCCGGGGCAGTGGCCCCTGGCCCCATGACTCACGAGCAGGGGTTAAGAGAGGGGGGCCACCCGACTCGTCGCGTGGCGCGGCCGGCCCCCCGCTCTTAACCCCTGAACACTTAAGTAGCGGGTCAAGGGGCGAACGCCCCTTGCGGGGTCCAGGGGCAGAG
>CAMCJI010000168.1 GCA_945874805.1 Asaia bogorensis | reverse complement strand
CGAAGCCAACTGATAAAGTTTTTTTGCTTCTTTTTGTTCACAAAAAGAAGATTCTTGCCTGCCACTTGTCTGCCTGATCATCCCCGCAACGCCCCCCAGATGCCGCGTTTGGTCAGCAGGGCGACGGCGACGAGGATGGGGCCAAGGATGATCATCCAGTGCTCGGTGTATTGCGACAGGGCGGATTGCAGGCCGACGAAGGCGGCGGCGCCGAAGACTCCGCCGTAGAGCGTGCCCATGCCGCCAAGGACGACCATGACGAGGAGGTCGCCCGACGTGGTCCAGTGCAGCATTTCGGGGCTGACGAAGCGCAGGAGGTTGGCTTGCAGGGCGCCGGCCAGGCCAGCGCCGGTGCCGGCGAGGGTGAAGGCGGCGAGTTTGACGCGGTAGGGGGAGAGGCCGATCGCGGCCATTCTCCGCTCGTTCTGGCGGATGCCCTGGAGCGCCATGCCGAAGCGGCTGGCGATGAGGCGGCGGCAGAGCAGGAGCCAGGCGACCATCAGCGCGAGGCAGACATAGTAGAAGGCGACGTCGTCGCGCGGGTTCAGGCCGGGGATGGCGTTGCGGCGGCGGAAGCCGAGGCCGTCGTCGCCGCCGTAGGTTTTCAGGGCGACGAAGAGGAAGAAGATCATCTCGGCAAAGGCGAGCGTGATCATGATGAAGCTGACGCCGGTGGTGCGCAGGCTCAGCGCGCCGATGGCAAGTGCGGCGAGGCCGGCGATGAGCATGGCGGCGGGCCAGGCGATCCAGGCCTGGGTCAGCTCGGGGGGGAGGGCACCGTCGGCCGCGTGGAAGGCGATGATGCCGACGACGTAGCCGCCGAGGCCGAAGAAGCCGGCATGGCCGAAGGAGACCATGCCCCCCTGCCCTACCAGCAGATCGAGGCTGACGGCGGCGATGGCGTAGATGGCGATCTGAGTGGCCAGCGTCACGAGGTCGGGCTTGCCGAGGGCGGCGGCGAGCTGCGGCAGGCCGGCGAGCAGGGCAAAGCTCAGCGCGAGGAGGACGAACTGGCGGGGGGTTTCAGCCATGGGCGGGGAACAGGCCGCGCGGGCGAACCAGCAGGACGATGGCCATGAGGATGAAGACGGACATCGAGGAGAGGCCGGCGGCCAGACCGTCCGCCGTGGCGCCGGACATCGTGGCGCGCAGCAGGCCGGGAAGGTAGGCGCGGGCCATCGTGTCGACGAGACCCACCAGCAGGGCGCCGGCCAGGGCGCCGCGGATGGAGCCGATGCCGCCGATGACGATGACGACGAAAGTGGTGATCAGAATTCGGTCGCCCATGCCGACCTGCACCGAGAGCAGCGGGCCGGTGAGCACGCCGGCAAGGCCCGCGAGCAGGGCGCCGAGGGCGAAGACGCCGGTGTTGAGCAGGCGGATATCGACGCCGAGGGCGCGCACCATCTCGCGGTTTGTCGCCCCCGCGCGGACGAGCATGCCGAGGCGGGTGTGGGTGATCAGCAGGTAGAGACCCGCCGCGACGAGGATGCCGGCGGCGATGATCGTCAGGCGGAAGACCGGGTAGGGCACGCCGGGGATGATCTCCACCGCGCCGGAGAGGAAGGCGGGGACGCCCGCCATCAGTGGCTGGCGGCCGAACAGCATCGCCATCGCCTCATTGAAGAACAGGATCAGGCCGAAGGTGGCGAGCACCTGGTCCATGTGATCCCGCGCGTAGAGGCGGCGCAGGATCGTCAGTTCCACGAGCACGCCCGTCAGCGCGGCGGCGAGCAGACCGGCAGGCAGGGCCAGCAGGAAAGAGCCGGTGCGGGTCTGCACCCAGGCGGCGGCGAAGGCGCCGACCATGTAGAGCGAGCCGTGCGCGAGGTTGATCAGGCCCATGATGCCGAACACGAGCGTAAGGCCCGCGGCCATGAGGAACAGCATGACCCCCAACTGCACGCCATTCAGGAGCTGTTCTGCCAGCAGGGTCATGAAGGAAGTAAGGCGGGGGGCTTTGCCCCCTCGACCCCCACCAGGGTCAGCGACCCTGGACCGGCGACCATGAGGCAGGTCTTTGGGAGAGGGGGCCTGCCGTACGGTCGAGAAAGGCGGTCGGCCCCCTCTCCCAAAGACCTGTTCTTAAAGTCATGGGTCCAGGGGCCACTGCCCCTGGCGGGGTCGAGGGGCGGAGCCCCCGCCTTACTGCTTCTCGACACTACAGGCGGCACTGGCTCGCGTAGGCGTCGCCGTGGGCGGTCAGGACTTTGCCCCGCGTGCGCAGCACGGGTTTGCCGTCGGCGTCTTTTTCGGCGCGGATGGCGTACCAGTCTTGGATGGGGTGTTGGTTGGGGCCGAATTTGAAGCTGCCGCGGACGGATTCGAAGGCGGCGGGGGCCATGGCGGCGCGGAAGGCGTCGGGGTCGAGGCTGCCTTTGCTGCCTTTGAGGGCGGCGCCGATGGCCAGGGCCGTGTCGTAGCCTTGGCTGGCGTAGTAGGTGGGGATGCGCTTGAAGCGTTCGGTGAAGGCGGCGACGAATTTGCGGCTGGCGGGGATGTCGAGGTCGGTGTTCCACTGGGCGGCGACGTCCATGCCGATGGCCGCCTCGCCGACCGCAGCAAGGGTGGTGGAGTCGAGCGAGGGGGAGGCGAGGACCATCGGGACTTTGCCGACGAGGCCGGCCTGCTGGTACTGGCGGATGAAGGCGATGCCGAGGCCGCCGGGGTGGAACTGGAAGACCGCGTCCGGATTGGCGGCGCGGATCTGGGCCATTTCGGCGGCGTAGTCGGTCTGGTCGAGTTTGGTGTAGGCCTCGCCGGCGATCTCGCCCTTGAACATGCGCTTGAAGCCGGTGATGGCGTCCCGCCCGGCCTGATAATTGGGGGCGAGGACGAAGACCTTCTTGTAGCCGAGCGCGTTGGCGTTGGCGCCGGCGGCTTCGTGCAGGCTGTCGTTCTGCCAGGAGACGACCCAGTAGTTCTTGTGGCAGTTCTTGCCGGCGAAGCCGGAGGGGCCGGCGTTGGGGGAGACGTAGATGCCGCCTTCCTCCAGCACGTCCGGCACGATGGCTTCGGCGACGTTGGAGAAGACGACGCCGGTGAACAGCTTGATGCCGTCGGTCTTCAGGAAGCGGTTGACGATCTGCTTGGCCTGGGCGGGGCGCAGGCCGTCATCCTCGACGGTGATCTGGACGGGGATGCCGCCGAGGCTGTTGTTTTCGACGGCGAGCAGGAAGGCGTCGCGGATGTCGGCGCCGAGGTAGCCGCCGGGACCGGACAGGGTGGTGATCATGCCGATCTTCACCGCTGCCTGGGCGCGGGCGATATGGGGCATGGCGAGGGCAGCGGCGCCGGTAAGGGCGGCGCGGCGGGTGATGATGGCCATTGGCGGTGATCCCCTGGAATACGGTTATGAGGGATCATCCGCCATAACCCGGGGGCTGCGCAATCAGGTCATGTCGACGACGGTGCCGATGCCCGCCGCCTCGGCGCGGGCGAGGATTTCATGGGCGGCGGCGAGATCCTGGGCGGCGATGCCGAGCGAGCGGTAGAAGGTGATGTCCATCGCGCCGCGCCGGCCTTCCTGGGTGCCGTTCAGCACGTCGCCGATTTCGATCATCGGGTAGTCGCGGCCGATCATGTCCTGGGCGCGAGCGGCGATGACTTCGGCGGCCTGGGCTTCCATCGACGGGAGGTAGTCGGTGATGAAGCGGACGGCGGGGACCACGTCGGGCGAGAATTCCTGCATCGACGGCACGCTGGCGCCCACCGCGTTGACGTGCATGCCGGGGCGCAGCATGGCGGCGGTGATCAGCGGTTCGCGGGCGGGGGTGGCGGTGACGACGATGTCCGCACCGTCCAGCGCCTCATGGATGCTGGCGGCCTGGGCGATGGCGTGGCGCTCGGCGAAGGCGGCGGCTTTGGCGGGGTCGCGGCCCCAGACGGTGAGATGCTCGATCGGGCGGACGGCGCGCATCGCCTCGATATGGATGGCGGCCTGCTCGCCGCAGCCGATCAGGGCGACGCGGACGGCGTCCGGGCGGGCCAGCACGTCGGTGGCGACGGCGGTGGCGGCGGCGGTGCGGATGGCGGTCAGCTCGGCCGCGTCCATCACGAGCCGGGCGAGGCCGGTTTCGGCGTCGCAGAGGATCATCAGGCCGGCGTGGGAGGAGCGGCCATGCGCGGGGTTGCCGGGGAAAAGGCTGAGCACCTTGATGCCGTGGCCGGCGGGGTTGCCGAGCCAGCCACCCATGATGCCCATGCGGTCCGCCCCGGGCAGCTTGACCATCGAGCGCAGCGGGAGTTCGGCCTCACCGCGCGAGACGCGGCGCATCGCTTCGGCCAGGGGGCCCATCAGCGCCTTGACATCGACGAGTCCGGCGACGTCTCGCCCGCTCAGAATTCGCATTCGGTTGGTGCTCCGGTCGGGCAGAGGGAAGGAAGGGCAGGGTCTTCTTTTTGTGAACAAAAAGAAGCAAAAAAACTTTGCCCGTTGGGTGGGGCTGGACCGCGGCGTTGGGGGCTGGGCGGTGGGGTTTTCTGGCTTCGCCGGAATTTGCAGCGAATGGTGTGCGCCTGCGGTGAACCCAGGAGGAAAGTATTTTGCTTCTCTTTCTTAAAAAAGAAGATCTGGCTTGCCTACTCCGCCTCCAGCGTCGCCCGCATCCTCGCCAGTTCCGCGCGGATTTCCGGTGGGGCCTGGGGGGGTTTGAGTTGCAGCTTCTCCAGCGCCTCGATCATCGCGGAGACGACGACGAGGCGGGTGAACCATTTCTCGTCGGCGGGGACGACGTACCACGGGGCGAGCGGGGTGGCGGTGGCGCGGATCGCCTGTTCATAGGCGTGCATGTAGTCGTCCCAGCGCGCGCGCTCGGAGATGTCGCCGGGGTTGAATTTCCAGTTCTTGCTGGGGTTGTCCAGGCGTTCGAAGAAGCGGCGCTTTTGCTGGTCCTTGGAGACATGCAGGAAGAACTTGAGGATGACGGTGCCCTGGCGGGCGAGATAGGCCTCCCACTGGGCGATGTCGGCCAGGCGTTGGTCCCAGATCTTGCGGCCGCGCAGGGGTTCGGGGATGCCCTGGCGCTCCAGCAGTTCGGGATGGACGCGCGCGACCAGCACCTCCTCGTAATGGCTGCGGTTGAAGATGCCGATATGGCCGCGGGCGGGCAGGGCGCGGCTGACGCGCCAGAGGAAGTCGTGGCCCAGCTCCTCCGGCCCCGGGGCCTTGAACGCGGTGACCTGCACGCCCTGGGGGTTCACGCCGGACATGACGTGCTTGATCGTGCCGTCCTTGCCCGCCGCGTCCATCGCCTGAAAGATGCACAGCAAGGCCCAGGAGGAATGCGGGTAGATCAGCTCCTGCAGGTCCGACAGGCGGGCGATGCCGGCGGCCAGCAGGGCGGCGCCGTCCTCCTCGCGGATCAGCTTGCCGCCGGTGTCCGCCGGGTCGTGGTCCGACAGGCGGAAGCCGCGGCCGCTGGTGATGCGGTAGCGCTCCAGCAGGCGGCGGCTGTCTTTGGGTTTCAGCACTGGGGGGGGTTCAGCATGCGCGCGGCTCCTTCGCACGCAGTGTGGACCGGGCGGGGCGGTCACGCCAAGCTGTGGGTTCCGCTCAGAACCGTGCTGACGAGGCTGGCCTGGCAGCGCGCGCCGGTTTTGGCCATCGCGCGGGCGAGATGGGTGCGCGCGGTTTCATAGCCCATGCCGAGCAGGCAAGCGGCCTCCCGCAGGCGCTCGCCGCGGGCGAGGCGGTCGACGAGTTCGGCCTCTCGCGGGGTCAGGCCGAAGCGGTCGAGCCTGGGCGCGATGGGGGGGGCGGGAAAGATGAGGGCGAGGGCCGCGCCGGCCTCCGCGTCCAGCCGGACCAGCAGCACGCCGGCAGGCAGCGGGCCGGGGGCGAGCACGCCGGCATCGAGCGCCAGCGCCCGGGCAGCGGGCAAGGCGCGGGCGGCGGTGTTGGCGAAGACCACCCGGCGGACGTGATCCAGCAGCACCACCGGCTGGGCGAGCGCATCCAGCAATTGGCCGCCGCGTTGCGCATTCTGCCAAGGCATCGCATCCCTCCCCCGCGTCCGATGACGGGAGCAGGCCATGCGGGGCGTCAGGCGAACGTCAGCCGAAACGTTATCTGCGCCACGCCCAGAGCAGGGTGGCGGCCTGGGCGGCGATGGCGAGGCCCATCGCCCAGCTGTAGCCCGCCGGGTCCCACCCGCCGGCGGCGGTGCGGGGCCAGAGGTCGAGCAGCCAGCCGATCAGCGCCTGCAGGCTGAAGGCGCCGGCGAGGGTTACGGCGTTGATCGCGGTGGAGACGCGACCGATCACCGCGTTCTCGAAGCGTTGGGCGATGGCGGCGTAGCCGGGGGGGCCGGCGGAGGCGAAGAAGGGGAAGGCCGCCCAGAGCAGGGCCATCGTCCAGAACCCGTGCGGGGCGACGAGCAGCAGCGCCTGCACGCCCATCAGCGCGATGGAGCAGCCGTAGGGCACCAGCATCGGCGAATGGCCGCGGCGTTGCAGGCGGCTGGCGAGCTGGCCGGTGACCAGCGAGCCGGCCATCAGGCCGAGGGCGAAGGCGAAGAGGATCGCCGCGCGTGCACCCTCCCCCATGCCGGCCATGTCGCGCAGCCAGGGGCCGGCCCAGAGGCCCTGATAGGCGAAGTTGATCACCGTCAGCAGTGCTACCGCGGGGACGAAGCGCCAGAACACCGCGCTCGCGTAGATGCGGCCGTAGACCGCGATTTCGACGCTCAGGGCGCGCTTGGGCGGGGCCGGGCGGTCGCGCAGGGAGAGGAAGACCCACAGCGCCATCGCCAGGGAGACGGCCGAGAGCAGCCAGAAGATGCCGCGCCAGCCGATCACCGGCAGCAGCGCATCGGCCGGCAGGGTGACAGCGAGGCCACCGAGGCCGCCGAGGAGCTGCACCATGCCGGTTACCCCCGCACCCTGGGCGCGGCGATACCATTGGCTGTGCGCCTTCAGCACCGCCATCAGCCCGGCCGCCACACCGACGCCGATGAGCATGCGGGCGAGGAGAAACCCGGCCAGCCCGTCCGACAGGGCGAACAGAGCGAACCCCAAGGCAGAGGTGATGCCCATGGCGGCCTGCACCCGGCGCGGGCCGTAGAGATCCAGCAGCAGCCCCACCGGGAGCTGCCACAGGCCGTAGGCGGCGAACATCGCCGCCGAGAGCATGCCCAGTTCGCTGGCGGAGAGGCTGTACTCCACCGCCAGCGCCGGGCCGACGACCGATAGGATGACGCGGGAGGCCTGGGTGAGCGTGTTGATCCCTGCCAGCGGCAGGGAGATGCGCAGGAACTGCGGCGTCACGCCCCGGCGCGCTTGATGGCGAGCGGGCCGGAAGCCTGGCAGGTGGGCATGAGCTCCAGGCGGTTGACGTTCATGTGGGCGGGCAGACCGAGCACCCAGCCGACGGCCTCGGCGATGTCCTCCGGCGAGAGGGGGGTGGTGCCGGCATAGGGGGCGGCGGCCTTCGAGCTGTCGCCGGCGAAGCGGACGAGGCTGAATTCGGAGCCGCCGACGAGGCCGGGTTCGAGGTCGGTGACGCGCACGCCGGTGCCGACGAGGTCGGCCTTCAGGTTCAGGCTGAACTGGGTGACGAAGGCCTTCGACGCGCCGTACACGTGTCCGCCGGGATAGGGGTAGAGGGCGGCGGTGCTGGACAGGTTGATAACGTGGCCGCTGTTGCGCGCGACCATGCCAGGCAGCAGCGCCCGGGTCATGCGCATCAGGCCCTGGACGTTGGTGGCGACCATCGTCTCCCAGTCGGAAAGATCGGCTTTCCAGGCGGGGTCGAGGCCGAGGGCGAGGCCGGCATTGTTGATCAGCACATCGACCTCCCGCCAGTCCGCCGGCAGCGAGCCGGGCAGGGCGGCGACGGCGGCGGCGTCCGTGACGTCGAGCTGGCAGGGCAGCACGGCGGCGCCGCATTCGGCGGCGAGCGCCTCCAGCCGGTCGAGGCGGCGGGCGGCGGCGATGACGCGGTAGCCATCAGCGACGAGGCGGCGGGTGATAGCGGCGCCGAAGCCGGCGGAGGCGCCGGTGACGAGGGCGATGCGGTTCATGCTGTGCGGTCCTTCTCAGTCAGGGAGGCGGAAGCGGGCGGAGACGGGGCAGTGGTCGGACAGGCGTTCCTTCCACGCCTGCCCGGTCTCCCGATAGACCATCACGCGCAGGCTGTCAGGCACCAGCCAGCCGCGGGCGGGGCCGCCGGCGAGGATATGGTCGACAAAGCCGCCGCCGCCCCAGCAGGTGGAGCTGCGGCCCTCGGTGGCGCGGGCCAGGGGGGCGATGGACTGGAGGGCGGCAGAGAAGCCGTCCTTCGCGTCCCGCCCGTCCATCCAGCGGTTGAAGTCGCCCATCAGCACGAAGCCGGCGGATTCGCGGCGGCGCTCGGCGATCCAGCCTTGCAGGACGGGAAGCTGGCGGCGGAGCTGGTCGCATTGCGGGCGGGGGGAGCGGGCGAGCGGGTCCTCGCGGCAGCCGGTTTTCAGATGCACGTTGAGCAGGCGCAGCAGGTTGGTGCCGACGCGGAGCGTGATGTCGGCGCCGGAGCGCAGGCGGTGCGGGGCGGTGGGGTCGAGATCCAGCGCTGCAAGGTCGGGGTTGGCGGTGAAGGGGATGGCGCGGCGGACGGCAAAGCCGGTGCGCTGGACCACGCGATCGCGGGTGAAATGCAGGGCATAGCGGTCGGCCGGGAAGACGAGGCGGGCGGCGGCCTCGCCGTCGACCTCCTGGAACGCCACCACATCGGCATCGAGCTGTTCGGCGTAGCGGCGCAGGAGGGCGATGTCCTCACGCGATTTCACCTGCACGTCGCGCGGCAGAGCGGGGTCGCCGGTGGGGCGGGTGGTGAGCCATTCGATGTTCCAGGTCGCCAGCTTCAGCTCCGCCGCGGCGGCGGGCAGGGCCAGCAGCAGGGCGGCGAGGAGGCAGAGCAGGCGCATCAGCGGCCCGGGAAGTTCGGTTTGCGCTTTTCGCGGTAGGCGGCGATGCCTTCCTTGCGGTCTTCGCTGGCGGCTACAGCGTCCATCAGGCGACGGGTGGCGAGCATCTGTTCCATCGGACCTTTCGGGGTGGTCTCGTCCGCCAGGCGCTTGAGGATCTTCACCACGACCGGGGAGTTGGCGGCGATTTTCACGGCCAGGGCCTGGGCGGTGGCGATGTGCGCGCCGGGTTCGGTGAGGCGGTTGACGAAGCCGAGGTCGTAGGCACGCTGGGCTTCCAGCGGGTCCCCCACCAGGAGGAATTCCATCGCGATCTTGTGCGGCAGGCGGGCGGCCACCGCGGAGGCGACGCCGCCGGTGACGCCGAGCTTCGCCTCGGGGTAGTAGAAGCGGGTGGTGGTGGTGGCGACGCAGAGGTCGGCCATCTGCACCAGGACGAAGCCGCCGCCGACGACCCAGCCGGAGGTGGCCGCGATCACCGGCTTGCCGATATCGACGCCGATGCCGGGGACGGCATGCCACATGGCGGCGGGGAAGGCCTTGGTGTCCGCGCCCACGCAGAAATAGTCGGGATCGGCGGAGCACAGCACGGCGACGCGGTCGTCGCTGTCGCGCAGGCGGGTCCAGGCGGCGTGCAGGGCTTCGACCAAGCCGTCGTTCAGCGCGTTCTTGCTG
>CAMCJI010000167.1 GCA_945874805.1 Asaia bogorensis | reverse complement strand
GTCCGGCTGCGGCAAGACCGTCACCGCGCGCAGCGTGCTCAAGCTGCTCGACATGCCGCCCGGCCGGTTCGAGGCGGGGCAGATCATGTGGCGCGGGCGTGACCTGATCCCGCTCGGCAATGACGAGATGGACAAGATCCGCGCGCGCGAGATCGCGATGGTGTTTCAGGAGCCGATGACCTCGCTCAACCCGGTTTATTCCGTGGGGGATCAGATCGCCGAGTCGCTGCGCACACACGACAAGCTCTCGAAATCCGCGGCGCTGGACGGGGCGATCGAGATGCTGCGCCTGGTGCAGATCCCCAATGCGGCTGGGCGGGTGGGCGACTATCCGCACCAGTTCTCCGGCGGCATGCGCCAGCGCGTGATGATCGCCATGGCGCTGGCCTGCAAGCCGCAACTGCTGATCGCCGACGAGCCGACCACAGCGCTCGACGTGACCATCCAGGCGCAGATCCTGGAATTGCTGGCGGACATGAAGGACCGGTTTGGCATGGCCATCATGCTGATCACTCATGCCATGGGCGTCGTTGCCGAAAACGCGCAGCGCGTGGTGGTGATGTATGCCGGCAAGGTGGTGGAGGAGGCGCCGGTTGACGAGTTGTTCGGCAATCCGCGCCATCCCTACACCCAGGGGCTCATCCGCTCGATCCCGCGAGTCGATTCGCGGCTGCATGAGCGCACGCGGCTGGAGCAGATCCCCGGCAGCGTGCCCAGCCTGCTGAACCCGCCGGTCGGCTGCCGGTTTGCGGCGCGGTGCAAATTCGCGGTCGATGCCTGCCGCGAAAGCGAACCGCCGCTGCGCGAGGTCGGCCCCAACCATAAAGCGGCGTGCATCCTGTGAGCGACACCCCTCTCCTCTCCGTCCGCAATCTCAAGAAGCATTTTCCGATCACCGGCGGGGTGCTGGCACGCGAGGTCGCGCGCGTGCACGCCGTCGATGGCGTGAGCATCGATATCGCGGCGGGCGAAACGCTTGGGCTGGTCGGCGAATCCGGCTGCGGCAAGTCCACCACCGGCCGCTGCATCATGCGGCTGATCGAGCCGAGCTCCGGGGAGGTGTGGTTCCAGGGCCGGGACGTGACCAAGCTGGACGGCGAGGCCCTGCGCGGCATGCGCCGGGACATGCAGATCATCTTCCAGGACCCCTTCGCCTCACTCAATCCGCGCCACACCGTCGGCAGTATCATCGGAGAGGCGCTGATCATCCACGGCCTGGCGAAAGGCCGCCGGGACCTGGAGGAGCAAGTGGCAGTCCTGCTGCAAACCGTCGGGCTGCAGCCAGACCACATGCGCCGCTTTCCGCATGAATTCTCCGGTGGCCAGCGCCAGCGCATCGGCATCGCCCGCGCTCTGGCGGTGAAGCCGAAGCTGATCGTGTGCGACGAACCGGTCTCCGCGCTCGACGTCTCGATCCAGGCGCAGGTGATCAACCTGCTGGAAGACCTGCAGGAGCAGTTCGGTCTCACCTACCTGTTCATCGCGCATGACCTCTCGGTGGTGGAGCATATCTCCGACCGGGTGGCGGTGATGTATCTGGGCCGGGTTGTTGAAATCGCCTCGGCCTTCGACCTCTACGACAATCCGAAGCACCCCTACACGGAAGCCCTGCTTTCGGCCGTGCCGATCCCGGATCCGAAGGTGAAGCGCAAGCGCATCACCCTGCAAGGCGACGTGCCGAACCCGGTGAACCCGCCGAAAGGCTGCCATTTCCACACCCGCTGCCCCATCGCCGAAGCCCGGTGCAGCGTGGAAGCGCCGGCACTTGAAGCTGATTCGAAGGGCCACTACGTCGCCTGCCACCTGCGCCGGTAGGAAGGCAAGGCCAGGGGCTCTGCCCCTGGACCCCGCAAGGGGCGTTCGCCCCTTGACCCGCTACTTAAGTGTTCAGGGGTTAAGAGAGGGGGGCCGGCCGCGCCACGCGACGAGTCGGGTGGCCCCCCTCTCTTAACCCCTGCTCTTGAGTCATGGGTCCAGGGGCCACTGCCCCTGGTGGGGGTCGAGGGGGCAAAGCCCCCCGCCTTGCTTGCTTCCTGCCCGCTCACAGTCGCGCCATCCGTGGCGGGCAGCGGCTGAGATGGCCGGTGGGGTCGGCGAGGAGGGCGGGGGCGGTGGTGGTGCAGTCGGGTTGGGTTTCGCGGCAGCGGGGGTGGAAGCGGCAGCCGTCGATGCGGCGGCCGGGGTCGGGGATGGTGCCGGGGATGGCGGTGAGGCGGTGGACGTCGTGGTCGAGGGGGGGGATGGAGGCGAGGAGGCCTTCGGTATAGGGGTGACGGGGGGTGGCGAAGAGGGCGGGGGCGGGGGCGTCCTCGACCACGCGGCCAGCGTACATGACCATGATTCGTTTGGTGAATTCGGCGACGATGCCGAGGTCGTGGGTGATCAGGATCAGCGCCATGCCGAGCTCTTCCTGCAGGCGGCGGAGGAGGTCGAGGATTTGCGCCTGGATGGTGACGTCGAGTGCGGTGGTGGGTTCGTCGGCGATCAGGAGTTTGGGTTGGCAGGCGATGGCGATGGCGATCATGACGCGTTGGCGCATGCCGCCGGAGAGGCGGTGGGGGTATTCGCCGATGCGGCGTGCGGCGTCGGGGATGCGGACGAGGTCGAGGAGCTCGATGGCGCGTTTGCGGGCGGCGGCGCCGGCGAGGCCCTGGTGCAGGCGCAGGGTTTCGCCGATCTGCTCCTCGATGGTGAGGACGGGGTTCAGCGAGGACATGGGGTCCTGGAAGACCATGGCGATGTCGCCGCCGCGGAGCGCGCGCATGCTGCGTTCGGGCAGGCCGAGGATGTCCTGGGTCTGGTAGCGGATGCGGCCTTGGATGTCGGTGGTGGATTTGGCGTGCAGGCGCAGGATCGAGAGGGCGGTGACGGATTTGCCGCTGCCGGATTCGCCGACGATGCCGAGGCTTTCGCGGGCGGACAGGGTGAAGGAGACGTCGTCCACCGCGGTGAGCCAGCCGCGTTCGCCGCGGAAGCGGACGGTGAGGTTTTCGACGGCGAGCATCAGGTTTCGACCTTCAGCCGGGGGTCGAGGACGTCGCGCAGGCCGTCGCCGAGGAGGTTCATGCCGAGGGCTGCGAGGCTGATGGCGATGCCGGGGAAGAGCATGATCCACCAGGATTCGACGGCGTAGTCGCGCCCGTCGGCGATGATGTTGCCCCAGGTGGGGGCGGGCGGCGGGGGGCCGACGCCGAGGAAGGAGAGGCCGGCCTCGGCCAGGATGGCGAAGGCGAAGACGAAGCTGAGTTGCACCGTCAGCGGGCCGACGCAGTTGGGCAGGACGTGGCGCAGGATGATCTGCACGGGGCCGACGCCGGCGAGCTGGGCGGCGGCGACGTAGTCCATCTCGCGGATGAGGAGGGTGGAGGCGCGGACGATGCGGGCGGTGCGGGGGATGTAGGCGATCGAGAGGGCGGCGATGACGCTGCCGACCTGGGGGCCGAGGGCGGCAGAGATGCCGATGGCGACGAGGATGGCGGGGAAGGCCATCATCGCGTCCATCACCCGCATGATGATGCTGTCGAGCGGGCGGAAATAGCCGGCGATGACGCCGATGGCGGCACCGGCGAGGCCGGAGATGACGGCCACCGCGAAGCCGATCCACAGCGAGGTGCGGGCGCCGTAGAGTGTGCGGGTGTAGACGTCCCGGCCGAACTGGTCGGTGCCGAAGGGGTTGACGGCAGAGGGGGGGCGGAAGCGCAGACGCATGCGCATCTGCGTGGGGTCGAGCGGGGTGAGCAGGGGGGTGAGGGCGGCAAGGATCAGGATGGTCATCACCAGCACGAAGCCGATGCGGAAGGAACGATGGCGGGCCAGGCGGCGCAGGATGAGGAAGCGGCGCGGAGGGGCGAGGAGTTCGAGGGATGGTTGGGCGGCGGCGCTCATCAGTCGGTCCGTACGCGGGGGTCGAGGAGGGAGTAGAGGATGTCGATGAGCAGGTTGACGACGACGAAGGCGAAGCCGAACAGCAGCATGGTGCCTTGGACGAGGGGGTAGTCCCGGGTGAGGATGGCCTGGACGACGAGGCGGCCGATGCCGGGCAGGGAGAAGACCTGCTCGATGATGACGGCCCCGGAGATCAGCAGGCTGAGGATGATGCCGCTGACGGTGACGACCGTGATGAGGGCGTTGCGGAAGGCGTGGCGCACGACCGTCCACCACTCGCCCACGCCGCGGGCGCGGGCGGCGCGGATGTAGTCCTGGTCGAGGATGTCGAGCATGGCCGAGCGGGTCATGCGGGCGAGGAAGCCGATCTGGAACAGGGCGAGGACGATGGCCGGCAGGATGAGGGCGGAGAACCAGGCGCCGATGCCCTGGGCGATCGGGATGTAGCCGCCCGACGGGACCCAGCCGAGGATGACACTGAACAGGATGATGGCGAGGATGCCGATCCAGAAGCCGGGGACGGAGAGGCCGATCAGCGCGGATATCATTACTGTGCCGTCGATCCAGGTGCCGCGCCAGTAGGCGGCGGCCATGCCGAGGCCGACGCCTACGGGCAGGGTGATCGCCATCGAGAGGAAGGTGAGCGAGAGGGTGATGGGCAGGCGCTCGCCGACCGCCGTCAGCACCGGCTGGTTGAGGGTGAGGGATTTGCCGAAATCGCCCTGGGCGAGGCCCCAGACCCAGCGGCCCAACTGCTCCGGCAGGGAGCGGTCGAGGCCGAGCTGGGTGCGGATTTTGGCCACCGCCTCGGGTGTCGCGTCGGCGCCGGCGATGACCTGGGCGGGGTCGCCGGGCAGGAGCTGGAGGAGAAGGAAAGCAAGCACGGCCACGATGAGGATCACCGGGACGGCTTGCCCTGCCTTCAGGGCGAGAGAGCGAAGCATTAGTTGAGCGACACGTCCCAGAAGCGGACGAGGTAGTAGGGGCGCAGGCCGTTGACCTTTTTGTTGAAGGCGCGGATCTGGCCCATGTCTGAGACCTTGATGAAGTAGGCGCTGTCGAGCACCTGGGTCTCGGCTTCCTTCCAGGCGCTCTGGCGGTCGGCCAGTTGCGGCGAGGTGAAGAAGCGGTTGTAGGCGTCATCCAGCTTCGCATCACCCTTGATCTGCGCGAAGTTGTAGATCATCGGCCGCCACTGCTGCGGGCCGAGCAGCGGCTGCGAGCAGAAGCCGGTGGTGGAGACGTTCCAGCCGCCGGTGCCGCGCTGCATGTTGTTGGAGTTGGTCACCCAGTCGAGCGTTTGCAGTTCGACGTTCATGCCGATGGCCTTGAGCTGTTCGGACAGCGCGAGCATCGAGTTCTTCATGTAGGCGTAGTTGGCGTTGGTCTGGATCACCAGTTTCTCGCCCTTGTAGCCGGCTTCCTTCAGCAGCGCCTTGGCGCGGTCGGCGTTGGCGATGGCGTAGTATTTCTTCACCACGTCGCCGGGATTGTAGGGGCTGTTGGCGTAGGTGAGCGAGGGGTTGAGGCGGAAGACCTGGCCGGTGGACAGGGCCAGTTCCTCGGTGTCCGCCGCCGCCTGGATGGCGCGGCGGATGAGCACGTTGTTGGTCGGCGCGTTCTGCGAGTGGATGACGATGACGTGCTGGCAGTAGGGGAAGACCTCCTGCGTGATGATGTCTGCCCGGCCCTTGAGGCGCGGGGCGAGATCGACCAGCACGTCGCCGATGACGTCGGCGTCGCCGGATTGCAGGGCGGCGAGGCGGGCGTTGGCTTCCGGCACGAAGGCATAGCGCACGGAGTCGAGATAGGCGGTTCGTTTGCCGGCGTAGCCATCGACTCCGGTGTAGTTGGTGTTCTGGGCGTAGCCGTCATGCCGGCGGATGACGAGGTGGCTGTCGCGCACCCATTCGCCGAGCTTGTAGGGGCCGGTGCCGATCACGTCCGCCTCGCGCGCCGGCTTGTCCTTCTGTTCGGCCGGCATGATGCCCAGCGGGTAGGTGGGGGTTTTCAGCTGGTCGAGGAAGACGGGGTTGGGGGTTTTGAGGCGGATGACGAAGGTCATCGGGTCTGGCGTGTCGTAGCCTTCGACATTGGCGAGGATCGAGGCGTTGGTGCTGATGCGCTGGTAGCGCTCATAGGTCGCCAGCACGTCCGCCGAGGTCAGTGGCTTGCCGTTGTGGAAAGTGATGCCGGGGCGCAGCGTGAAGGTGAAGGTTTTGACGTCTGGCGAGATGTCGATCTTCTGGGCGACCATCGGCTTGGCCTGGTAGTCCTCGTCCATCGCGACGAGGCCTTCGAAGATGTGGTGGATCACCTCCATCTCGACGAGGTTGCCGGTCATCTGCGGGTCGAGCGTGCCGGGGCCGGAGATGTAGGCGTATTTCAGGTCGCCGCCGCGCTTGGGCTGGGCGAGCGCGGGGGCGGCGGCCAGGGCGAGGGCGAGCGTGCCGAGGCCGAGCGTTCGGAGGAGGGTTGGGGTCATGCGGGGTGTCCCTGTGCTGCGGTGGAAGCGAGAACGCTGTCGAAGGCAAGGCGCAGGCGGCGGATGAGTTCGCCGATTTCGGCGGCGGTGATGATCAGCGGCGGGGCCATGACGATGCAGTTGCCGACCGGGCGGACGAGGATGCCGGCGGCGATGCCGGCGTCATAGACGAGCTTGGACAGCCCGCCGGTTTTCAGCGACTGGGCCGGGGCGCCGCCCCCGGTGAATTCGACGGCTCCCGCCAGCCCGAGGCAGCGGGTGGTGGCGACCAGCGGGTGGTCGTGCAGGCTCGTCAGGGCTGCCTGCCAGACCGGCATCAGGCGTTGGACATGGCCGACGATGTCGTCGCGTTCGAAGATCTCGATGGTTTTGAGCGCGACGGCGGCGGCGACGGGGTGGGCGTGGTAGGTGCCGCCATGGGCGAACCAGCCGTCCGCGTCGCTGGCCTTCTCCATGCGAGCATAGAAGCCGGGCGACATCAGGATGGCGGAGATCGGCTGGTAGGCGCTGGACAGGCCCTTGGCGGAGGTGACGCAGTCCGGCCGGATCGACAGGGTCTGGCTGCCCCACATGTTGCCGGTGCGGCCGAAGCCGGTGACGACCTCATCGGCGAACATGGCGATGCCGTACTCCTCGAGGACGGCGTGGACGGCAGGGAAGTAGCCAGCGGGCGGGATGCGCATGCCTGCGGAGACGGACATCGGCTCGGCCATGAAGGCGGCGACGGTTTCGGGGCCGGCAGCCTCGATGGTGGCGCGCAGTTCGGCGACGAGGCGGGCGCAGTAGGCGGCTTCGTCCTCGCCAGGTGCGGCGCCTTCGGGCCAGGCGGGGTGGGTGACGTAGAGGCAGTCGCGCGTGTCGATGCCGAAAGACCGGTGCAGGCCGGCGGAGCCGCCGAAGCCGGTCAGCAGCGACGTGCTGCCGTGGTAGCTGCCGACGCGGGTGATGACCTTGCGGCGTTCGGGGCGGCCCTCATGCGTGTTCACGTACCAGAGGAACTTGATGAGGTGGTCGTTCGCTTCCGACCCGGTGGTGGCGAAGGCGACGCGGGCGGAGGGGATGGGGGCGATGGCGGCGAGCTTCTCGGCGAGGCTCAGGACCACCGGCAAAGTGCGGTGGGCGCCGGAGGGATACATCGGCAGGGCGCGCATCTGGGCGATGGCGGCGTCGATCAGCTCGGCGTTGGAGTAGCCGAGGGCGACGCAATAGAACGAGGAGACAGCTTCGATATACTCGCGGCCGCTGTCGTCCTGCACGAAGACGCCGCGGCCGCCGGAGAGCACGAGCGGGCGTTCGCGGCGCAGCAGCGAGAGGTCGGACATGCCGAGGACCAGCGTGTCGTTCTGGTAGTTCGGGCGTATCGAGTTCATGGCGCGGCTCCCGTGAAGCGGGCGAGCACGTTGCGGGTGACTTGCTCCACCCCGTGGTCGCGGCGGGTGAGTCCGGCGACCCAGTCGCAGGTGCCGGCGTGGAAGACGCTGCCCTGGCCGCGGGTGAAATGCACGACCATGCCGGAGCCGCGGGCGGCCTGGTCCAGCGTATCCGCGTCGATGCTGTCGTAGCGCAGGGGAGCGACTTCGGCCGCGGGGTCGCCGTAGAAGTTGAAGTAGCTGGTCTCGCCGCGGGTTTCCGGGATGGCTTCGGTGTTGGTGGCGAGGCCGAGGCCGATGATCTCGACGGTGGGCGGTGCGCCGTCCTTGAAGGTGGGCCAGGGGAGGCCCTGGCGGATTTCGTAGTCCAGGCCATCGACTTCGTAGCCGAAGATGTTGCCGGCAGCGCCCAGGATGTCGCCGTAGCGCAGATGCGTGCCGGCGAGCGACCAGTGGCGCTCGCGATAGACGGTGAAGCCGCCGGCGCCGCGTGGGACCATGGCGCCGACGCCGGCATAGATGCCCCAGCCGCCGTTCAGGCCCGTCGTCGAGGCGCCGGGGCGGGCGATCAGGGGGTTTTCCCAGTTGCAGGTGAGGCGCTGCTTGTCGTTGGTCAGGCGGATGGGGTCGGCGTCCGGGGCGGACCATTTGTAGCAGACCTGGCGGGTGCCGCCCGCCTCCAGGCGGATCTGCCAGTAGAAGTTGCCGGCGAAGCGGGCGTAGTGGCCGCCGCGATCGACGAAGGCATCGACGGCGTCGCGCATCTCCCAGGTCCAATATTCGTCGTGGCCGACGGTGACGAGGCAGTCGTAATTGTCGAGCAAAGCGGGGTTGGCTTGCAGGTCGTGCTGGGTCGCGTAGTCGAGTGCTATGCCCTCGCGTTCGGCCCAGAGGGCGAAGTGGCGCTCATAGGTGGCCCAGCCGGCGGAGGCATAGAATTTGGAGAAGCCGCGGGAGACGGCGAATTCGAAGCAGGGGTGGCGCGCGATGGCGCCGGGCGGGCCGGCGTTTTCGTGCATCCGCCGCGGTGCCCCCTCCGGCAGCCAGAGGAAGCCGCGGGAGAAGGGGCGCTGGGTGGTAAGCTGCGGGGCGAAGACGAAGCCGGCCGCCTTGTCGGACATGTAGTGGTTGCCGCCGCCCCAGTCGTTGTAGGCGGACCAGGTGCAGGTGGCCTGCATGAACAGGATGTGGGCCGTGGTTCCGGGAGAGGCGCTACGGAGCGTGAAGGCGTGCTCCTGCTCGCGCACCGTGCCGTCGGCGGCGGTGCCGCGGGACAGCATGAGGTAGAAGCCGCTGGGGAGGTCCGCCGGGATGGTCCAGCGCGTGGCGACGGGCCAGCCGCAGCCTTCGACGAGGAAGTCGGGTTGGGGCATGTGGAAGCCGGCCTGGACCTCGATGCTGGCGACGTGGGTGGGTTTGACGCCGTCGCGCACGATGTCGAGGGTGAAGTGGCCCATGGTGCAGCTGGCGTGGATGGCGATGGTGTCGCCGGGCGCGTAGGACAGGCGGTCGGTATAGACGAAGACCTGCGGCAGGGTTGGGTCGTCGATCGGGGTTTCGTAGAGCAGGGCCATGGTGGCGTCGTAGCCCTGGCCGCGCGGGTGGAAGCGCCGGCGGGGGTCGGTGGGCGGCGAGGTGCCGGCGGTATGGGGGCCAGTTGAACGCGTCACGCGGGCCTCACTGCTATTTTGATTGTCCGCAGTTACACGCGTTTTCAAAACTGGGCACAATCCCCAATCTGCGGAATCTTCCGGCGGGTTGACTTAGAGGCTGTCTCTCAACGCTAGCGGAATGGGGTTGGGTGGTCACGGCAGGATGTGATTCCAACGGGTTGTCGAGACCGAGTTGGATGACCAGACCCATGTGGACCGCAACCACCCGTGCGCAGCATATGCGTGACGGGCTCCGCTT
>CAMCJI010000166.1 GCA_945874805.1 Asaia bogorensis | reverse complement strand
GAGGTTGATGGTGGGCAGGGGGAGGGTGGGGTGGAGCAGGCGGGCGAGGACTCCGGCACTGTCGGGTCCGCGGTCGATGTAGTCGCCGAGGTGGATGAGGGTCGGGCGGGGGATGGGGCGGGCTGCGAGGTCGGCGGCGATCTGGCGGTGCAGGTCGTCGAGCTGGTCGAGGCAGCCGTGGATGTCGCCGATCGCATAGATGCGTTCGTCGGGGGGCAGGGCGGCGGGGGCTAACGAAGAAGTAACCATACAGGTGCAGCCTAGCGCCCGGGCCCGCGCTGGGCGAGGCCCTGTGATGACGCAAGAAATGCGGTGGGCCGGATGGGGTGTCGATCGGCCGGGAACGGTCAGTGGTGAGGGGCGGTGCGTTCGCTCTGGCGCCCGCGGCGGTGCCGGCGGCCGAGCGGCTGTTGCTCGACTCAGCGCGGCGGCTGCAGCGCCAGCCGGAGGGGCTGGTGGCGCTTGTGCTGCATCTCTCACGCCTGCCGTCGGCGCGGCCGCATCACCGGCGGATTGCGCGGGCGATGATGCAGGATGTGGCCCAGCGGCAGGATGGCCAGGTGTTTCTGCTGCGCAATGGCGATCTGGTGCTGCTGTGCCGGGCCGCGCCGCGGCGGCGCGGGGGGCAGGGCGATCTGGGTGGCCTGCCGGTGACGCTGGCGCGGTTGATGCGGGTGGATGCACCGGAGCCGGACCGGCTGATCGGCGTGTGGCAGGTGGCGCAGGACCCGGAGAGGCTGGTTGCCTATGCCACGGCGCGGCTGGCCGAGACCGTTGTCAGCCTGCCGGCGGAGGAGGAGCCGGCGGGCCAGGTGGCGGCAGTCGGGCGGCTGGCCGCGGTGGCGGCGGAGGCAGCCGCGATCGACATGATGCAGCGGCAGAACGCAGTGCTGCTGGCCGGGCGGGCGCCGGCGAGCGCGGATGCGGCGGCTGTGGATGGCGGGCTGCTGCGGCCGTTGTTCTGCGAGCTGACCTTTTCGATGGCGGCGCTGGAGGTGCGGGCGGGGGCTGGCCTGGTGGAGGCCGATCCGTTCCTGTTCCGCCATCTCGCATCCCGTTTGGATCAACGGATGCTGGAACTGGTGGCAGAGGCGCTGGGGGGTGGCGGGCCGCTGGATCCGCTGCGTCAGCAGGCGGGGGCGCCGCCGCTGCATCTGAATCTCGCTTTGCCAGCCATCTTGTCGGACGGCTTTGCCGCTCTGGCGGGCGCGGTGCGGGCGACCGGGGTGGGAATGGGGGTGGAGGTGGCGTTCAGCGAGGCCTGCGGCGATCCGGACACGTATCGGCGGGCGGCGGCGGCCGCGGCGGCGGTGGGGGCGACTTTGGTGCTCGACGGGGTTTCGCATCTGGCGCTGTTGCTCAGCCAGCCCTGGGCGCTGGGGGCGGACCTCATCAAGCTCGACTGGTCGCCGCGGCTGCTGACACTGGGGGAGGAGGAGGCCGGGCAGATGCAGAGCGCGCTACGGCGTTGCGGGGCACATCATCTTGTGCTGCATCGCGCGGATTCCGAGGGTGCGATCCGCTGGGGGCTGGCGCAGGGCATCCGCCGGTTTCAGGGGCAGCATATCGACGCGATGCTGGCGGCAGCCCGGGTGCTCGCCTGCCCCCGGTCGGATGGCTGCACGCTGCGGCAATGCATGGAACGGGGGCGGGCCGTGGCGCCGGGCGGGCGGGCATTCTGCCGCAATACCGATCTGCTCGACCGGGTGATCCCATGATCGCCGCGATCCGCCGCCGCCGGGAGGCGGCCGCCGAGGCCGAGCCAGGGGCCGATGCGCAGCGGCTGGAGGCGCTCGTGCGCGAATCGCGGGAGGCGGGGATCGAGCGGCGGGTGCTGCTGCTGCATCTCTCGCGCCTGCCGCGGCATCTGGCCCAGCCGCATCATCTGCGCCTCGCGCGTGATGCGCTGGCGCCGCTGACGGCGGCCGACCGGGCGCGGGTGTTCGTGCTGCCGAACGAGGACATCGCGGTGGTCTGGCGCGGCGATGCGGCGGTGGCGCTGTCCGCCAGCCTGGATGCGGTGCGGCTGCTGTTCGAGGATGACGATCTGCCGGACCCCGGCGTGCTCGCCGAGGTCCTGCGGCTGCCGCAGGCGGCGGATGAAGTGCTGGCCGCGGTCGATCTGGCGTTACAGCCGGAGCTGTCTGCGGTGCTGGTGCATCGCCGAGCGGGCCGGCCGCTCGATATCGCCACGCTGGGGGCGTTGGAGACGGCCCTGGCACGCGCCGACGTGGCCCGGCTGGTGCGCCGGCGGGCGGTGTGCGCGCCCGATGAAGAGGGCGGGTTCGCGCTGCGCTGGGATCTGCGGCTGCTGTCGGTGGCGGAACTGGGGGAGGCGCTGGTGCCGGGGACGGATGTGCTGGCCGAGCCGTGGCTGTTCCGCCGGCTGACCCGGCTGCTCGACCGGCGGATGCTGGCCCTGCTGGCAGCGCCGGATGAGTTGCGCGGGGCGGGCGGGTTCGGGCTGAACGTCAACGTCTCCTCCATCCTGTCGCCCGAGTTTCTGCGCTTCGATTCGGCGCTGCCGGGGCATCTGCGCGGGCAGGTGGTGCTGGGCATCGCGCCGGACGACATGCTGCTGGACCCCGCGGCCTTTCTGTTCGCGCGCGATTTCGCGCAGGCGCGGCAGTACCGGCTGATGCTGCGCGGGGTGGGCGCGGGGCTGCTGGAGACCTTGCCGCTGCGGCGCAGCGGGCTCGATCTGGTGGAACTGCGCTGGAGCGAGGCGCTGGCGGGGCTGGCGGCCCCTGATCCACTGCGCACGCTGCTGTCGGGCGCGGATACGCCGGATGCCCTGGCCTGGGCGGAAGCGCAGGGGGTGGGTCTGCTGTGCGGCCGGCTGGCACAGCCGACGCGGCGGGGGTTGTTCGGGGCTGACTTGGCAAGCCCGGCGTCTGCCTCTATGCCGCCGCCATGCACGCCATTTCCGTCTCCGGGTTGACCAAGCGCTATGGCGAGACCCTGGCGGTGGACGATATCTCGTTCGAGGTGGCACCTGGCACCACGCTGGGGCTCCTGGGCGGCAATGGAGCGGGGAAGACGACGACGATTGCGATGCTGCTGGGGCTGCTGATCCCGACTGCCGGGCGCATCACCATCCTGGGGCATGACATGGCGCGCGACCGGTTCGCGGCGCTGGCCCGGATGAATTTCTCCTCACCCTATGTGGCGTTGCCGCACCGGCTGTCGGTGGAGGAGAACCTGCGGGTTTATTGCCACCTCTATGACGTGCGCGATACCGCCGGGCGGATTGCCGAACTCGCACGCGAACTGGACCTGGGCGCGTTGCTGGGCCGGCCGGCGGGGGAGCTCTCGGCGGGCCAGAAGACGCGGGTGGCGCTGGCGAAGTCGCTGATCAACCGGCCGGATGTGCTGCTGCTCGATGAGCCGACGGCCAGCCTGGACCCCGATACCGGCGACCTCGTGCGCGGCTGGCTGGAGCGCTACCAGGCCGAGAGCGGCTGTACCATCCTGCTGGCCAGCCACAACATGGCCGAGGTGGAGCGACTGTGCGGCGATGTGGTGGTGATGAAGAAGGGCCGCGTGGTCGATCGCGGCAGCCCGGCGGCGCTGCTGGACCGCTACGGGCGGGATGATCTGGAGCAGGTGTTCCTCGACATCGCGCGCGACCGGCGCAGCGCGGAGGCGGCATGAGGGCCTCGGCGCGGCGCATCTGGGGGCTGATGTACCGGCACTTGGCGCTGTATCGCCGGTCCTGGCCGCGGCTGCTGGAACTCGCCTACTGGCCGACCTTGCAGATGTGCATCTGGGGCTTCACCTCCGCCTTCATCGCCAGCCGGCTGGGGGCGGGGGGGCAGTTGGCCGCCGGCGTGCTGCTGGGGGCGGTGCTGCTGTGGGAGGTGGCGCTGCGCAGCCAGATGGGGGTGGCGATCAGCTTCCTGGAGGAGATCTGGTCGCGCAATCTCGGCCATGTCTTCGTCAGCCCGCTTCGGCCGTGGGAGCTGGTGGCGGCGCTGATCGCCATGTCGGTGATCCGCATGACCATCGGCGTGCTGCCGGCGGTGCTGCTGGCCTGGCTGCTCTATGCGTTCAACCTGTTCGAGCTGGGGCCGGTGCTGATCCTGTTCGCGGTCAACCTGATGGCGATGGGTTGGTGGGTTTCGCTGGGCGTGGTCAGCATGATCCTGCGGCATGGCGCGGGGGCGGAGGCGCTGGCCTGGTCGGTGCTCTTCGCGCTGACGCCGTTTTCCGCTGTGTTCTATCCCGTCTCGATCCTGCCGAGCTATCTGCAGCCCGTCGCGCTGGCTTTGCCGGCGAGCCACGTGTTCGAAGGGATGCGCGCGGTGCTGAGCGACGGGGTGATCCTGTGGGATCATCTGGCCTGGGCCGCCGGGCTGAATGTGATCTGGCTGGCCCTGGCCGCCCTGGTGTTTGCCCAGCAATTCCGCGCCGCGCGCACCCGCGGCGCCCTCATGTCCATCGGAGAATGACATCGTGAAAGAGTCCACCGGGATCTGGCTGATCCGCCACGCGCTGGTGGCCGAGAACGCCCGCGAATTCATGTATGGCGCCACCGATGTGGAATTGTGCGAGCCGACGCTGCTGGAGCAGGCGCCGATGTATGCCGGCCTCGCCCGCCGCCTGCCGCGCCCCGCCGCGTGGGCCTGCACCCCGCTGTCGCGCACGCGGCGTACGGCGGAGACGATCTTTGCCGGCGGCTATCCGGCCCAGCCGTTGCAGGTGATCCCCGGCCTTATCGAACAGAGCATGGGCGACTGGCACGGGCTGCGCCATTCCGAGGTGCCGCCGCAGCTCTCCCTGCCCGCCCACCCGTTCTGGCCGCTGGCCGCCGAGGAGCGGCCGCCGGGCGGGGAGGACATGCACGAGGTGCTCGCCCGCGTCGGCACGGCGCTGGAGGCGCTCGCGGCGGCGCATCAGGGCGGCGAGGTCGTCGTCGTCAGCCACGGCGGGGCGATCCGGGCGGCCGTGGCGCATGCGCTGGGGGTGCCGCCGGATCGCGGGCTGCATATCTCGGTGCAGAACCTGTCGCTGACCCGGCTGGAGCGGCATCCCGAGGGGTGGCAGGTGATCTGCGTCAACGAACTGCCGGGATACTGAGTCGCCAGATCAAACTTGCTTGAGAAGCCCTTGAAACGCCATCATCCGATGGCAACGTCCGAGTCGCACCCGTCTGAGGAGGACGCATCATGATCCGACTGCTGTTTGCAGCGCTGCTGGCGCTCGCCGCCCATCCTGCCCTGGCTCAGACCGAGCAGCAGGCACTCGTGGATCGCGCGGCGCTCACCGTCCAGGAGATGATGAGCGACGGCAACAACCCGGATGCACGCAGCGTGATGAAGAGCGCCAAGGGCGCGATGGTCTGCCCGCGGGTGTTCAAGGCCGGCTTCATCCTCGGCGGCCAGGGCGGCACCTGCGTGCTGTCCGGCAAGCTCGCGAGCGGCCAATGGTCGGCGCCGGCGTTCTATGGCCTGGGCAGCGGCAGCATCGGCTTCCAGATCGGCATCCAGGACTCGCAGATCGTCTTCATCGTGCTGACCGACAAGGGATTGCGCGCCCTGATGGACAGCCAGTTCAAGATCGGCGCCGACGCCTCCGTTGCAGTTGCCACCATCGGTGCCGGCGTGCAGGGCTCGACCACCGCGGCGCTGCGGGCCGACATCGTCGCCTTTTCGATCGCCCGCGGCCTGTTCGCCGGCATCTCGCTCGAAGGCAGCATCATTACCGCCAAGCCGGACTGGAACAGCGGCTATTACGGCCACTCGCTCAGCCCGCAGGCGATCGTGCTGGAGGGCGCGGGGCAGAACCCGGGGGCCGCGCCGTTGCAGGAGATGCTCGCCCGCTCCGGCGGTTGATCCAGGGGCGGGTAGCTTTCACCCGCCAGGATGGGCTAGTTTACGTCGATGCCCGAAGACGCGCCGTTCTGGAAGACCACGCCGCTCACCGAGATGACGCGCGCCCAATGGGAGTCGCTGTGCGACGGCTGCGGCCGCTGCTGCCTGCACAAGTTCGTCTATGACGATGCGCCCGACGATGTGGCCGGCGGCCTGCGCTACACGAACGTTGCCTGCCGGCTGCTCGATCTGCACAGCGGCGCCTGCTCGCGCTATCCCACGCGCAAACGCTACGTGCCGGACTGCCAGACGCTGACCCCCGAAGGGCTGATCGCCGGGGAGTTCTACTGGCTGCCGCCGACCTGCGGCTATCGCCGCATCAACGAAGGCAAGGATCTCGCCTGGTGGCACCCCCTCGTCTCCGGGAGCCGGGAGAGCGTGCACGAAGCCGGCATCTCCATCCGCAGCCGCCACGTTATCAGCGAACGCGACGCCGGCCAGCTTGACGAACACGTGGTCGACTGGCCCGGCAAGACACCGCGCGTACGCGCCCCCAAGAAGGACAAACCCTGATGCAGAACGCCCTGTTCGGCGGCGTGAACGCCGCCGTGCTCACCGCCATGCGCGCCGACCTCTCGGTCGATCTCGACCGTATGGCCGCGCACAGCCGCTGGCTGCTCGCCAATGGCAGCAATGGCCTGGGGGTGCTGGGCACGACCGGAGAGGCGAACTCCATCGGCATCGATGAGCGCATGGAAGTGCTGGACGGGCTGATCGCCCGCGGCATTCCGGCCGGGGTGATGATGCCCGGCACCGGCACCCCCTCGATCACCGATACCGTGCGGCTGACCCGCCATGCGGAGGCCGCCGGCTGCCGTGGGGCGCTGCTGCTGCCGCCGTTCTTCTACAAGAACCCCTCGGATGACGGGCTGTTCGCCTATTTCTCCGAAGTGATCCAGCGGGTCGGCGGCGATATCAAAATCTACCTCTACCACTTTCCCGCCCAATCCGCCGTGCCCTTCGGCATCGATCTCATCGGCCGCCTCCTGAAGGCCTATCCGGGCAAGGTGAAGGGCATCAAGGACAGCAGCGGCGACCTCGCCAACACCAAATCCTACGCCGCCCACTACGCCGCCGAGGGCTTCGAGGTGTATTGCGGGGACGACGGCGCCCTGCACAGCATGATGAACGCCGGCGGCGCCGGCTGCATCACCGCGGCCGCTAACGTCGGCAGCGCCGTCAGCCAGATCGTCTACAGCAACTGGAACAACCCCACGGGCGCGGAAGCCCAGATCACCCTCTCCGCCATCCGCAAAGCCGTCACCTCCGCCCCCCTCATCCCGGGCCTCAAAGCCCTCATCGCCCGCCACACAGCCAACCCCGCCTGGCTGAACATGCGCCCCCCCAACATGAAACTCACCCCCGCCGCCGAAGCGACGCTCTTCACCACCTTCGACAGCGTGGGCCTGTCGCTGAAGGCGGCAGCTTAGGGTCAAGCAAGGCAAGGCCAGGGGGCTTTGCCCCCTGGACCCCCACCAGGGGAAAGGTTCCCCTGGACCCGCCGCCCGAAAGGAATCAGGAATAGAGAGAGGGGCGCCGACTGTTCCGTTCGAGCGGTACGGCATGCGCCCCTCTCTCTATTCCTGCTCTTATGGATGCCGGTCCAGGGACGCTGTCCCTGGCGGGGTCCAGGGGCAGCGCCCCTGGCCTTACTTGCTTGCCTACGCGGTCGCGTCCGCGAACCGCACCAGGCGGCCGGAGGGGGTGCCGAGGACGGTGTCGTCGCGCATCACGGGTTGGCCGCGCAGGATGGTGGCGATGGGCCATCCGGTGATGGGCATGCCGTCGAAGGGGGTCCAGCCGCAGGGGGAGGCGATCCAGCTGTTTTCGATGCGGCGTTGGGCTTTCATGTCCACGAGGGTGAAGTCGGCGTCGTAGCCGGCGGCGATGCGGCCTTTGCCGACGGCGCCGTAGACGCGGGCGGGCCCGGCGCACATCAGGTCCACCATGCGGTTCAGCGAGAGGCGGCCGGCGTTGACGTGGTCCAGCATGACCGGGACGAGGGTTTGCACGCCGGTGAGGCCGGCGGGGCAGTCCGGCCAGGGTTTTAGCTTGGCGGCTTGGGGGTGGGGGGCGTGGTCGGAGCCGATGGTGTCCACCGTGCCGTCGCGCACGGCGGCCCAGGCGGCTTCGTAGTGTTCGCGGCCGCGGATCGGCGGGTTCATCACGCCGAAGCCTTTCAGGCGGTCATAGACGTCCGGCGCGAACTGGGTGAGGTGGTTGACCAGTACTTCGACGGTGGCGATGTCGCGGAAATCTTTCAGGTAGTCGAGTTCCTGGTGTGTCGAGACGTGCAGGATATGGGCGCGGCGGCGGGTGGCGGTGGCCAGCGCCATGAGGCGGCGGGTGCCGAGGAAGGCGGCCTCCTCGTCGCGCCAGACCATGTGGTTGGAATAGGGGTCGCCGGATTTGAACATCGGCTTACGCGCTTGCAGGCGGTACTCGTCTTCGGAGTGGTAGGCGATCGGGCGGTGGCCGGCGCGCATCACGCGTTCCAGGCTGGGGTCGTCTTCCACCATCAGGTCGCCGGTGGAGGAGCCGGCGAAGACCTTGATGGCGCAGACGCCGCGGCCGGTTTCCAACTGGGCGAGCTCGGGGATGTTGGAGCGGGTGCCGCCGACGTAGAGGCCCATGTCGCACCAGGCCACCGTTTCCGCGTAGCCCTGCTTCCAGGCCAGGGCTTCGGCGTTGGTGATGGAGGGGGTGGTGTTCGGCATGTCGAACACGGCGGTGAGGCCGCCGAGGATGGCGGCTTTGGTGCCGGTGGGGATGGATTCGACGCTGGCGTCCCCGGGGTCGCGCAGGTGGACATGGGGGTCGATGAGGCCGGGCAGCACGTGCAGGCCGGTGGCGTCGATGGTCTCGTCGGCGGTGGCGTCGTGGCCTGGGGCGATGGCGGCGATGCGACCACGGCGCACGCCGATGCCCGTCTGTTCCATGCCCCAGGGCAGGACGACGGTGCCGTTGGTGATCAGCAGGTCGAAATGTGCGGCCATGGCGGTGCCCTCCGGTGTGGCCCTCGGTTTCCGTCAGGCGGGCGCAACTTGCAAGGGCGGCAGGTGACTCCCATGTGCCAGGGATGAGCAAGATCGCAATTCTTCCGGCGCGTGGCGTGGTCGAGATATCTGGCGAGGATCGGGTGGCCTTCCTGCAGGGCCTCGTCTCGAATGACGTGGCGCAGGCGGCGCCGGGGCGGGCGGTTTGGGCGGCGCTGCTGACGCCGCAGGGCAAGTGGCTGGCGGACTTCTTTGTTTTCGCGGACGGCGAGCAGCTGCTGCTGGAGTGCGAGCGGGCGCAGGCGGCGATGCTGGTGGGCAAGCTCTCGCGTTTCCGGCTGCGTTCGAAGGTGGCGCTGCGGGATGTGTCGGCGGACTGGTGCGTCGCGGTGGGGTGGGACGGGGCGGTGCTGGGCGATGTTTCGGCACCTGATCCGCGGCTGGCGGCGGCGGGATGGCGGGGGCTGTTCCGGGTGAAACCATCGGCTACGGCGACTCCGGAGGAGTACGACGCGCATCGTCTGGCCCTCGGCCTGCCGGATGGGGCGCCCGATCTGGAGGCCGACAAGACGGTGCTGCTGGAGGCGGGGTTCGACGAACTGCACGGCGTCAGCTGGTCGAAGGGCTGCTACATGGGTCAGGAGCTGACGGCGCGGACGAAGTATCGCGGCCTGATCAAGAAGCGGCTGGTGCCCGTGGCGGTCGAGGGGCCGCTGCCGGCGCCCGGCACGCCGGTGCTGCGGGCGGGGGCCGAGGTGGGCACCATGCGGTCGGGGCGAGGCACGCGGGGTCTGGCGACAATCCGGCTGGAGGCGCTG
>CAMCJI010000165.1 GCA_945874805.1 Asaia bogorensis | reverse complement strand
CCTATCTGTGCTTCCTGGCCGGGGTGGGGGTGGGCGAACTTGGCGCGGCCGAGGCGCCGCGGCGCTGGCGGATCATCGGCATGGCGGCAGCCTTCGTGCTGGGCTTCTCCACCGTGTTCGTGGCCCTGGGCGCGAGCGTGTCCAGCGTCGGGGTTCTGGTGACCCGGCATTTCGAGAGCCTGTCGATCGTCGCGGGCGCGGTGATCCTGCTGCTGGGGATGCATTTTCTCGGCTGGCTCCGCCTGGGCGTGCTGTATCGTGATATCCGCTTCCACGCCGCGGCGCGCCCGGCGGGCCTGCTGGGCGGCTACGTGGTGGGCCTGGCTTTCGCGTTCGGCTGGACCCCCTGCGTCGGTCCCGTGCTGGCGACGGTGCTGATGGTCGCCGGTGCCGAGGCCAGTGCGGCGCAGGGTGCGCTGCTGCTGGGCGCCTATGCGCTGGGCATCGGCGTGCCGTTCCTGCTCGCAGCGGTGTTCGCGGGGCCGTTCCTGGCGCTGCTGGCGCGCTTCCGGCGCTACGCGGGCGTGGTGGAGAAGGTCATCGGGGCGAGCCTCGTCGTGACCGGGGTGCTGTTCATGACGGGGGGAATGCCCGTCATCGCCGGCTGGCTGCTGCAGGCCGTGCCGCTGCTGGGTCGAATCGGCTGAAGGAGAGACGCCATGTTGCAACGCCGTATCCTGCTCGCCGGCCTGCTCGCTGCCGCATCCCGCAGCCCGGCCTCGGCTGCGGGGCGCCTGGGGGAGGACGGGCTCTACCAGCTCGACTGGTACCTCGACAGCTTCCTGGACATTGCCGAAGACATGGAAACCGCGGCGCAGAACGGCAAGCGCCTGGCCATCCTGTGGGGCCTGAAGGGCTGCCCGGCGTGCCGGCAACTGCACGAGGTGCACCTGGCCGATCCGGTGATCGAGACCTACCTGAGAACGCATTTCGAGATCGTTCATCTCAACCACATCGGCGCGCGGGAGGTGACGGACCTCGACGGGCGCAAGCTGCGGGAGAAGGCGCTCGGCGAGCACTACGGCATCCGCTTCACGCCCACGGTGCAGTTCCTGCCGGAACGCGCGGACGGCCTCGCCGCCCGGCCGCCGCGGGCGCGCGAGGTGGCACGGATGCCGGGGCTGCTGGAGCCGCCGGCGTTTCTGGCGATGTTCCGCTACGTCCGCGAACGCGGCTACGAAGCGATGCCGTTTCCCGACTGGCTCAGCCGCCAGCCGCCGCAGCGGGGCTGAGAGCGGTCATTTGTTGACCGGCGACTCCGGATCGAACAGGTAGGCCACCACGTCCTTGATCTGCTGTTCGGTCAGCACCTTGTTGACGCCGAACCGCGGCATGTTGGAGCAGGGCACCACGGCCTGCGAATTAAAGATCTTGGTGTAGGCGTTGCGGATCTCCTCCGGATCATATTTCCGCTCGCGGCCATAGGCCGCGAGGCTCGGCCCCAGCGTGCCGTAGCTGAGTTCCTTCGGGTCGAGTTGATGGCAGGCGAAGCAGTTGCCGCCGGAAGCCAGGCCCGGCGGGTCGGAGAACTGGCCGCCGCGCCCGTCATTGGCGACGGTGTAGCCCTTCTTCCAGTCGCCCAGCAGCTTGCCGTCGGCGGGATAGCTCACCCTGGGCAGCTCGCGCTTGATGATCGCCTCGCCGACCGCGCTGGGCACGTCGTTGCGGTGGGCGTTGCAGGCCGCCAGCGTCTCGTCCGGCTGGACGCGCGCTTGCCACTCGGCCGGCGCCTTGCCGAATGTCGCCTTCAGATAGGCATCGACGGTGGCGGCGGGCGGGCGGGCCGGCTGCGCCTGGGCCGCGCCGGCGAACAGCAGGGCCGCGAAGGCGGCGGCCAGAATTCCGGAAACGTTCATGTGCCGCGTTCCTTCAGCGTTTGATGGAGGGAACATTGATCTCACCGCCGGCGGCCTGCCGGTTCAGAAACACGGTCAGCGCGGTCAGGCTGTCCGAGCCGTATTCGGGCACCGGCCAGCGCTGCTGGCGGTAGCAGTCCCACAGCCGGTGCTGCATCGTGCGCAGCGCGCTCTGCGATACCCGGTAGGTCGGCCAGGACCCCATGGTCTGCTGGGCGGTGAGGCCAGGGACGGAGAGCTGGGGCAGGCCCTGCAGGCGGATGCGCTTGCCCTCGTCGCCATGGCAGGTGGCGCAGGAGAAATCCATGACGCCCCCGCGGCGGTAGAACAGCTCCTCGCCTACCGCCGCCATCTCCTGCTCCTTGGGATGGCTGAGCTGCGGCTGGATTTTCGCTCCGTTGGACTTGTTGGCGATGAAGGCGGTCAGGTCTTCGAAGTCCGAGGCGCGGCCGGGGCCGGAAAAGCGCCGGGCGACGAAATCGGCGGTATCGAGGCCCTGGAGCGTGCGCATGCACCACAGCAGGCGCTGTTCGAGGTCCATCACCCGGTCGGCATCGGCGAAATAGCGCGGCAGTTTCGCGAAGGCGCCCTCAAGCTGGCCAGGCCCCTCGCCGAGGTCGCAGCGTTCCAGCGAGACGTTCTTGCTGCCCCGCGCCGTCGCCCATAACTCCTCACCGCGATCGACCGCGAGGTAGCCGGGGTTGGACATCGGGTCGGAGATCATCTGGCGGTAGCGCTCGATCTCCTTCTCGGCGTTGTCCAGCGGTGGTGACTGCGCCTGCGTGCCCGCCGCGGCAAAAGCCAGCATGGCCGCGAAGGCCAGCGCGACGGTTCTTGCGTATGTCATACGCTTTTCTCCCCTTGCCGACGGGGGGCCGGACCCCCGCCAATTGCGCCTCGTTCTCACGCGGAGGCTTTACATTCAAATAAGACAATATCACAATACATTCAACCTTGGGCACCGGATGGTCAATCCATCATGATCCTGCAAGGCCGCTGCGGAGGAAAAAAGCGCATGAAACACCACCCATCGGCGTTGTCGCGCCGCACCGCCCTTGCCGTATTCGCTGTCCTGCTGGCGCCGAGACTCGCATGCGCCGATAAGGCGGCGGTCGCGGCGGAGCTGAAAAAGCTCTACGCCGGCAAGGCGATGGCCGAGGGGCGGATCAAGCTCGACATTCCCGAGATCGCGGAAAACGGCCTGGTGGTGCCCATCAACATCGAAGTCGAAAGCCCGATGACCGAGGCGGACCACGTCAAGACGGTCCATGTCTTCGCCGACGGCAATCCGCTGGCGGGCGTGGTGAGCTACATGTTCACCCCGGCCTGCGGCAAGGCCTCGGCGGCGACGCGGATGCGGCTGGCGCAGACGCAGAACATCATCTGCGTGGCCGAAATGTCAGACGGCCGGCTGTTCACCGCGAAGGCCAATGTGAAGGTTACGATCGGCGGCTGCGGCGGCTAGGCCGCTGCCGCACGCGCCTGCCATACGACCAGACCGATGAGAGGATAACGCCATGGCGACCAAGCCGACCCCCCGGGTGCGGGTGCCCGCACAAGCCAAGCAGGGCGAACTGATCGAGATCAAGACGCTGATCTCCCACGAGATGGAATCCGGCCAGCGCAAGGATGCCGCCGGCGCCACCGTGCCGCGCAGGATCATCAACAGGTTCACGGCGAGCTTCAACGGCAAGCCGGTGTTCGCGGCGGACTGGCATCCGGCGATCTCCGCCAACCCCTACCAGTCGTTCTTCTACAAGGCGGCGGAATCCGGCGAGTTCACCTTCACCTGGAAGGACGATGACGGGTCCGACTATGTGGCGCGGAACAAGCTGACCGTCACCTGACCCACCGGCGCCCCGCGGCGCCACAGCACAGACGCTGACCACCCGCCGGACCTGCGCCCGGACGGGACTGCACCAAGCACGGGCCGCACGGCCCGGCGGCGAAAGGATGGCCCATGCTTTCTCGGCGCGAATTCCTCCAGGCGACCGCCGCGGCCGCCTCGCTGGCCACGGCATCGGGCCTCGGCCCGCTCGGCCGGGCCGCCGCGCAGCAGCGGCTGACGCAGGCAGAGATCCTGCGCTTCGAGCCGCTTGGCACGGTGACGATCCTGCATGTCACCGACATCCACGCGCAATTGCTGCCGCTGCATTTCCGCGAGCCCTCGGTCAACCTCGGCGTCGGCGAGGCCCGTGGCCAGCCGCCGCACATGAGCGACGCCGCCTTCCGCGCCCATTTCGGCATCGCCACCGGCTCGGCCGAGGCCTACGCGCTGACCTCGGACGACTTCACCACCCTCGCCCGCCAGTACGGCCGCATGGGCGGGATGGACCGGGTAGCGACGCTGGTGAAGGCCGTCCGTGCCGAACGCGGCGCAGACCGCGTGCTGCTGCTCGATGGCGGCGATACCTGGCAGGGCAGCTGGTCGTCGCTACAGACCAAGGGTCAGGACATGGTGGACGTGATGTCCGCCCTCGGCACCGATGCGATGGTTGGCCACTGGGAGTTCACCCTCGGCGCCGAGCGCGTGAAGGAGATCGCCGAGGCCGCGCCGTTTGCCTTCCTGGCGCAGAACATCCGCGACAAGGAATGGAACGAGCCGGTCTTTCCCCCCCGCAAGGTTTTCGAGAAGGGCGGGGTGAAGGTCGCGGTGATCGGCCAGGCGCTGCCGCGCACCGCCATCGCCAACCCGCAATGGATGTTCCCGCAATGGGAATTCGGCATCCGCGAGCAGGACCTGCAGATCCAGATCGACGAAGCCCGCGCCGAGGGGGCGGCGGTGGTGGTGCTGCTCTCCCACAACGGCTTCGACGTCGATCGCAAGCTCGCGTCGCGGGTGAAGGGGCTGGACGTCATCCTGGCCGCGCACACCCATGACGCGATGCCCGGCCTGATCCGCGTGGGCAATACCGTGCTGGTCGGCTCCGGCTCGCACGGCAAGTTCGTCTCCCGGCTCGACATCGCGGTGCGCGACGGGCGGGTGGCCGATATCCGGTTCAAGCTGATGCCGGTATTCTCCGACGCGATCGCCCCCGATGCCCCGATGGCCTCGCTCATCGGCCGGCTGCGGGCGCCCTTCGCGGCCGAACTGGCCCGCGAAATAGGGCAGACCGACTCGCTGCTCTACCGGCGGGGCAATTTCGCCGGCACCTTCGACGAGATGATCTGCGACGCCATGCTGGCCGAACGCGATGCGGAAATCGCCCTCTCGCCCGGTTTCCGCTGGGGGGCGAGCCTGCTGCCCGGCGATCCGATCACCTGGGAGTCGATCACCAACGCCACCGCCATCACCTACCCCGCCTGCTACCGCAGCGAGATGACCGGCGCACAGCTGAAGGAGATCCTGGAGGACGTGGCGGACAACATCTTCCACCCCGACCCCTATTTCCAGGGCGGCGGCGACATGGTCCGCACCGGCGGCATGGGCTACACGATCGACGTCGGCCAGGCGATAGGGCGGCGCATCTCCGGCATGACGCATCTCAAAACCGGGCAGCCGATCGACCCGCAGCGGCGCTACGTGGTCGCCGGCTGGGCCAGCGTCAACGAGGCCACCCAGGGCCCGCCGATCTGGGACGTGGTGCGCAACCACGTCGCCCGCAACAAAACCATCGCGATCACAGCACGCCAGACCGTAAAGGTAACGGGAACATGACATCCGATGCCGCCGGCCCGCTGGGCCGCCGCCGCCTGTTCGGCTCCGCCGGCCTCGCCGGAGCCGGCCTGCTCGCCGCCGCCCTGCCGGCCCGGGCACAGACGCCCGATCCGCTGATCACCGACGTGCAGGATTGGAACCGCTACCTCGGCGAGGGGGTGGACAAGCGGCCCTACGGCACGCCGTCGCCTTACGAGAAGCATGTGGTCCGCCGCGACGTCTCCTGGCTCACCGCGGCGGCGGAGTCCTCGGTGAACTTCACGCCGCTGCATGAGCTTGAGGGCATCATCACCCCCTCCGGCCTGTGCTTCGAGCGCCACCACGGCGGCATCGCCGACATCAAGCCCGCCGATCACCGGCTGATGATCCACGGCCTGGTGGAACGGCCGCTGGTCTTCACCATGGAAGACCTCAAGCGGATGCCGAGGGTCAGCCGCATCCATTTCCTGGAATGCGCCGCCAATTCCGGCATGGAGTGGCGCGGGGCGCAGCTCAACGGCTGCCAGTTCACCCACGGCATGATCCACAACCTGCAATACACCGGCGTCTCGCTGAAGACGCTGCTGGACGAAGCGGGGCTCAAGCCGAACGCCAAATGGCTGCTGCTGGAGGGCGCGGATTCGTCGGGCATGAACCGCTCCCTGCCGTTGGACAAGGCGCTGGATGACGTGATGCTCGCCTTTGCCATGAACGGCGAGGCGCTCAGGCCCGAACAGGGCTATCCCCTGCGCGCGGTGATCCCAGGCTGGGAGGGCAACCTGTGGGTGAAGTGGCTGCGCCGCATCGAGGTCGGCGACATGCCCTGGCAGACCCGCGAGGAGACCTCGAAATACACCGACCTGCTGGCCGACGGCCGGTCCCGGCGGTTCACCTTCGTGATGGACGCGAAGTCGGTGGTGACCAGTCCGTCGCCGCAGATGCCGCTGCGCCGGCGCGGCCGCAACGTTCTCAGCGGCATCGCCTGGTCGGGCCGCGGCAGCATCCGCCGGGTGGATGTCACCTTGGACGGCGGGCGCAACTGGCAGACCGCCCGGCTGGACGGCCCGGTGCTCGACCGGTCGCTGACCCGCTTTTACGTCGATTTCGACTGGACCGGCAGCGACCTGCTGATCCAGTCCCGCGCCATCGACTCCACCGGCTACGTGCAGCCCACCAAGGCCGAGCTGCGCAAGATCAGAGGTGTGAACTCGATCTACCACAACAACGGGATCCAGACCTGGCACGTCAGCGCGAACGGGGAGACCGAGAATGTCGAGATTTCCTAGCCTGCTGTTCGCCGCCAGCCTGGTCGTCATCGCCGCCACGGCACAGGCACAGACGCCGCCGCCCGGCCGCGGCTGGATCGGGATCGGCCGGCTCGCTTTGCCAGCGGAGATCAACGCCTGGAACACCGACGTCCGCCCGGACGGCCAGGGCCTGCCGCCCGGGCGCGGCTCGGTGCGCCAGGGCGACGAACTGTTCCAGACGCAATGCGCCGCCTGCCACGGCGAATTCGGCCAGGGCAACGCCCGCTGGCCGGTGCTGGCCGGCGGCGAGGGCAGCCTGAAGTCCGACCGGCCGGACAAGACCATCGGCTCCTTCTGGCCCGATCTTTCCACCGTCTATGACTACATCCGCCGCGCGATGCCGTTCGGCAACGCGCAGTCGCTCTCGCCCGACGATGCCTACGCGCTGACGGCCTACATGCTGTTTCTCAACGACATCGTGAAGGACGAGGATTTCGAGCTGTCGGACCAGAACTTCACCTCGGTGAAGCTGCCAAACGCCGCCGCTTTCTACGATGATGACCGGGAAGCCGCCGAGGCCGCCTTCTGGGGCAGGGAGCCGTGCATGACCAACTGCAAGACCGAGGTGAAGATCACCGGGCGCGCCGCGGTGCTGGACGTGACGCCCGATTCGAAATCGGCGCCGAAGGTCGATTGATGCGCCTGCGCGCAGCCTTCGGCCTGGCCGTGCCGGTGGCCCTGGCAGCCCTCGCGGCCACCGCCGGTGCGGCCACCGGCGACCGGGAACTGGGCGAGTACCTGTTCGGCGAGTGCACGGCCTGCCATCAGGCCAGCGGCCATCAGACGGGGGCGATCCCGGCCATCATCGGCCTGCCGGAGGAGCACTTCGTCGAGGCGATGCAGGCCTACCGCAGTGGCGAGCGGGAGAGTACTGTCATGCGGGCGCTCGCCGCCCGGCTGACGGCCGAGGAGATCGCAGCCCTGGCCAGCTATCTCGGCAGCCTGAGCCGGCAGCCATGAAACAACGAGGCGCGTTGCCGTTCCAGGCACTGCGACCAACAAACGGGGGAACGGCAATGACCATCGGACGGCGTTCATTCATCCTTGCCGCAGCCGCCAGCCTGGCGGCCCCACCGGTGCTGGGCCAGGCCCGCCCGCGGGTGGTGGTGATCGGCGGCGGCGCGGGCGGCACGACGGCTGCGAAATACATCGCCAAGGACAGCGCCGGCGCGATCGCGGTCACCCTGGTCGAGCCGGGCGCATCGTACCAAACCTGCTTCCACTCCAATCTCTACGTCGGCGGCTTCAAGAGCTACGAATCGATCGTGCACAGCTACGACGCGATGGCCCGCGCCCACGGCATCACCCTGGCGCGCGATACCGCCACCATGATCGACCGGGATCGCAAGGAGGTCGTCCTCGCAGGCGGGCAGCGGCTGGGATACGACCGGCTGGTCGTCTCGCCCGGGATCGACCTGAAATACGATTCCGTCCCCGGCTGGTCGCGCGATGCCGAGGAGGCGATGCCGCATGGCTGGAAGCCGGGGCGGCAGACGCAGCTGATCAAGCAGCGCCTGGACGCGGTGCCCGACGGTGGCACGATCGTGATGATCGCCCCCCCCAATCCCTACCGCTGCCCCCCAGGGCCCTACGAGCGGGCATCGATGTTTGCCCATGTCCTCACCAAGACCGGCAAGAAGAACGCCCGGATCGTGATCCTCGACCCGAAGGAGGCCTTCTCCAAGCAGGGGGTTTTCCAATCGGAATGGGAGAAGCGCTACCCCGGCATGATCGAATGGCTGGGGCCGAAAGTGCATGACGGCGTCAAGTCGGTCGATCCCAAAACCGGCACCGTGGTAACCGGGTTCGAGACGTATCAGAATTGCGCCCTGGTCAACGTGATCCCGGCGCAGATGGCCGGCGCCATCGCCCAGTCCGCGGGCCTGGCGCCCGCGGGCGGCTATTGCGCGATCGAAGCCGGCTCGATGAAGTCGGTTGTCGATCCGAACATCTTCGTGCTCGGCGATGCCTGCATCGCTGGGGACATGCCGAAATCGGCCTTCTCGGCAAACAGCCAGGCCAAGATCGCCGCTATGGTGATCCGCAACGAATTGACCAATTCCAGACTGTTCCCGGCCCGTTACGTCAATACCTGCTGGAGCCTCGTCGATACCGAGAACGCCATCAAGGTGGGCGGGCGCTACGAGCCGAAGGATGGCAAGATCGCCGCGACGGAAACCTTCGTCTCGCAACCGAACGAGAGCGCGGAAATCCGCAGGCAGACCGAGGAGGAGAACATCGGCTGGTACGCGGGTATCATTGCCGACATGTTTACCTGACCGCCGCTCCGGCCGGCGCACAAGATAAGGGAATGACGATGACAAGGCTTGCCTGGATCACACTCGTGATCGCGATGACCGCGCTCACCGCGCCCGCCACGGCGCAGGACCTCGCGGCCGGTGACCGCGCGTTCAACAAATGCCGCGCCTGCCACCAGGTCGGCCCGACCGCACGCAACGGCGTCGGGCCGAAACTCAACGGCCTGCATGACCGCACCTCCGGATCGGTGGAGGGGTTTAACTATTCACAGGCCAACAAGAATTCCGGGATCGTCTGGAATGAAGAAACGTTCGGCGATTATATAAAAGATCCAAAGGCAAAAATGCCGGGAACCAAAATGGTGTTTGCTGGAATCAAGGATGAGCAGGAAATCAAGAACCTGATTGCCTTCCTCTGGCAATTCGACAAAGATGGCGCCAAGAAATAGGGATGTGGAGAGGTACGTTACTTGCAAAGTAATCTAGGTGTTGATTTTCACCGAGACTTGACCCGGGATTTTCACTGAGAACCCATCCACAAAGAAGTTGAGTCGTTGGAATCGGATGTGATTCGCTGTTCCGCGTGACGATTCGCGGAGGGATCATGACCTGGACGGCAGAACATCGGCGAGCAGCGGATCGGCGCGGTTTGCGCTATCCGAGCGACAT
>CAMCJI010000164.1 GCA_945874805.1 Asaia bogorensis | reverse complement strand
TCGAGCAGAACGACGAGGCGGGGGACGTCGGGGGCGAGGGCGGCGAGGTCGCAGGCGAGGTAGCGGGGCATGTGGGTGAAGAGGGCTTCGGTGCTGGCGGCGTCGATCTCCGCGATCAGGGTCTGGCCGCGGTTGCGCCACCATTTATGCAGGTGCGCTGCGCCCGCGCCGGTGGCAAGGCTGACAGCCTTGGTTACGATGCCGAGGCCGGGGATGCCGCTGGCCCAACCGGCGCGTTCGGCGGCGGCGGTGGCGCCGCCCTCGAGAACTTTATCAAGCCATTCGGAACCGGTGGTGAAAAGCTGGCGGCGGAGGTCTTCCACCCGGGCGCCAGGCTGGGTGAGGTGGGCGTAGCGGAGCAAGGCGTGGTCGAAGGCGGGGAAGAAGCGGCGACCGGCGGTGCGGGCGACGAGGTCGCGGATGGCGCGGAGGGCTTCGTTCTGCGAACGGAGGGAGCGTTCGCGGAAATTGACGAGGGCGTAGGCGGGGCGCGGAGCGCCCAGGCGGGCGGCGTTTTCGTTGCGCTCGCGGAGGATACGTTGGAACTCCTCCAGCAGGGCGGATTTGCCCTGGCCGCCGACGCCCCACCAGTGGAGGATTTGGTAGGGATCATGCGGCTTCGGGGCGTCGAGCGCCGCCGTGAATTCCGCCTTGGCGCGGACACGGTTGGTGAAGAGGTTGCGGGCGGCGGAATCGGGGCGCGGCATATGAGGAGTGTCGCGCAGGAGGTTGCCGAAGGCAAAACGAAAATCCAGGATGGGTGCGGGGTTGGGGTTTCGGTTGTTTTCTAAAGAGAACGCTTGGCCGGGGTGTCCCGGATCGGCGCGTGGGGACGCCGTTGGGGCGTGATGGGGTGGGATACGAAGAGAGGAGGTGGGATACGAAGAGTATCCCACCCTACGGCTTGGCCTAAACGGGTAAAAAGAGGGGGGTTCGGGGGGAGCTTGCTCCCCCTGATACTGGCTTACTTGCCTACGACCTCGGGCGCCGGCGGGAGTTTGGCGCGGAGGCGGCGGATGCGGCGGGCGTCGGCGTCGAGGATGCGGAATTCGATGCCGGAGGGGTGGCTGATGATTTCGCCCTTGATGGGGACGCGGCCGGCGAGGGTGAGGACGAGGCCGCCGATGGTGTCGATGTCGGCTTCGCGTTCGGCGTCCGTCAAGGTGGGGCCGACGCGGGCTTCGAAATCCTCGACGGGGAGGCGGGCGTCGAGGTCGAGCGCGCCGTCCGGGCGTTCGGTGAGCATGGGGCCGACGACTTCGTCGTGCTCGTCGGCGATGTCGCCGACGATCTCCTCGACGAGGTCCTCGATGGTGACAAGGCCGTCGATGCCGCCGTATTCGTCGACCACGAGGGCCAGGTGCATGCGCTGCTGGCGCATCTGCAGCAGCAGGTCGAGCACCGGCATCTGCGGGGCGACGACGAGGGGGCGGCGGAGGATGGCTTCGAGATTGAAGGCCTCCGGGCGGCCGACATAGGCGAAGACGTCCTTGATGTGGACCATGCCGATGAAGTCGTCGAGCTGTTCGCGGTAGACCGGCAGGCGGGAATGGCCCTCGCGCCGGAGCTGCTCGATCGCCTCGTCCAGCGTGACATCGGCGCGCATGGCGATGATGTCGGCGCGGGGGACCATGACGTCGTCCGCACTCATGCCGCGCAGGCGCAGGACGTTGGCGATCAGCACGCCCTCCTGACGATCGAGCTGTGGCGCCTGGCCGGGGGTGTCTGGCGTGTCCGCGGCTTCCTGGACGAGCTCGGCGATGCTCTCGCGCACGCTCTGCTCGGCGCTGCGACCGCGCAGGCGCAGGCGGAGCTTGTCGAGCACGGAGGTCTTCATGCCCATTTGCGGGTGCCCTTCCAGGGGTTGGGCAGGCCGATGCGGGCCATGGCGCGGGATTCCGCCATCTCCATGCGGCGGGCGTCACCGGGGTGGGCGTGGTCGTGGCCGCGCAGATGCAGGCCGCCGTGGATGACGAGATGGGCGAGATGGACGGAAGGGCTGCGGCCGGCGGCGGCGGCCTCGCGCAGCACGGTGCCGAGCGCGAGGACGATGTCACCGGGCAGGCCGGGGGCGGCCGGCTCGAAGGTCAGGACATTGGTGGGCTTGTTGCGGCCGCGGTGCTGGGCGTTGAGGCGCTGGACCGTGGCGTCTGAGGCGAGGACCACGGTGGCCGTGGTGCCGGCCGCGGCGAGCGCAATGCGGATCAGCCGCTCGGGATTTCCTACGCAGCGTCGCCAGAGAGGGTCTTCGAGCAAAATCGACGTTTCTTGGTGCCCCGCTTGCGCGGGGTGGGTACTGGAAGAGGGGTCCATCTGATCCTGATGCGGGTAGGTGCGGGAAAAGGCAAGTGTCGGGTTGGAGAAGTCAGGCGAGGAAGGGGAGGGCAATGGTCTTCTTTTTTGGAAAAAAGAAGCAAAAAACTTTTGTTCGTTGGGGTGGTGGCAGGTCGCGGTGTTGGTTGTTGGGGTTGGGGGGTTTTATGGCTTCGCCGGGTTGTGAACCTTTTGTCCGGGTTGGCGGCGAAGCCATAAAATTCAGGCAAGCGGCAGAAAGATCAGCGTGGATCCTTCGCAAGGGCTCAGGATGACGGGTCTTTGGGGGCGTGCCGGCTCCAAACGGATGAAGTTTTTTTGCTTCTTTCCTGCGCGGCGCCTTCGCCGTCGCAAGTTCACAAAAAGAAGACGCTTCCCTTGCCTTTACTTCGTAGGTGCCTCCGACCGCCGGCTGCGCGTCTCCTTCTCGGCGGCGGCGCGTTGGTCGTAGGCATCGACGATGCGGGCGACGAGGGGGTGGCGGACGACGTCTCGTTTGTCGAAGCGGCAGACGCCGATGCCGGGGAGGCCTTCGAGGGTTTCCAGCGCGTCGCGCAGGCCGGAGCGGGTGCCGCTGGGGAGGTCCACCTGGGTGAGGTCGCCGGCGATGACCATTCGGGTGCCTTCGCCCATGCGGGTGAGGAACATTTTCATCTGCACGGGGGTGGTGTTTTGCGCTTCGTCGAGGATGACGAAGGCGTGTTTGAGGGTTCGGCCGCGCATGAAGGCGAGGGGGGCGACTTCGATTTCGCCGGTGGTCATGCGTTTGGCGACCTGGTCGCCGGGCATCATTTCGTGGAGGGCGTCGTAGAGGGGGCGCAAGTAGGGATCGACCTTTTCCTTGAGGTCGCCGGGGAGGAAGCCGAGGCGTTCGCCGGCTTCGACGGCGGGGCGGGAGAGGACGATGCGTTCGACGGCGCCGTTCATCAGCATGGCGACGGCCTGGGCGACGGCGAGGTAGGTTTTGCCGGTACCGGCGGGGCCGATGCCGAAGACCATTTCGTGTTGGGCGAGGAGGTCCATATAGCCGGCCTGGCCGGCGCTGCGGGGGCCGACGGCGCCGCGGCGGGTGCGGATGGCCGGCAGGTCGGCCAGCGGCAGGCGGGGGTCGTCGACTTCGGCGAGGCGGATGGCGGCATCGACATCGGCGAGGCCGACGGGTTCGCCGCGTTCGAGGCGCTTGTAGAGGGCGGCGAGTGCGGATTGGGCGGCCTCGACCCGGCCTTGCGGGCCGCTGATCTGCACGCGGTTGCCGCGGCAGGCGAGGCGGACGCCCATGCCCTGTTCGACGCGCACGAGGTGACGGTCGTGGTCGCCGAGGAGGAGGGGGAGGAGGGTGTTATCGGCGAAATGCAGGGTGAGGGCCTTGTCGGCCGGGGAGGCGGGGGGGCGGCTCACGGGGATGAAGGACTGGCTCAAGCGGTGGCTGGCTCCTCTTCAAGCAGCATGGCGGACAGCGAGTTGGCGGTGGTGGCGGCGACGCGGACCCGGGCGAGGGTGCCGATGAGGGTGGCCGGGCCGGGGAAGTGGACGGCTTGCAGCCAGGGAGAGCGGCCGGCGAGCTGGCCGGGGTGGCGGGCGGGGCCGGTGACGACGACATCGATGGTGCGGCCGGCGCAGGATGCGTTGAAGGCGGTTTGCTGGTCGCGCAGGAGGGCCTGGAGGGCCTGGAGGCGACGGTCTTTCTCGGGCTCGGGGACTTGATGGGGGGCGCCGGCGGCGGGGGTGCCGGGGCGGGGGGAGTATTTGAAGCTGTAGGCCGAGGCGAAGCGGGTTTCGCGGACGAGGTCCATCGTCGCTTCGAAATCGGCTTCGGTTTCGCCGGGGTGGCCGACGATGAAATCGGATGAGAAGGCCATGTCCGGGCGGGTGGCGCGCAGGCGGGCGATGATGGCGCGGAAGTGGGCCGCGGTGTGTTTGCGGTTCATCGCGGCGAGGATGCGGTCGGACCCGGACTGGACGGGGAGGTGGAGGTAGGGGGCGAGTTTTTCGACGTCGGCGTGGGCGGCGATGAGGGCGTCGTCCATGTCGCGGGGGTGGCTGGTGGTGTAGCGGATGCGCAGCAGGTCGGGGATTTCGGCGAGGGTGCGGATGAGGTGGGCGAGGCCGCCTTCTGCGCCGTGCCAGGCGTTGACGTTCTGGCCGAGGAGGGTGATCTCGCGGGTGCCTTGGGCCACCATGCGGCGGGCTTCGGCGAGGATGGCGGCTTGCGGGCGGCTTTGTTCGGCGCCGCGGGTGTAGGGGACGACGCAGAACGAGCAGAACTTGTCGCAGCCTTCCTGGATGGTGAGGAAGGCGCTGACGCCCTGGGAGGCGGCGGCTTCGGGGAGATGGTCGAACTTGTCCTCGGCGGGGAAGTCCGTGTTGATGACCGCACCGGCGGCGCGGGTGGCCTGGGCGACCATTTCGGGCAGGCGGTGGTAGGTCTGCGGGCCGAGGACGATATCGACATAAGGGGCGCGGGCGAGGATTTCCGCGCCCTCGGCCTGGGCGACGCAGCCGGCGACGGCGAGGATCATGCGGCTGCCCTCGGCAGCGCGGGCATTTTGCAGCAGGCGCAGGCGGCCGAGTTCGGAGAACAGCTTTTCGGCGGCTTTCTCGCGGATGTGGCAGGTGTTGAGGATGACCATGTCCGCGCCGGCGGGGGCATCGACGGGGGCGTAGCCGAGGGGCGCCAGGACATCGGCCATGCGGGCGCTGTCATAGACGTTCATCTGGCAGCCCCAGGTCATCACGTGCAGCGTTTTGCGCGCAGGTGCGGGGGGTGTGGTCATCGGCGAGGCTCCGCGTCCCGCCGCCCGGAGGTTCGGGCGGTCAAGGCCCACACATCGGGCGCCAAGGGCGGACGGTCAAGCACAAGGGTGCGGCAAGCCTCCGATCATGGGGAAAACTGTCGCAGATCAGGCGGTATGCGTGTCAAGCCAAGGTTTCGCGCGGGGGGGTCAGGCGAAGACCGGGGTGTCGGCGGGCTCTGCCGGGGTGGGGGCGGGGATGGGCTTGGCGGGGCGGTTCTGGCGCAGGGTGGAGGCGCCGTCGGCGGCGATCTGCCAGACGACGCGGGTGAGCTCCTTGCGGCTGGCGAAGGTCGCGGGGTCGAGCGGGGCGTGCAGCAGGATGGTGGCGCGCAGGCCGCGGTGCTGGGCGAGCTGCCAGAAGTGGCTGGCGATATCCATGTCGCCGTACCAGGCGAAGAGGGGGCGGCTGGCGCGGCCGGTGGGCAGGCCGGCGAGGCGGTCGTAGACGATGGAGACGGGCTGGACGAGGGGTGGGCGGCCGTCGGCGGTGATCGGGAGTTCGGCCACCGAGAGGAAGGCGGAGCGGAAGGGCAGCACGCGCGAGCCGTCCGACGAGGTGCCTTCGGGGAAGAGGATGAGGTTACCGCCCTGTTGCAGGCGGCCGCGCATCTCGTCGCGTTCGCGCCCGGTGCTCTGGCGGCTGCGGCGGACGTAGAGGGTGCGGCCGAGGGCGGCGATCTGGCCGATGACGGGCCAGGTGCCGACTTCCTGCTTGGCGATGAAGGCCGCATCGAGGCGGGCGCCGAGGAGGGGGATGTCCAGCCAGGAGGAGTGGTTGGAGACGAAGACGACGGGGCGGCCATCCGGCGTGCGATGGGCGGCCTGGCCGATGACGCGGATGCGCAGGCCGAGCATGACGCAGATGCCGGACCAGTAGAGGCGGGGAAAGGCGACCTTGGCCGGGCCGGGCAGCAGGATCAGCACGGCCTGGACCAGCATGGCCAGCGCCGTCCAGACCAGGGCCTGGGCCGCGATGCGGACGGCGCGGAGCTGGCGCAGGACGTGGCGGCGCTGGGGGATGGGGCCGAGGAACCAGGAGCCCTCCTCCGCTTCCTCCTGGGGGCCGGCGAAGAGTTTGCGCGGGGATTTGGCGCGGGCGGAGGGTGCTTGCATGGAAGCTGTCATTACGCCCCGCCCCCGCGCCGGACAATGACGCAGCGGTGACCGTTGGGTTAACGTCTCGTGTCGGGCGGGATTCAGGCGTCGCGTTCGTAGTGGCGGAGGTATTTGGCGGTGACGAGATCGGACTGCACGACGACGGCGACGTCGGTGGTGTTGAACTGGGTGTCGATCACCGCGCCGTCGCCGACGAAGCCACCGAGGCGGAGGTAACCCTTGACGAGGGGGGGCAGGCTGGCCAAAGCGCGGCGGGTGTCGATCGTGGCGGGGTCGAGGCGGCGCATTTCGACGTAGCGGGCGGCGAGCGCGCGGGGGCGGATGTTCTCGGGGGCGAGGTGGTGGGTGACGAGGTAGGTGAGGTGGCCGGCCATCGCATCCGGATCGGTGCCGGGCAGGCTGGCGCAGCCGAACATCAGGTCGATGCCGTGCAGGGCGTTGTAGGCGGCGATGCCGCGCCAGAGGAGCTGCATCACCGCGCGGTTGCGGTAGGCCGGATGCACGCAGGAGCGGCCGAGCTCCATGACCTTGCCGGGGAAGCGCAGGATCGGCCCGAGATCGTATTCATCGGCGGAGTAGAAGCGGCCGATGCGGGCGGCGGCGCTGGTCTGGATGAGGCGGTAGGTGCCAACCACGCCTTCGGGGCCTTCGCCGCGGGCGTGGTCGATCACCAGCAGATGGTCGGCAACCGCGTCGAACTGGTCGGTGTCGCGCCGGCTGGCCAGGGTGGTGGCGTCCGGGTGGGCGCCCATTTCCTCGTAGAAGACGGCGAAGCGCAAAGCGAGCGAGGCGTCGATCTCGGCGGCGCTGGCGGCGACGCGCACGCCGAGCGTGCCGGAGCGCAGTTCGGTGAAGCCCGCGGCCATGTGGAGGGTCATGCGCCGGACTCCTTGCGTGCGGCGCGCTTGCCGGCGGGGGTGGGCGGGGCCTGGCGGCGACCGAACAGCTCCAGCCGGTGGGAGACGAGATCGAAGCCGAGCTTGGCGGCGATGGCGGCGATGATCCGCTCGTGCCCGGTGTCCTCGAATTCGATCACGCGGCCGGATTCGATGTCGATGAGGTGGTAGTGGTGGCCGTGTTCGGTGGGTTCGTAGCGGGCGCGGCCGCCGCCGAAATCACGGCGTTCGAGGATGCCGCGCTCCTCCAGCAGGCGGACGGTGCGGTAGACGGTGGCGATGGAGATGCGCTGATCGAGGGCGGCTGCGCGGCGGTAGAGCTCCTCGACATCCGGGTGGTCCTCGGCGTCCGACAGCACGCGCGCGATGACGCGGCGCTGGCCGGTCATCTTGAGCCCCTTCTCCACGCAGAGTCGTTCGATCCGGCTTTCCATCCGTTCCCCAAGACAGCGCCGGCGGACGACCGGGCCGCCCGCGCCGTGCTGCATGCGCTGGGTAGCCGATGGGGGCACCGGCTGTCCAATCCTGCCCCCGATCCGGCTGGGCCGGGGGCTGGGTCAGCGGGCCGGGCCGCCTCAGCCGCGGGTGCGCGCGCGGGTGCCGAGGCCGATCTGCTTGGCCAGGGAGGAGCGGTGGCTGGCGTAGTTGGGGGCGACCATCGGGTAGTCGGCGGCCAGGCCCCAGCGCTCACGGTACTGGTCGGGCGTGAGGTTGAAGGAGGTTTTGAGATGGCGCTTCAGCATTTTCAGCTTTTTGCCGTCTTCCAGGCAGACGATGTAGTCGGGGAAGATCGATTTCTTCACCGGTACCGCCGGCGCCGGCCGGTCTGGCACGGCCTGTTCCACGCCTGCACCCGAGAGCGAGTGATAAACGTCCTGAATCAGTTGCGGCAGGGCTTCGGCCATGATTGAGTTGTTTGCGACATGGGCCGACACGATGTCCGCCGTGAGGCGAAGAAGGTCACCTTGTGATGTATTATCAGACACGGAAACCCCTTTATGAGCGATCGGATAAGCACATATAGGAGAACCGCTCTCCGTGTCGCAATAGTTATTTCAAAGCATCATAACAGGACAGATGACGTAAATATCAATGAGTGAGATCACAGCGGACCGTGTAATCGATATCACCCGCGACCTGTGTCCCATGACCTTCGTGCGGACCCGGCTGGCACTCGACCGGCTGGCGCCGGGGCAGACGCTGCTGGTGCTGCTGCGCGGCGAGGAGCCGCGGCGCAATGTGCCGCGAACCGCCGCCGAACAGGGCCATACGGTGCTGGACGAGCAGCACGGGGCGGACGGGATCACCCGGCTGCTGCTGCGGCGGGGCTGAGCGGGAGCTGCATCACCACCGCGTCCGACCCGTCGGGGTAGTAGCGGCGGCGGCGGCCGATGGGGGTGAAGCCGCAGGCGGCGTAGAGCGCGGCTGCGGCGGTGTTGCGGTCCGATACTTCGAGGAACAGGCGGGTGGCGCCGGCGCGGGCGGCGGCTTCTGCGGCCTTCACGAGCAGGCGGCGGCCGAGGCCCTGGCGGCGGGCCGCCGGATGCACGGCGATGGTGAGGATTTCCGCCTCGTCGGCGGCGACGCGCCAGAGCACGAAGCCGCCTTCGGGGTCGAGCCGGCCATCGACGCCGGGTTGGGCGGACAGGGTGGCGAAGGCCGCGGCGTCCCACGCCTCGGCGGCGGGGAAGGCGGCGGCGTGCAGGGCGGCGAGGAGGTCCGGCGTCACGCCAGGGGGGCGGCCAGGGGGGCTGGGCGCAGCCCGGCGGGCAGCTTGGCCTCGGGCGGGTCGACATAGACCGGCAAGGCGGCGCGCGGCGGGGTGCCGGCCGCGTGGAGGCGGGCGGCGGCGAAGGCGACATGCCGGCCGAGGGGTTGGCGGGCGGAGGTGAGCATCACGTCCGCGCCCCTGGCGGCGAGGCGGCAGGCGATGTCGGTCGCGGCGTCGCCGGCCAGGGCGACGGGGCGGTCTGGCATGGGCAGGTCGGCCACGGCGAGGCTTTCGATGCGGCCGTCGCGGTCGAGGAAGATGCGGCCGCGGCGGCTGTCGATGGCGACCCACAGGCTGCGGCCGGCGAGGTCGCCTGCCGCTTCGGCGAGCGCTTCGGCGACGGTGACGCCGATGACCGGCAGGCCGGCGCCGGCGGCGAGGCCCTGGGCGAGCGAGATGGCGGCGCGCAGGCCGGTGAAGCTGCCGGGGCCGATATCCACGGCGATGGCATCCAGCGTGCCGGGCCGGAACAGGGCGTGGACCAACTGTGCCAGCACGGCGGACTGGCCGTGGCCGCCGGGGTGGGTCTGCTCGGCCAGCACCGCCGGGCCGTCGGTGACGGCGACGGAGGAGCGGCCGAGGCTGGCGGCGATGCCGAGGATGCGCATGCTACTGGAGGAGGCAGACCTCGTCGAAGAACAGCCGGGGCAGGCGCGATTGCAGCGCCGCCTTGTCGCCGTGGCCGAGGTTGATGAGGAAGTTGGACTTCCAGCCGCGGTCCCACAGGAAGATCTCGTCCACCTTGGCGCGGTCGAAGCCGGACATCGGGCCGGCATCGAGGCCCATCGCGCGGGCGGCCATGATCAGGTAGGCGCCTTGCAGGGTGCCGTTGCGGAAGGCCGTTTCTTCCGCCAGAGCGGGGTTGGCGGTGAACCAGGGCTTGGCTTCGGCGTGCGGGAAGAGGCGGGGCAGGTTGTCGTAGAATTTCGGGTCGTGGGCGACGATGCAGACGACGGGGGCGGCCATCGTTTTCTCGATGTTGCCGGCGGAGAGGGCGGGCTTTAGGCGCTCCTTCGAGTAGGTGGTGCGCAGGAAGATGAAGCGGGCGGGCGAGCTGTTGGCCGAGGTGGGGCCCTGTTTCAGCAGGTCGTAGATGGTGCGCAGCTCGTCATCGGTGACGGGCTGGTCGGTCCATTTGGTGTGGGTGCGGGCGTCGCGGAACAGCAGGTCGAGCCCGGCGGGGTCGAGCACTGCCGGCGCGGGGGGCGGGGGCG
>CAMCJI010000163.1 GCA_945874805.1 Asaia bogorensis | reverse complement strand
CGATGGTCTCCGCGAACGCTGGAGGACCAGCCGGAGGTGGCGCGCTGGCCCATTCGCGACCTCACGGCGCCACCGTAGCCCTAACCGTGGAGGGGCCTGGGGCGAGCTGTGTGGGCCGCCTGTGCAGTGCTCAGGTCGAGGCCTTCTGGTTCGCGTCTGGGTTCGCCCGCCGGGACTGACCGGGGTGGGGTCAGACCATTTCTTCTAATCAATTCAGAGGGGTCGCCAGGGGCTTCCGGGGCGGGTCAGCTGGGTAAGGGCGGGGTGGCGGGGAGGGCCTCCAGGGGTGTCCTGGAGGTCTCCTGGTGGGGGCGGTGTAGTCCCGAAGGGCCCCTATCAGTGCTGGTTTGTTGTTGGAGTGGATCAGCCGCTGGGGCGCCCGGCGCGGTAGTCGGGGCGACCGTCCGCCATGGGGTATTCCCGGAGGTCTTCTTGCGGGGCACCAGGCGGTGCGGAGGGGCCGCCGCAAGCAGGTCCGTCAGCGTGTCCCGGCGAGCCACCAGATAAGCGTCGTCGGCATCTTGATCGGGCATCTCACCGATGGTGCGGGAGGGCTGGTTGGCGCTCATTTCTTGGCTCCTTTGGGTGGAGCGTTCCGCAGCAGGTCCAGGCTTCTCTGAATGGCGGCCATGATCGCGGCGGCCAACTCCTTGCGGAACTCCTCAGGAGACGGTGAGAAGACCTTGTAGAACGTGTCGCTGGTCCCCGGCCCACCCTCGTCGAACTCCTCTTCCTCCATGTCGGCGCTGGGGCACTCCCTGATCAGCGCCTCTGGGTTCGTGTCGTTCCAGAGGGCGTCACTCTCCTCGTCGGTCAACGTGAGGCCCGCCCAATCCAAGAGGTCGACGTCCGGGCCGTCCATGTAAGACCCCTCAAACAGTGGTTCGCCCGGCTCGGTCATCGACGATCTCCTTGAAGGGCTGTCACCCTGTCACGGGCAGAGGTGGACCACCAGGAGCCGGCAGGACCGAAGCGCCCGGAAGGGCCAGTGGGGGCCGGACGGTCGCCATGGTGGCGGCCAGTATGGCGGGCATGGAACCCATACTGGAGCCGCAGCGGCGCCCAACCGTGGGGGCCAGGAGTGTTAATGAAGTCGGATTGTATGCCCTATTGCACCGCGCGGCATTCTGATGACAGCACCAACGCTGCATGCGAATGTGGCAACAGTTGCGGGAGGACTTCGGATGCGCAGTTGGCTGCTGGCTACCGCCCTGATCCTTTGCGTTTCCGAACCGGCATCGGCGCAATCCGTCCAGCCCGGCTGGATCGCGGATAGTCGGACAGGGTGCCAAGTATGGAACCCTGGTCAGGCCTCGAACCAGACGGTTACTTGGGTGGGCGCCTGCACGTCTGGCCTCGCGCAGGGCCGGGGCGTCTTGCGCTGGTCCGAAGACGGCAAAGCAAACCTCACCGTCGAAGGTGAGTGGCGCGATGGCAAGCAGCATGGTCGGGGCATCAGCACCTGGGCAGACGGCCACCGGTACGAAGGTGAATTCCGCGACGGCATGGAACACGGCCGGGGCATCGTCACCTAGCCACACGTTCGACGTTCGCCGGGCTGGGCGTATGGCCAGCGTCGACGACAAGCTGAGTTGCGCGCGGGCGGTCTTCTTCCAGCACTACGGGAGTATAGCTGTGGTCCGGCTCTGACGGGTCCTCCCAAGGCTCCCGGTCCACGATATCAGCTTGATTCAGCAGGAAATCCTGAGTGGCCACCCATGTTTGCGCAGAGCCTGGATTAGCCCCGTGCTTGTCAATCTCCGAGCGGTAGAAGAGACCTGCGAGGGCCTGCACGGCCTGTTCCGACATCGGCACCTCGCGTCCCTCGTGGGCTGCCCGAATCGCATCAAGGCGCTCCTGGAGGCCTGCGATAGCGGAGGGGGCCAGCTTCCTGGCTTCGGCGCCGTCCTTGGTCCCAAGCGACCTGACCAACTCGCGCCTAACGCCGAAGGTGGCCTTCGCGGTCTCGCGGAGGCCTTGCGGGATCACCAAGCGCACACGGTAAACGCCGGACTTCGGGTGCTTCGTGGGACGGGTCATCTGTAGTGCCAATGTATCACCCCTGTGTATCACCGGGGCGCCTTCAAGACACTGATATAACACTTCTCTTTGCAACTTCAACCACTTAGGCAGTGGTTGGCTGGGGGACCTGGATTCGAACCAAGGATGCCCGGGTCAGAGCCGGGAGTTTTACCGCTAAACTATCCCCCACCGGGCGCGGACCGGCGAGGTAACATGCTCCGTGAGGGTGCGCAACCGGCGTGGGCTGCGTCGAATGCAGGTCGGACTATTGGTGCTTGCTACGGCACCCCTCTGCACCCGATATTAACGTCATGTTTCAACAGGCCCCTCCGCTCATGGCCGTCCTCGCCGAGTCCAGCCTCCCCGACCTCGCCCGCCCGGCCACGCCTGCTTTTGCGGCTCTGGACCTGGGAACGAACAACTGCAGGCTGCTGGTGGGCGCGCCGACCGGAGACGGGTTCCGCGTGGTGGACAGTTTCAGCCGCATCGTCCGCCTCGGCGAGGGCCTGCAGGCCACCGGTGCGCTCTCCCCCGTCGCGATGGACCGGGCGATGGCCGCCCTGCACGGCTGTGCCCAGCGCCTCGCCCGCCGCCCGGTCCGCGCCCTGCGCGCCATCGCCACCGAGGCATGCCGCCGCGCCAGCAACGGCGCCGAGTTCCTTGCCCGCGTCCGTCGCGAAACCGGCCTGCCGATCGACGTCATCTCCACCCGCGAGGAGGCGGAGCTTGCCCTCGAGTCCTGCGCGCCCCTGCTCTGCGGTGACGGCCGCCGCGCCCTGCTGTTCGACATCGGCGGCGGCTCCACCGAGCTTGCCTGGGTCCGCCTGCCCAACCAGCCCGGCGCCCGTCCGGGGGCGGATGCGGTGCCGGAGCTGATCGGCTACATCTCCCTGCCGGTCGGCGTGGTCACCCTGGCCGAGCGCTTCGGCCATCGCGGCGACGATCCCGCCGGCTTCGCCGCGATGGTCGATGATGTCGCCGCACGGCTGGCAAGCTTCGAATCCGTCCACAGCATCGGCCGCGAGATCCGCCAGGGCGGGGTGAGCCTGCTCGGCACCTCCGGCACCGTCACCACGCTCGCCTCCATCGCGCTGGACCTGCCGCGCTACACGCGTCAGGCGGTCGACGGCACCGTGCTCTCGGCCGGCCAGGCTGCCAGCGCGCTGGCCCGCTTGCAGCAACTCGGCAGTGCCGGCCTCGCCTTGCATCCCTGCGTCGGGCCGGACCGCGCGGATTTCGTGCTGCCCGGCTGCGCCATCTTCGCCGCCATCCACCGTCTGTGGCCCGCGCCCGAGGTGGTGGTGGCCGACCGCGGCCTGCGCGAGGGCATGCTCTTGCGCATGATCCGCGCCGAGCGCATTCAGCGCCGCCGCCGCTGAAGGATCAAAACCCATGGCCAAGAAGCCGCCCGCCGGTAAAGCGGCAGGCACGGGCGGCAAGCGCAAGCTCGCCGTCTACGTCAAAACCGCCAAGAAGCGCTCCGTCGCCTCCGCCGCCTGGCTCGCCCGCCAGTTGAACGACCCCTACGTGGCCGCCGCTCAGGCACAGGGCCTGCGCTCGCGCGCCGCCTTCAAGCTGATCGAGTTGGACGACCGCTACAAGCTGCTCAAGCCCGGCTGCCGCGTCGTCGATCTCGGCTGCGCCCCCGGCGGTTGGGCGCAGGTCGCGGTGCAGCGCGGCGCCGCGCGCGTGGTGGGGCTCGACCTGCTGTTCGTCGATCCCGTCCCCGGCACCACCCTGCTGCAAGGCGACTTCAACGACGACACCATGCCCGCCACCCTGATGGCCGAGCTCGGCGGCCAGGCCGATATCGTCCTGTCGGACATGGCGCCGAACACGACCGGCCATGCCGCCACCGACCATCTGCGCATCATCGCCCTCGCCGAACTCGCGCTCGATTTCGCCACCAAGGTGCTGGCACCGGGCGGCAGCTTCGTCGCCAAGGTGTTCCAGGGCGGCACGGAGGCGCAGATGCTGGCGCCGATGAAGCGCCTGTTCGCCTCCGTCCGCCACGCCAAACCGCCCGCCAGCCGCAAGGAGAGCAGCGAGCTCTACGTGGTCTGTACCGGCTTCCGCGGCGCGCCCGGCGCATAACAGCCGCGTTCGCCATACCTTCGCTTGCACAGAGGGCCGCGGGGGGATAACAGGACGCGCCAAGGCAGCGGAAAGGTCCGGCCATGGCTCCCCAGGATACACCCTCATACGCCCGTCTCGATATCGAGAGCCGCATCAGCGAGGCGCTCGCCTTCGATGACGTGCTCGTCGTGCCCGGCTACTCCCAGGTTCTGCCGAATGCGGTGGATACCCGCACCCGCCTGACGCGGGACATCTGGCTCAACATTCCCCTCGTTTCCTCGGCGATGGACACCGTCACCGAGAGCGCGATGGCCATCGTCATGGCCCAGCACGGCGGCATGGGGGTTATCCACAAGAACCTCGACATCGCCGAACAGGCCGCCCAGGTCCGCCGGGTCAAGAAATTCGAATCGGGCATGGTGGTGAACCCCGTCACCATCCACCCCGACCAGACCCTGGCCGACATGCGGATGCTGATGGCCACCCACAACATCAGCGGCATCCCCGTCGTCGAGCGCGAGACCAACCGCCTCGTCGGCATCCTCACCAACCGCGACGTCCGCTTCGCCACCGACCCGACGCTGAAGATCTACGAGCTGATGACGCGCGAGAATCTCGTGACCGTCACCGCCGACGTCGAACCGGCCGAGGCCCGCCGCCTGCTGCACCGCCACCGCATCGAAAAGCTGCTGGTGGTCGATGACGCCTATCGCTGCGTCGGCCTGATCACCGTCAAGGACATGGACAAGGCCCAGGCCCACCCGCTGGCCAACAAGGACCATCTCGGCCGGCTGCGCTGTGCGGCCGCCACCGGCGTCGGCAGCGACGGCATCGCCCGCGCCGAGGCGCTGGTCGGCGCTGAGGTCGATGTGATCGTGCTGGATACCGCGCACGGCCACTCCGCCGGCGTGCTGGCAACCCTGGAGGCGGTCAAGCGCCTGTCCAACGCCGTGCAGGTCATCGCCGGCAATGTCGCCACGCCCGAGGGCGCGCTGGCGCTGATCCGCGCCGGGGCGGATGCGGTGAAGATCGGCATCGGCCCGGGCAGCATCTGCACCACCCGCGTCGTCGCCGGCGTCGGCGTGCCGCAGTTCACCGCGGTGATGGAAGCCGCCGCCGTCTGCCGCGAACACGGTGTGCCGGCGATTGCCGATGGCGGCATCCGCACCTCCGGCGACCTCGTCAAGGCGATCGCCGCCGGCGCGGATTGCGCGATGATGGGCAGCGTGCTGGCCGGCACGGATGAGGCACCGGGCGAGACGTTCCTCTACCAGGGCCGCAGCTACAAGGCCTATCGCGGCATGGGCAGCATCGGCGCGATGGCCCGCGGCTCCGCCGACCGCTACTTCCAGCAGGAGATCAAGGACACGCTGAAGCTGGTCCCCGAGGGGATCGAGGGCCGCGTGGCCTACAAGGGCCCGGTCTCGGCGGTGCTGCACCAGATGGTCGGCGGCCTGCGCGCCGGCATGGGCTACACCGGCAGCGCCTCCATCGCGGAGTTGCAGAAGGGCACCCGGTTCCGCCGCATCACCGGCGCCGGCCTGCGCGAAAGCCATGTCCACGACGTCGCCATCACCCGCGAGGCCCCGAACTACCGCCAGGATGGCTGATGGCGACCATCCGCGCCGCCATCTTCGACGCCTACGGCACCCTGCTCGATGTCCATTCCGCGATGGCGCGCCACGCCGCCCGTCTGGGGCCGGATTGGCAGGCGCTGTCGGCGGCGTGGCGGGGCAAGCAGCTCGAATACAGCTGGGTGCGCAGCCTCGCCGGCCCAGCGCATCACCTTGATTTCGCCGAGGTGACCGATCTCGCGCTCGACTGGGTGGCCGCCCGCCACGCCATCACCGACACGGCGCTGCTGGCCGATCTCCGGGCCGCCTATCGCAGCCTCGATGCCTACCCCGAAGTGGTCGCCACGCTGACCGCGCTCCGCGCCGCCGGCCTGCGCACCGCCGTGCTCTCCAACGGCGCGCCGGCGATGCTCGAGGCCGGGCTGCAAGCCGCTGGCATCGCGGACCTGCTGGACGCGGTGCTCTCGGTCGAACAGGTCGGCGTCTACAAGCCCGATCCGCGCGTCTATGGGCTCGCCGAACGCCGCTTCGGCCTCGTCGCCGGGCAGATGGCCTTCCTGTCGTCCAATCCGTGGGATGCCTTCGGCGCCCGCGCCGCCGGCTTCCGCGTCGGCTGGGTGAACCGCAGTGGCGCGCCAGACGAATACGACCTGCGCGGCAACGTGCGGGAACTCACTGATCTTGCGGCATTGCCGGAGTTGCTGACATGACCCCCGCCGGGCGCGTTGCCGCCGCCATCGAACTGCTGGGCGCGATCGACGCCGCCCCGCGCAAGCCGGCGGACGCCATCGCCAGCGCCTATTTCCGCGACCGCCGCTACATCGGCTCCGGCGACCGCCGCGCCGTCTCCGCCCGCGCCTGGGCGGTCATCCGCGCCCGCCGCCGCTGCCTCTGGTGGCTCGCCCGCGCCAAGCTCGACCCGACTCCGCGCCTCCTCGTCGCCGCCTCCCTCCTCATCGAGGGCTGGTCGCTCGACGGCCTGGACCAGACCTTCTCCGGCGGCGAATTCGGCCCCACCCATCTCTCCACCGCCGAGTCCCTGGCACTCAGCACCATCGAGCAGGCCAAGAACGGCCACCCCGACATGCCCGAAGCAGTCCGCCTCGAACTGCCGGATTGGATCGTCCCGCATCTGCGCGCCCGCTTCGGCGCCACCCTGGAAGACGAACTCGCCGGCATGGAGGGCGAAGCCCCGCTGGACATGCGCGTCAACCTGCTGAAATCAGACCGCGACACCGCCCAGGTCGAACTCGCCCGCGAGGGGATCGAGGCCACTGCCACCACCATCTCCCCCTGGGGCCTGCGCGTCCCCTCCCGCCGCCCGATCGGCGCGGGAAAGGCCTTCCAATCCGGCCTCATCGAAATCCAGGACGAAGGCAGCCAGCTCATCGCCCTGGTCGTCGATGCCAGACCCGGCATGCGCGTCGCCGACTGGTGCGCCGGCGCCGGCGGCAAGACCCTGGCGATTGCCATGACGATGGAAAACCGCGGCCACATCGTCGCCTGCGACGTGCACGACAAGCGGCTGGACGGCGCCGTCGCCCGCCTGCGCCGCGCCGGCGTCCACAACGTCGAACGCCACCTGATCGAGCCCGGCTCCAAATGGGCCAAGCGCCGCGCCGGCAGCTTCGACCGCGTGCTGGTGGACGCCCCCTGCACCGGCACCGGCACCTGGCGCCGCAACCCCGACGGCCGCTCGCGCCTCGCCGAGCGCGACCTCGAAGAACTCGTGCCCAAACAGGCCCAAATCTTGAAGGACGCCGCCAAACTCGTCCGCGCCGGCGGCCATCTGATCTACGCCACCTGCTCCCTGCTCCCGGCGGAAAACGAGGCGCAGGTGGACGCCTTCCTGGCCGACAACCCCGACTTCACCCTGCTCCCCCTCGCCAAAGCCTGGCCGCTCCCCACCCCGCCCCCCTGCGACGGCGACTACCTGAGCCTCACCCCCAAACGCCACGACACCGACGGCTTCTTCGCCGCCGTGCTGGAGCGCAGGGCGGCACCCGCGTGATCACCATCCGCCCCGCCCGCGCGGCCGATGCCGCCACCATCGCGGCCGTCCACGTCGCCGCCTGGCGCAGCGCCTACCCCGGCATCCTGCCGGACGCCTACCTCGCCAGTCTCTCGCTCCGCCGCCAGACCGCGCATTACGACGCCACCATCCGCGCCGGCGTCGGCGTCCACGTCGCGGTGGCCAGCGGCGCCGACCTCGGCCAGACCGGCGGCCTGCCCCGCATCATCGGCTTCGCCACCAGCGGCCTCGCCCGCGGCGCCATGGCGACCCAACTCGGCGACGGCGAGGTCGAAACCCTCTACGTCCTCGACGACTGGCGCGACCGCGGCATCGGCCGCCGTCTGATGCAAGCCGCCGCCACCCATCTCGCCAGCCTCGGCTGCACCTCCGCCCTCGTCTGGGTCCTCCGCGACAACCCCAGCCGCTGGTTCTACGCCCGCCTCGGCGGCAAGGCCGCGGCCGAAATGCCCGTCGAGGTCGGCGGCGTCTCGCTCATGCAAACCGCCTACACTTGGTCCCCGATCGACCGCCTCGTCCAAGCCAGCAGCGCGGCGCCGTAGGGAAAGCAAGTGGCAGAAAGGCAGCGTCTTCTTTTTTTGAAAAAAAAGAAGCAAAAAAACTTTTATTCCTTGGCTTCGCCCTCAGCCGTATAGACGGCGAAGCCAAAAAATCCCCACTCCAACAAACCCAACGCCCCCCGGTAAAGCCCCACCCAAACGAACAGAGTTTTTTTGCTTCTTTTTGTTCACAAAAAGAAGACTCTTCCTCCCCCTCCCTGACGGTGCCCAGCATGACCCAACCCGCCGACCGCATCCTCATCCTCGACTTCGGCAGCCAGGTCACCCAGCTGATCGCCAGGCGCGTCCGCGAGGCCGGCGTCTATTGCGAGATCTGGCCCTACAACACCGACCCTGCCCGGATCGCCGCCTTCGCCCCGAAAGGCATTATCCTCTCCGGCGGCCCCGCCTCCGTGCCCGACGGCAACAGCCCCCGCGCGCCCCAGGAAGTCTTCACCAGCGGCCTGCCCATCCTCGGCATCTGCTACGGCCAGATGACGCTCTGCCAGCAACTCGGCGGCGAGGTCGCCAGTTCCGACCACCGCGAATTCGGCCGCGCCACCCTGAACATCCAGGGAGACTGCGCCCTCTTCCACGGCGTCTGGTCCGAGGGCACCACCGAGCAGGTCTGGATGAGCCACGGCGACCGCGTCGTCTCCCTCCCCGAAGGCTTCCGCGTCGTCGCCACCTCCGAGGGCGCCCCCTTCGCCGCCTTCGCCGACGACACCCGCCGCTACTACGGCCTGATGTTCCACCCCGAGGTCGTCCACACCCCGCACGGCGCCCAACTCCTGCAAAACTTCGTCCACCGCGTCTGCGGCTGCGGCGAGGGCTGGTCCATGGCCGGCTACCGCGCCGCCGCCGTCGCCAAAATCCGCGCGCAAGTAGGGCAGGGCAGGGTGATCTGCGGCCTCTCCGGCGGCGTGGACTCCTCCGTCGCCGCCGTCCTCATCCACGAGGCGATCGGCGACCAGCTCACCTGCATCTACGTCGATCACGGCCTGATGCGCGCCAACGAGAGCGAGGAGGTCGTCACCACCTTCCGCGACCGCTTCAACATCAAACTCGTCCACCGCGACGCCTCCGACCTCTTCCTAGGCCAGCTCGAAGGCGTCACCGACCCCGAGATCAAGCGCAAAACCATCGGCCGCCTCTTCATCGAAGTCTTCGAGGAGGAAGCCGCCAAACTCGGCGGCGCCGACTTCCTCGGCCAGGGCACCCTCTACCCCGACGTGATCGAAAGCGTCAGCTTCACCGGCGGCCCCAGCGTGACCATCAAAAGCCACCACAACGTCGGCGGCCTGCCCGAGCGCATGCGCATGCAACTCATCGAACCCCTGCGCGAGCTCTTCAAGGACGAAGTCCGCCTCCTCGGCAAGGAACTCGGCATCCCCGACATCATCGTCGGCCGCCACCCGTTCCCCGGCCCGGGCCTCGCCATCCGCATCCCCGGCCCGATCACCCGCGAGAAGGCCGACCTCCTCCGCCGCGTGGACACCATCTACCTCGATGAAATCCGCAAAGCCGGCCTCTACGACGCCATCTGGCAAGCCTTCGCCGTCCTCCTCCCCGTCCGCACCGTCGGCGTCATGGGCGACGGCCGCACCTACGACCACGCCTGCGCCCTTCGCGCCGTCACCAGCACCGACGGCATGACCGCCGACATCTACCCCTTCTCGATGGACTTCCTCAGCCGCGTCAGCGCCCGCATTGTCAACGAAGTCCGCGGCATCAACCGCGTCACCTACGACATCACCAGCAAACCGCCCGGCACGATCGAGTGGGAATAATTTTTGCCCATCCGAGGGTATCCGAAACTACGCCAGAGCACGACCTAACCACCTGAAAAATAGAAATAATATTGCCAATGCCTATCGAGAGCTATC
>CAMCJI010000162.1 GCA_945874805.1 Asaia bogorensis | reverse complement strand
GTAAAGTTTGGCGACTCACGCCGCCGCCAGCAGACGGCAACCGCCCTAGCGGTCCTCGGGCAAGTCCGGCGGCAGCAGCGCGCCATCCAGCACCCGCGCCTCCCGCGCGCGCACCAGCGCCTCGCCATCCCGCTCAGCCTTGGTCCGCCCGTGCAGCGCACGATTCTGCACCGCCAGCGCCTCGGCCTCGGCCCGCGCACGCCGCTTCTTCTCACGCCGGAGGTTGACGATCTCGCCCATCCCGCCATCCTGACGGCCACGCATCCACCGAACAAGGGAGACGGCCATGGGCCAGTCCATCACACTGACCGCCGCCGACGGCCACAGTTTCTCAGCCTATGAGACCGGTCCCGAAAACGCCACGCACGGCCTCGTCGTCGTGCAGGAGATTTTCGGCGTCAACCACCACATCCGCAACCTCTGCGACCAGTTCGCAGCCGCCGGCTACCGCGTCATCTCCCCCGCCCTCTTCGATCGCACCGAACGCGGCGTCGAGCTCGGCTACACGGCGGACGACGTCGCCCGCGGCCGCACCCTGCGCGGCCTCGTCCCCGACGCCGGCGTGGTGCTGGATATCGACGCAGCGGCCGCCGCCCTCGGCGCCCGCCCCCTCGGCATCGTCGGCTATTGCTGGGGCGGCACCGTCGCCTGGTGGGGCGCCACCCGCTCGACGAAGTTCCGCGCCGCCAGCGGCTGGTACGGCGGCGGCATCGCCGGCACCCGCACCGAGGCCCCCGCCTGCCCGGTGCAACTCCACTTCGGCGAAAAGGACGCCGGCATCCCGATGAGCGATGTCGATCTCATCCGCGCCGCCCAGCCCGGCGTGGAGATCCACGTCTATCCCGGCGCCCAGCACGGCTTCGGCTGCGACGAGCGCGCCAGCTACTCCGCGCCCGACGCCGCGCTGGCCCAGGAACGCACCCTGGCCTTCTTCGCCAAGCATCTCTGAACGGTTACGCAGTACTCAACAAATAATCACAAGTCACGCCCGGCCCGCTGCCGCCGAAAGCAGCAGCGGGTCGATGCGCAGCTTCCCCAGCGCGCGGCGCCACTTCGTCGCGTCATCCGCATCGAAAACCAGCGCCGCATCCGCCGGCGCCGTGAGCCAGCCATTCGCCTGGATCTCCTGGTCAAGCTGCCCCGCCCCCCAGCCGGCATAGCCCAAAGCCAGCACCGCCTGCGCCGGCCCCGCTCCCCCGGCGATCGCCGCCAGCACATCCAGGCTCGCCGTCAGCGCCACCTCCCCGTCCACCCGCAGCGTCCCCTCGCCCACCCAGTCCGCGCTGTGCAGCACAAAGCCGCGCGCACTCTCCACCGGCCCGCCGCTGACCAGCCGGATCGTCCGCACCGGCGGCGCCGGCTCCACCTTCAGCTGCCCCAGCAGATCGGCAAACCGCGGCGTATCGAGCGCCCGGTTGACCACGATCCCCATCGCCCCCTCCGCATTATGGGCACACATATAGATGACGCTCTGGGCAAAGCGCGGATCGGCCATCGCCGGCATGGCGATCAGCACCTGCCCGGCCAACCAGGTGGTGCCCTCAGCGGGCGGACGGGAAGGAGCCGGTTTACGAGCCATCCCCCATCATGCCGCCAGGGGGACCGTGACTCAATCCGCGTTCGCGGCTAGAGGAGCGGTCATGTCGGGCGGAAGGGCCGCCCGCACCATCCCAGGAACACCCCCATGAGCACCCAGATCAAGGTCGGCGACGCGATCCCCTCGATGAAACTCATGCAGGCCACCGCCGACGGGCCGAAGGAGATCTCCACCGACGAGCTGTTCAAGGGCAAGACCGTCGCCCTCTTTGCCGTCCCCGGCGCCTTCACCCCCACCTGCTCGGCCAAGCACCTGCCCGGCTTCGTCGAACACGCCGCCGCCCTGAAGGCCAAGGGTGCGGACAGCATCGTCTGCATGTCCGTCAACGACGCCTTCGTGATGGGCGCCTGGGGCAAGTCCCAGGGCGTCGGCGAGGACATCGTCATGCTGGCCGACGGCTCGGCCGCCTTCACCAAGGCCCTCGGCCTCGAGCTCGACCTCGTCGCCCGCGGCCTGGGCATCCGCAGCCAGCGCTTCGCCCTGATCGCCAAGGACGGCATCGTCAGCCACCTGGCCATCGAAGCCCCCGGCGGCTTCGACGTCAGCCGCGCCGAAGCCGTACTGGCCGCGATGTAGCGCCACGCCGGGGGGTTCGCCCCCCGGCACACTTCCTTGCTTCCGCCTAGCGCGCCGGCGTGATATCCCTGAGGCAAGCCATTAAAAAATGGCAATCCGGGGAGGGGCATCATGTCCATGTTTCGGCGTATCGGCTTACTGGCAGCTGGGCTGTTGGTGGCGGCCACGTCGGCGGCCGTGGCGCAGGAGCCCAAGCGCGGCGGCATCATGCGCATCTACCAGCGCGACAATCCCGCCAGCGCCTCCATCCATGAGGAAGCGACGTTCTCGACCAACGTCCCGTTCATGGCCGTCTTCAACAACCTCGTGATGTTCAAGCAGGACGTCGCGCAGAACACCACCGAATCGATCGTCCCGGAACTCGCCACCGCCTGGGCCTGGGGCGCCGGCAACACCTCGCTCGCCTTCACCCTGCGCGCGGGCGTGAAATGGCACGACGGCAAGCCCTTCACCGCGCGCGACGTGAAATGCACGTTCGATCGGCTGCAAGGCAAATCGGACGACCCCTTCCGCAAGAACCCGCGCGAAAGCTGGTACGCCAACGTGAAGGACGTGGTGGTCGAGGGTGAATCCAAGGTCACCTTCATGCTCGGCCGCCCGCAGCCCTCGCTGCTGCACATGCTCGCCTCCGGCTACACCCCGGTCTATCCCTGCCACGTCTCCTCGCGCGACATGCGCGTCAAGCCGATCGGCACCGGCCCGTTCCGCTTCGTCGAATTCAAGCAGAACGAGATCATCAAGCTCACCCGCAACCCCGACTACTGGCGCCCCGGCCGCCCTTATCTCGACGGCATCGAGCTGCCCATCGTCACCAACCGCTCCACCGCCATCCTCGGCTTCGTCGCCGGCCGCTTCGACATGACCTTCCCCACCGAGGTCACCCCCCCGCTGCTGAAGGACGTGATGTCCCAGGCACCGAAATCCGTCTGCAAGCTGGTGCCGATGAACGTCTCCACCAACCTCATCGTCAACCGCGACAGCCCGCCCTTCGACAACCCTGATATCCGCCGCGCCATGGCCCTCTCGCTCGACCGCAAAGCCTTCATCGACATCCTCTCCGACGGCAAGGCCGACCCCGGCGGCACCATGCTGCCCGCCCCCGAAGGCGTCTGGGGCATGCCCGCCGACATGCTGCGCTCGATGATCGGCTACGACCCCGACACCGAGAAAAGCCGCAACGAAGCCCGCGCGATCATGACCAAACTCGGCTACGGGCCGCAGAAACTGCTCAAGGTGAAAATCTCCACCCGCAACATCCCCGCCTACCGCGACCCCGCCGTCATCCTCATCGACCACCTCAAGCAGATCTTCATCGAAGGCGAGCTCGACATCGTGGAGACCAGCGTCTGGTTCGCCAAAGTCGCCCGCAAGGACTACGCGGTCGGCCTTAACCTCACCGGCAACGCCATCGACGACCCCGACCAGAGCCTGTTCGAAAACTACGCCTGCGGCTCCGAGCGCAACTACACGCAATACTGCAACAAAGACCTCGAAGTCGCCTTCCAGGCACAAAGCCAGGAAACCGACGTCGAAAAGCGCAAGCGCATGGTCTGGGAGATCGACCGCCAACTGCAAAACGACGTCGCCCGCCCCATCATGTTCCACGGCCGCACCGCCACCTGCTGGCACCCGGACCTGCGCGGCTACACGGCAATGATCAACAGCTCCTACAACGGCTACCGCTTCGAAGACGTCTGGCTCGACCGCTAAGCCGCATGGGAGCCTATCTCGTCCGCCGACTGGCCTTGATGCTGCTGACGCTGGTCGGCGTCTCGATGGTCATCTTCCTGCTGCTGCGGGTGGTGCCCGGCAACATCGCCGACATCCTGTTCGACTCCGCCGGGATGGTGAACCCGGCGGAAAAGCGCAAGATCGAGAAGGAGCTCGGCCTCGATCTCAGCCTGCCGGCACAATACGGCGTCTGGATCGGCGGCCTGCTGCGCGGCGACCTCGGCACCTCCTACGTCTCCGAAAAACCAACGCTGGACGAAATCGCCCCGCGCATCCCCATCACCGCAACCCTCGCCGGCCTCGCGCTGCTCTTCTCCATCCTCATCGGCGTCCCCCTCGGCGTCATCAGCGCCGTCCGCCAGGACTCGGCACTGGACTACGCCCTGCGCGTCGTCAGCCTCAGCGGCCTGTCCATCCCCAGCTTCTGGCTCGGCCTGCTCATCCTCATGGCCGGCGTCGCCTGGTTCGGCGACCTGCCAATCTACACCTCGCCCCCCACCACCTGGGGCGAGACCATCAAGCTCTTCGCCATCCCCGCCGCCGCCGTCGGCTTCCGCAGTTCCGCCCTCATCATGCGCCTCACCCGCTCCTCGATGCTCGAAGTGATGCGACAGGACTACATCCGCACCGCCCGCGCCAAAGGCGCCCCCGCCGCCAGCGTCAACGTCCACCACGCCCTGCGCAACGCCATGCTGCCCGTCGTCACCGTCATCGGCATCGAAGCCGCCTTCCTCGTCGGCGGCCTCATCGTCACCGAAACCGTCTTCAACATCCCCGGCATGGCGCGCTTCCTCGTCGAAGCCATCCGAACCCGCGACTACCCCATCGTCCAAAACATCGTGATGATCATCGCCGTCGTCGTCGTCCTGGTGAACTTCCTCGTCGACATGCTCTACGCCGCCCTCGACCCCCGCATCACCTTCGCCGAATGACCATCACCAGGCGGGCCCACGAGACGGCTGGCCGAAGCGAAGGAAGGCAAGGCGGGGGGCGTTGCCCCCTCGACCCCTACCAGGGTCAGCGACCCTGGACCGGCACCAGAAAGTCAGGAATTGAGAGCGGGGGGCCATCCGTGCCGTCGCATCGGCGCGGCCAGCCCCCCGCTCTCAATTCCTGTTCTTCAAGTAGCGGGTCAAGGGGCGACCGCCCCTTGCGGGGTCCAGGGGCAGAGCCCCTGGCCTTGCCTTCTTCACTCCGCCACTCGCGCCGAGGCCCCGCATGAGTGCCGGGCCATTCGAGGCGGAGCTGACGCGGGCGGGCGCGGGCGCCGAGGGCTGGTGGGCGCGCACCCGGTATTTCGTGCGTCTCTACCCACTTGGAGCCGTGGGGGCCGTCATCATGGCGGTGTTTCTGCTGGCGGCGATCTTCGCGGACGTGATTGCCGGCCAGGACCCGTTGGCGACCAATCCGGCGGTCTCGCTCGCCTACCCGAACGCGACGCAGTGGTTCGGTGCGGATGCGATGGGCCGGGACATGTTCGCCCGCATCGTCTATGGCGCGCGGGTGTCGCTCGCGGTGGGTGTCGGTTCCACCCTGCTCGGGGCCATTTTCGGGGTGAGCATCGGCCTGGCCTGCGGCTATCTCGGCGGCTGGTTCGATCTGATCGTGCAGCGGGTGATGGACGTGCTGCAGGCCCTGCCCCTGCTGGTTATGGCCCTGGTGATTGCCGCCGCCCTCGGCCCATCGCTGGAGAACACCATCATCTCCATCGCCTTGCCGCTCATCCCGATCATGAGCCGCGTCGTCCGCTCCAACACGCTGGCCCTGCGCGAGCTGGCCTATGTCGAATCCGCGCACGCGATCGGCATGGGCCAGTTCCGCATCGCGCTCCGCCACATCCTGCCCAACACCCTCGCCCCGCTGATCGTGCTCGCCACCGCCCAGCTCGGCAGCACCATCCTGACAGAGGCGAGCCTGTCCTTCCTCGGCCTCGGCGTGCCCGAGCCCTATCCCTCCTGGGGCCGCATGCTCTCCGCCTCGGCGGCCGAGTATGTCCGCGTCGCCCCCTGGCTCGTCATCTTCCCAGGCCTCGCCATCAGCCTGACCGTCTTCGGTACCAACCTCCTCGGCGACGCCCTGCGCGACATCCTCGACCCCCGGCAGCGCGGATGAGCGCGCCGGTCCTGGAGGTCGCCAACCTGCGCACCGTCTTCTTCACCCGCAACGGTCTCGTCCGCGCGGTAGACGACGTCTCCTTCACCGTCGGCGCCGGCGAGGTCCTGGCCATCGTCGGCGAGTCCGGCTGCGGCAAGTCCATCACCGCTCTCTCGCTGATGCGCCTCATCCCCTCGCCCCCCGGCCGCATCGTCTCCGGCACCGTCAAGCTCGACGGCCGCGAGCTGCTGACCCTCCCGGAGGAGGAGATGCGCCGCGTCCGCGGCAACAAGATGGGTATGATCTTCCAGGAGCCGATGACCAGCCTGAACCCGGTGCTGACCGTCGGCGAGCAGATCGCCGAAGCCGTCCGCCTGCATCAGGACCTCTCGCCCAAAGCCGCGCGTGACAAGGCAGTGGAGCTCCTCCGCCTCGTGCGCATCCCCGAACCCGCCCAGCGCGCGAAGGACTACCCGCACCAGCTCTCCGGCGGCATGCGCCAGCGCGCGATGATCGCCATGGCCGTCTCCTGCAACCCCCGCGTGCTGATCGCCGACGAGCCCACAACGGCGCTGGACGTGACGATCCAGGCGCAAATTCTCGACCTGCTGCTGCGCCTGCAACAGGAAACCGGCACCGCGATCATCCTCATCACCCACGACCTCGGCGTGGTGGCGGAGACTGCCCAGCGCGTCGTGGTGATGTATGCCGGCCGCAAGATCGAGGAGGCGCCGGTGGAAACCCTCTTCGCCGACCCCCGCCACCCCTACACGCGCGGCCTGCTCGCCAGCGTGCCCAGGCTCGCCAGCCTCTCAGGCACCCCCGCCGAGCGCCTGGCCGAAATCCCCGGCATGGTCCCGGCGCTGACCGCCCTGCCCCCCGGCTGCGCCTTCGCCCCGCGCTGCGCCCGCGCGGATGACCGCTGCCGCGCCGCCTACCCGGACTACACCGCCCAAGGGGAGGCGCACTTCACCGCCTGCTGGCACGCCAATGCTTGAACCGGTCATCGAAGTCACCGACCTGCGCAAGCACTTCGCCGTCCGCAAGGGCCTGCTGCGCCGCAAGATCGGCCAGGTCTTCGCGGTGGACGGCATCTCCTTCGCCATCGCCCCCGGCGAGACCCTCGGCCTCGTCGGCGAATCCGGCTGCGGCAAATCCACCGTCGCCCGCACCGTCATGCGCCTGATCGAGCCGACCTCCGGCCAGATCCGCCTCGGCGGCACCGACGTCACCGGCCTGGACCGCGCGGCCATGCGCCCCTTCCGCCGGCAGATGCAGATGATCTTCCAGGACCCCTTCAGCTCGCTGAACCCGCGCATGACCGCGGGGCAGATCGTCGCCGAACCCCTGATCGTCCACGGCGTCGCCACCGGAAAGGCGGCCGAGGAACGCGCCGAAGCCCTCTTCGCCCAGGTCGGCCTGCGCACCGCGCAGATGCGCAACTTCCCCCATCAGTTCAGCGGCGGCCAGCGCCAGCGCATCTCCATCGCCCGCGCACTCGCCCTCGGCCCGAAACTGATCGTCGCCGACGAACCCGTCTCCGCGCTCGATGTCTCCATCCAGGCCCAGGTCATCAACCTGCTGGGGGACCTGCAAAAGGCCGAGGGCCTCGCCTACCTCTTCATCGCCCACGACCTCGCCGTGGTCGAGCACATCAGCCACCGCGTCGCCGTGATGTATCTCGGCCGCATCGTCGAAATCGCCGGCAAGACCACCCTCTTCCGCAGCCCCCTGCACCCCTACACCGAGGCCCTGCTCGCCGCCGTCCCGGTGCCCGACCCCAAGCTGAAGCGCCCCCGCCGGCCGCTGCAAGGCGACGTCCCCAGCCCGCTCCGCCCGCCCCCCGGCTGCGCCTTCCACACCCGCTGCCCCCTGGCCGAAGCCCGCTGCAAGGCCGAGGCCCCGGCCCTGCGCCAGATCACCCCGGATCAGGCCGTCGCCTGCCATCTCCGTGGCTGACCTGCATTTCCGCGCCGCCCTGCTCCCCCAGGGCTGGACAGACAACGTGCGGCTCACCCTCCGCGCCGGCCTGATCGCCACCATCGAAACCGACACGCCGCCCCGGCCCACCGACGACCGCCACGCCATCGGCCTGCCCGGCACCACTAACCTGCACAGCCACGCCTTCCAGCGCGCCATGGCCGGCCTGACCGAAACCCGCGGCCCCCAGGCCGACAGCTTCTGGACCTGGCGCGAGCAGATGTACCGCTTCGCCCTCACCATGTCGCCCGACGACGCCGAAGCCATCGCCGCCCAGGCCTACCTCGAAATGCTGGAATCCGGCTTCACCACGGTGGCCGAATTCCACTACCTGCACCACGCCCCGGACGGCCGCGCATACGATAACCCCGCCGAAATGGCCGCCCGCATTGCCGCCGCCGCCGACCAGACCGGCATCGGCCTCACCCTGCTGCCCGTCTTCTATGCCCATGGCGGCTTCGGCGCCCGCCCCACCGAGCCCGCCCAACGCCGCTTCGTCACCACGCCGGACAGCTACGCCACCCTGTTCGACCGCTGCCGCCCCCTGCCCGCCCGCCTCGGCACCGCCCCGCATTTCCTGCGCGCCGCCACCCCTGCCGAAATCACCACCCTCGCTGGCCTGCACGACGGCCCAATCCACATCCACGTCGCCGAACAGCAACGCGAAGTCGCCGACTGCCTCGCCGCCACCGGCCAACGCCCCATCGAACACCTGTTCGCCCACACCGAAATCGACCGCCGCTGGTGCCTGATCCACGCCACCCACGCCAACCCCGCCGAAGTCGCCGCCATCGCCCGCAGCGGCGCCACCGTCGGCCTCTGCCCCCTCACCGAAGCCAATCTCGGCGACGGCATCATGCCCGCCGCCAGCCTCGCCCAAGCCGGCGGCCGCTACGGCGTCGGCACCGACTCCAACATCCGCATCAGCCTGCCCGACGAACTCGCCACCCTCGAATACGGCCAACGCCTCGCCACCCAGGCCCGCAACGTCATGTCCCCCGCCGCCTCCACCGGTGCCGCCCTCTTCCACGCCGCCCTCACCGGCGGCGCCCAAGCCGCCGGCCTCCCCCGCCACGGCCTGCAACCAGGCGCCCAAGCCGACATCGTCAGCCTCGACGCCCGCCACCCCGCCCTCATCGGCCGAACCGGCAACACCATCCTCGACTCATGGATCTTCGCCGCCCGCCCCGGCCTGATCGACCGCGTCTGGTCCGCCGGCACCGAAGTCGTGACCCACGGTACCCATCACCAAACCGCCGCCATCACCGCCCGCTACCGCACCACAATGGAACGCCTATTGCGCCAGTAACGGCGGCACTCGCCCAGCAGGAAGGCAAGTGGCAGGAAGCGTCTTCTTTTTTGAAAAAAAGAAGCAAAAAACTTTTCTCCTGACTTCGCCGCCCAGCCGCAAATTTGGTTCAAAAGCCGGCGAAGCCAAAAAATCCCCACAGATCAGAGCCAATGCCGTGCGTCGCACCCCAACCAACGGACAAAGTTTTTTTGCTTCTTTTTGTTCACAAAAAGAAGACTCTTACTTCCCCGCCTTCCAGTCCTCATACCGAGCCTTGTTCGCCGCGTTCGCCGGATACAACCCCGGCAGTGCTTCGCCTTCGTTGACGCGGTCCATGATCCAGCCTTCCAGCCGCTCCTGTTCCACCGCTTCGCCGATCACGGCGTCGAGCATAGCTTGCGGGATCACCACCGCCCCGTCCTGATCGATCACGATCACGTCGCCCGGGAAGATCGCCACCCCGCCGCAGCCGATCGCTTCTTCCCAGGCCACGAACGTCAGCCCCGCGACGGAGGCCGGCGCCGCCGCCCCCGCGCACCACACCGGCAGCCCGGTGCCCAGCACCCCCGCGAGGTCGCGCACCACGCCGTCGGTCACGAGGGCCGCCACGCCGCGCTTGGCCATCCGGGCGCACAGGATGTCGCCAAAAATGCCGGCGTCCGTGCACCCCATCGCGTCCACCACCGCGATGCACCCCGCCGGCATCGCCTCGATCGCCGCGCGCGTCGAGATCGGCGAGGCCCAGGACGCCGGCGTCGCCAGATCCTCGCGTGCCGGCACGAACCGCAGCGTGAACGCCCGCCCGACGATCCGCGCCGCCCCCGGCTGCAGCGGCTTGGCCCCGCGCACCCAAACGTTGCGCAGCCCCTTCTTCAGCAGCACCGTCGTCAGGGTCGCGGTCGTGATGCCCGACAGGGTCTCGATCATCGCAGCGTCGTCGCTCATGGCAGGCTCCATTCCAGATTGCCCCCCAGCATGCCACGCCCCCCGCTTGACGCGCCACCC
>CAMCJI010000161.1 GCA_945874805.1 Asaia bogorensis | reverse complement strand
CCGGCCCATCGACGATGCGCATCGTCCGCCCGCGCGCCCAGGCATAGGCCAGGCCGAAATCCTGGCTCACCCCGCCGCCGCCATGCGCCTGGATCGCCCGGTCGAGCACGGCCAGCACCATCCGCGGGGCGACGACCTTGATCATCGCGATCTCGGCCCGCGCCGCCTTGTTGCCCACCCGGTCCATCATGTCGGCGGCCTTGAGCGTCAGCAGCCGCGTCGTCTCGATTTCCATGCGGCTGTCGGCGATCCATTGCAGGATCAGCCCCTGCTCGGCCAACGGCTTGCCGAACGGCGTCCGCCGCTTCACCCGCGCGCACATCGCCTCCAGCGCCCGCTCCGCCACCCCGATCTGGCGCATGCAATGATGGATGCGCCCCGGCCCCAACCGCCCCTGCGCGATCTCGAACCCCCGCCCCTCGCCGAGCAGGATGTTGCTGACGGGCACTCGCACATCCTTGAAATCCACCTCGGCATGGCCGTGTGGCGCATCGTCGTAGCCGAACACGGTGAGATGCCGCATCACCGTCACCCCCGGCGTATCGCGCGGCACCAGCACCATCGACTGCTGCTTGTGCTTCGCGGCCGTCGGATCGGTCTTGCCCATCAGGATGAAGATCGCGCAGCGCGGATCATTCGCGCCGGACGTCCACCACTTGCGCGCATTGATCACGTAGTCGTCGCCGTCCCGCTCGATCCGCGCCTCGATATTCGTCGCGTCCGACGACGCCACCGCCGGCTCGGTCATCGCGAAGGCCGAACGGATGCGCCCCTCCAGCAGCGGCGCCAGCCACTGCGCCTTCTGCGCCTCGTCGCCGTAGCGCAGCAGCGTCTCCATGTTGCCGGTATCCGGCGCCGAGCAGTTGAACACCTCCGGCGCGATCGGCGAACGGCCCATCATCTCGCACAGCGGCGCGTATTCCAGGTTAGTCAGCCCGTCCGGATGCTCATGCGCCGGCAGAAACAGGTTCCACAGCCCCGCCGCCCGCGCCTTCGCCTTCAGGTCCTCGAGCAGCGGCGGATGATGCCAGCGGTCGGCCGCGGCCTCCATCTGCGCCTGCCACACCGGCTCGTTCGGATAGATATGCTCATCCATGAAAGCGCCGAGCCGCACCTGCAATGCGCGCACCTTGGGCGAATATTCGAAGTCCATTCCGTTCGCTCCCGATCAATCCGCGCAAGGTCGGGCCGGGCCTGCGAAAACGCAAGCCGGGGCCCTCCCCAGCCCCGGCGGTTGCTGCCATGATTGCCCATGCCCTCGCCAATCTACGACGTCATGACCGTCCCCGCCCCCGACGTTCCAGCCGCCACCGCCGCCGCCGTGGCCCTGGCGGAATGGGGCCTCGCCGGCACACTCAAGCCGCTCACCGGCGAGCGCGACCGCAACTTCCACCTCACCACCCCCACCGGCGGCTACGTCCTGAAATTCGCCAACCCCGCCGAACCGGCGGAGTTCCGCGCGATGCAAACCGCCGTCCTGCGCCATATCGAAGCCGCCGACCCTGCCCTCACCGTCCCCCGCGTCATCCCCACCCGCAGCGGCACCGCCGAAGCCCTGGCCCAAATGCCCGACGGCACCGCCCACCCCGTCCGCCTGCTCTCCTATGTCGAGGGCGTGCCCATCTACTTCGCCCGCCGCAGCGCCGCCCAGCGCGCCGCCTACGGCACCACCCTCGCCCGCCTGCAAACCGCCATGCGCGGCTTCGCCCATCCGGGCGCCGCCACCCCGATCATCTGGGACCTGCAACACGCCCTGCACCTACACGAAGCCGCCCACGCCGTCCCCGACCCTGCCGCCCGCGCCGCCCTCGAGCACGACCTCGCCGAATTCGCCGCCCGTGTCACCCCCGCCATGCCCCGCCTGCGCCGCCAGGTTCTGCACGACGACCTCAACCGCGCCAACGTCATGGTGGACGCCGCCGACCACGACCGCATCGCCGGCGTCATCGACTTCGGGGACACCACGGAAACCGCGGTGATCATGGACATCACCATCGCCGCGAATTCCCAGCAGGGCGAGGACATGGACATCGTCGAGGCCGCCGCCCACCTGCTGCGCGCCTACACCGCCATCCACCCGATCCCGGCCGAGGAGGCGCTGCTGCTGCCGCTGCTGATGCGCACCCGCCTGATGATGAGCGTCACCCTGGGCTGCTGGCACCGCCTGCAACAGCCGGACAATCCGCACCACGCCCACAACGCCGCGATGATCGAGCGCAGCCTCGCTTTGCGCGCCCGCCTCCTCGAACCCGCCGGCGCCGCCGCCCTGCTGGCCGCCTGCGGCCATGACCCGAAGGACATCCTGCCATGAGCACCGAAACCCTGCTCGCCCGCCGAGACCGCGTCCTCGGCACCGGCGCGCCGCTGTTCTACTCCCACCCCCTGCACATCGTCCGCGGCGAGGGCGTGCATCTCTACGACCCCGCCGGCCGCGCCTATATCGACATGTACAACAACGTCCCCTGCGTCGGCCACGCCAACCCGCACGTGGCCGAGGCGATGGGCCGCCAGCAATCCACGCTGAACGTCCACAGCCGCTACCTGCACGAAGGCATCCTGGAATTCTGCGAAAAACTTGCCGGGCTGCATCGCGGGCTGAACACGGCGAACCCGATCGAAAGCGTCATCGTCTCCTGCTCCGGCACCGAGGCGATCGAGGTCGCACTCCGCATGGCCCGCTTCGCCACCGGCCATCGCGGCATCGTCTGCACCAACGCCACCTACCACGGCAACAGCGAGGCGGTGAGCAAACTCACCCGCATCGCCGCCGGCACCAACGACAGCCCGGAAATCCGCGCCTTCCCCTTCCCCGAACGCTACCGTCCGATCCGCGAAGGCCTCAGCGACGCCGAACTTTGCGAGGCCTACCTCGCCCACCTCGCCGAAGCGATCGACAGCCTCGTGCGCAGCCCCGAAGGCTTCGCCGGCCTGATCCTCTGCTCCATCCTCGCCAATGAGGGCCTGCCGGACATCCCCGCGGACTTCATGCCCCGCGCCGCCGCCCTCGCCCGCGCCGCCGGCGGCCTCGCCATCGCCGACGAAGTCCAGGCCGGCTATTGCCGCACCGGCCAATGGTGGGGCTACGGCGTCACCGGCTTCACGCCAGACATCGTCGTCACCGGCAAACCCATGGGCAACGGCCTGCCGCTCGCCGCCACCGCCGCCAGCAAGGCGCTGGTGGACCTCTTCCGCGCCCGCACCCGCTACTTCAACACCTTCGCCTCCAGCCCCCTACAAGCCGCCGTCGGCATGGCGGTGATCGACGTGATCGAGCGCGAAAACCTGGCCGCCAGCGTCACCGAGGTGGGCGCCCATCTCAAATCCGGCCTGCTCGCCGCCACCGCCGGCTGCCCCTTCGTCGGCGACGTCCGCGGCATCGGCCTGTTCCTCGGCGTGGAAATCGTCCGCGACGACGGCCACAAAACCCCCGACCTCGAACGCACCATCGCCATCGTCGATCGCCTGAAAGACGCCGGCTTCCTCACCAGCAACGCCGGCCTGCACCGCAACGTCCTGAAATTCCGCCCGCCACTGGTATTCCAGCGCGCGCACGCGGACGCATTCCTCGAGGCGTTCCGGGGGGTGTTGGCAGTCAGCGGATAGAAGTGAAGGCAAGCGCCTTCTTTTTTGAAAAAAAGAAGCAAAAAACTTTTGCCACTGGCTTCGCCGCCAAGCCGGATAGTGGGGTGACATCTGGCGAAGCCAATAACGCTACTCGCCAGCACCCCAACTACGCGCCCAAAGCCCCCACCCAACGAATAAAGTTTTTTTGCTTCTTTTTGTCCACAAAAAGAAGACTTACTTCCCCTACCCTTCGCCTACAAAGTCGCCGGATCCACATCCGTCCCCAGATGGAACAAACAATCCCCCCGCAGCGCGCGTCCGGGGATGCGTTTGCACAACACCAGCCCCGCCCGTGCGAAGTGGAATTCCACCGCCGGTGCCCAGGGTGTTTCCGGCAGATGGATGCGCCCTGCGAGTTGCCCCGCGCGCACTTCGTCGCCCAGTTCGGCCACAGGTTCGAACACCCCGCCGTCCGGCGCATAAATGAAGTAATCGGCCCCGCCGACTTCCACCACCCGCGTCTCGCCTTCGCTTTTGATGCGCATCTTCTTGGGCAGGATGCCCATATGCACCAGCACGTTGCGCAATCCGGTCTCGACGATCCGCAGCGCCGCCGGCGTCACCGTGCCGGACCCGCCGAGTTCCGTGCCGAGCCAGAGCGGCCCCGCCCGCTCCGCCCCGCCGCCGAGCGTATTGTCCGTCCCGGTCCCGTTATTGGCGCTGCCGGTGATATAGGCCACCGGCCCGCCGAACGCCCGCAGCGCCTCCATCTGCTTCTTGAACCGCGCGGTATCGGCGGTCCGCTTGGTCAGCACCGTCGGCACATACATCAGCGACGAGCCACCGGAATGCAGGTCGCACACCAAGTCCGCCAGCGGCAGCAGCTCGCTCTCGATCCAGTAGGCGATCTGCTGCGTCACCGTCCCGTCGAACACGCCGGGGAAGCTGCGGTTGAGGTTCCCCTCATCGAGCGGCGAGGTCCGCGTCCCCGCCATCCCCGCCGGAAAATTCGCCATCGGCAGCAGGATCACCCGCCCCTTGATCTGCTCCACCTTCAGCGACTTCGCGAGGTTCGCGATCGCCACCTGGCCCTCGTACTCGTCGCCATGATTGCCGGAGACGAACAGCGCCGTCGGCCCCTTGCCGTTCTTGATCACCACGATCGGAATTGGAATGAACCCGTAGGCCGAGCGATGCACAGAATGGAACAGCCGCACGTAGCCGTGCTGCACCCCCTCCTTCTCGAAATCCACCTCGCAGATCAGGCGGGAGCGCGGCTTGTCGGACATCTCGGTTTCCCCGTTTTCACTGGTCCATCAAATGGCAGGCGACGTCATGCCCCGCATCGGTCGGCTTCAACACGGGCACGACGTTCCGGCACACATCCATCACATGCGGGCAGCGCGTATGAAACCGGCAGCCCGACGGCGGATGCAGTGCGGAGGGGATATCCCCCACGATCCGCGCCCGCCGCCCCCGCCCCCGGTCGCGCGGATTCAGCACCGGCACCGCCCCGATCAGCGCCTGCGTGTACGGATGCTTCGGTGCCGCATAGATCGCCCGCTTGTCGGCGATCTCCACCACATGCCCGAGATACATCACCGCCACCCGGTCGGAGATGTGCTTCACCACGCTCAGATCATGCGCGATGAACAGATAGGTCAGCCCCAGCTCGCTTTGCAGATCCTGCAACAGATTGACGATCTGCGCCTGCACGGACACATCCAGCGCCGAGACCGGTTCATCGCACACGATCAGCTTCGGATTCAGCACCAGCGCCCGCGCGATCCCCACCCGCTGCCGCTGCCCGCCGGAAAACTCATGCGGAAACCGCTCCCGCGCCCGCGCCGGCAGCCCGACGAGCTTGAGCATCTCCACCACCCGCGCCTGCGCCGCCGCATCCGGCTTCGCCCCATGGATCAGCAGCGGCTCCATGATGATGTCTTCCACGCTCATGCGCGGATTGAGCGCCCCATACGGGTCCTGGAACACGATCTGCATACCCGCCCGGATCGGCCGCATCGCCGCCGCATCCAGCCCGGTGATATCCGTCCCGTCGAAGATGATCCGCCCCGCGGTCGCCGGCATCAGCCGGATCAGCAGCCGCCCGAGCGTGGACTTGCCGCACCCGCTCTCCCCCACCAGGCCCAGCGTCTCGCCCCGGTTGATCGCCAGCGACACCCCATCCACCGCCCGCAGCGGCGTTGTCACGCGCCGGAACACCCCCCCGGTCGTGATCGGAAAATGCTTGACCAGGCCTTGCAGTTCCACCAGCGGCGTCATGCCCGCACCGCCTCGTCAATGCGGATACAGGCCGCCGCGTGCCCCGCCTCGATCTCCACCAGCGGCGGCAATCCCGCCCGGCACGCCTCGATTCGCAGCCCGCAGCGCGGCGCATACCGGCACCCCGCGGGCCGGCGCGACGGCTCGGGCAGCGTCCCCGGAATCGCCACCAGCCGCGCCGTATCCTGTGCGAGCGTCGGCACGCAGGAGAGCAGGCCCCGCGTATAGGGATGCGCCGGCGCATCAAAGATCGTCTGCACCGGCGCCTGCTCCACGATCCGCCCGGCATACATCACCAGCACCCGGTCCGCCGTCTCGGCGATCACCCCCATGTTATGGGTGATGACCACAATCGCCATGCCCAGCTCATCGCGCAGGTCCATCAGCAGGTCGAGCACCTGCGCCTGGATCGTCACATCCAGCGCGGTGGTCGGCTCATCGGCAATCAGCAGCTTCGGATTGCACGCCAGCGCCATCGCGATCATCACCCGCTGCCGCTGCCCGCCGGACATCTGATGCGGATAATCCTCCAGCCGCCGCGCCGCCGAAGGAATGCCCACCTTGTCCAGCATCGCGATCGCCCGCCGCCGCTGCTCGGCACTGCTCACCCGCTCATGCGCGCGGATCGTCTCCATGATCTGCTCGCCGATGGTGAAAACCGGGTTCAGCGAGGTCATCGGCTCCTGGAACACCATGCCGATCCCCTGGCCACGGATCGCCTCCATCCGCCGCTCCGAGGCCCCCGTCAGCAACTCCCCGGCAAACCGCACGCTGCCGCCCACAATCCGCGCCGGCGGCTGCGGCAGCAGCCCCATGATCGTCAGCGCGGTGACCGACTTGCCGCTGCCGCTCTCGCCAACGATGCCGAGGATCTCCCCCTCATCAAGATCGAACGACACATCCTCGATCGCCGTGATCTCGCCGCGCTCGGTGCGAAAAGCAGTCGTCAGGTTGCGGACTTCAAGCAGGCTCAAGTTGCACCGTTTTCAGCGAAGGAAAAGAAAAGGGAAGTCTTCTTTTTTGAAAAAAGAAGCAAAAAACTTTTCTCCGGGCTTCGCCGCCAAGCTCAAACAATGTGTGCCAAACCGGCGAAGCCCAAAACCCCACCAACGCCAAAATCCAGCCCAGCGAGCAAGCCCACAACCAACGAATAAAGTTTTTTTGCTTCTTTTTGTTCACAAAAAGAAGACCTTCCTCCCTTCGTCACTGCTGAATCCGCAACCGAGGATCCAGCACATCCCGCAGCCCGTCGCCCAGCAGATTGAGCCCCATCACCGTGACCATCAGGAACACCCCAGGGATGGTGATGATCCAAGGCGCTTCCGACAGATACTGCCGCCCTTCGGACATGATGTTCCCCCAGGTCGGCGTCGGCGGCACCGCGCCCAGGCCGAGGAACGAGAGCGTCGCCTCGCTCAGCACCGCATAGGCGAACAGGAAGGAGAGCTGCACGATCAGCGGCGCCATGGCGTTGGGCAGGATGTGGTGGCGCAGGATGCGCCAATGCCCGGCCCCGGCCGCCACGGCGGCCTGCACATACTCCATCTCGCGCAGCACGATCACGCTGGCCCGCACGATGCGCGCGGTCCGCGGAATGTACACCACCGCCAAAGCCAGAATGGCGTTGAAAGTCGATGGCCCGAGAGCCGCAGTGATCGCGATGGCCAGCAGGATCGCCGGGAACGCCATCAGCGCGTCGTTCACCCGCATCAGCCCGTTGTCGAGCTTGCGGAAATACCCGGCCAGCGCCCCGATCAGCGTGCCGAACACCGCGTTCAGCGCCACCACCGAAACCCCGATGAGCATGGAAAGCTGCGCCCCGTGCAGCACGCGCGACCACAGCGAGCGGCCGAAGTTGTCCGTGCCGAACAGCCAGTCCGCCGAGGGCTCCTTGAACTTCATCCGCATCGCCAGCTTCGTCGGATCGACCGACGTCACCCACGGCGCCAGCACCGCGGCCGCCATGATGATGCCGAACAGCACGAGCCCCGATACGAACAGCTTGTGCCGGAACAGCCGCCGCAGCGTCAGCCGCCAGGGCGACTGGCGCACCAGCGGAACCTCAATCTCCTCCTCCAGCGGGGCGAAGGCCGTCTCAGCTTGACTCATAGCGCACCCGCGGATCGAGCGCTGCGTAGAGCACGTCGACAATGATGTTGACCAGAACAAGGAAGGTGGTGGTGATCAGCAGCCCCCCCTGCACCATCGGATAGTCCCGGTTCAACACCGCCTGCGTCAGCAGCTGCCCGAGCCCTGGGATCGAAAACAGCGCCTCGGTCACCACCGAGCCGGAGATCAGCAGGCTGACGATGATGCCCACCACCGTGGTGATCGGGATCAGCGCGTTGGCCAGCGCATGCTTGCCCACCACCAGCCGCTGCGGCAGCCCTTTGGCCCGCGCCGTGCGGATGTAGTCCTGGCGCAGCACCTCCAGCATGGTCGAGCGGGTGATGCGCGCCAGCAGCCCCATCTGCAACAGCGCCAGCGACAGCGCCGGCATGGTCGAGGTCCGCAGCCAGCCCACGGGGTCCTTGCTGAACGGGATGTAGCCGCCGGTCGGCAGCCAGCCCAGATGCACCGCGAAAAACAGGATACCCAGCAGCCCGAGGAAGAAGTTCGGCACCGAGATGCCGAGCATCGCCACCATCATCGCCAGCTGGTCGATCAGCGTATTCTGCCGCAATGCCGCCAGGATGCCGCTCGCCAGCCCCACCACCAGGGTGATCACCAACGCATAGGCCGCCAGCCCCAGCGTCACCGGCAGGCGCTGGAACGTCGCCTCGATCACATCCTGCCCGAGCAGGATCGACCGGCCGAGATTGCCCTGCAACAGCCCGCCGTACCACTTGGCGAGTTGCACGAAGAACGGCTCGTCCAACCCCAGATCGGCGCGGATCTGCGCGATCTGCGCCGCCGTGGCGGAGGGCCCGCCGATCACCGAGGCCGGATCGCCCGGGATGATCTGCATCATCCCGAACGTCACCAGGCTGACGATCAGCAGCACCGGGATGGCGCCCAACAGACGCCTGACGGCAATGCCGATCATGTCAAATGCTTCAGTTCGCCATCCACACGTTCGAGAAGCGCGGAATGCGGAAGGGCACATAGCCCTGCACATTCGCCCGCACGCCCTGCACCTTGGTCAGCGAGCCGAACGGCAGCGCATAGGCCTTCTCGAAGATGATCTTCTGCATCTTCTCGAAAGCGGCAAACCGCGCCTTCGGGTCGGGATTGCTGTTCATCTCGTTCCACTGCGCGACCATCTCCGGGTCGTCCTTGTCGTCCTTCGGCTTGTAGTTGGCCGCCGGCGAGACGAAGAACTGCATGGTGGCCAGGGCCCCCAGCGCCGGCTGCGTGCCGTAGCCGGTGAAGAAGTAGTTCCAGCCCGGCTCGTTCTTCTGCATCATCTGCACCGAGGTCGGCCAGTCCACCACCTTCAGCTCGGCCTTGATGCCAACAGCCTTGAGCTGCTCGGACATCACCAGCGCCGCGTTGTACATGGACGTGTAGTCCTTGTTCGTCAGCAGCACGACCGGCTCGCCCTTGTAGCCGCCCTGCGCCAGCAGCGCCTTGGCCTTCGCCGGGTCCTTGAGGTTGTAGAACTCCTTGCCCGCCTCGCTGTAGGTCGCCTGGTGCGGATACTGGAAGCCGACGTTCAGCTTGTAGTTGCCGTCCGTCGCGGCATCCATGATGTCGTCCATGTCCAAGGCCGCCTGGATGGCCTTGCGGACAAAGATGTTGTCGGTCGGCGGCGCGCTGGTGCTCGGCAGGGCGATCTGCACCCACCAGTTGGCCAGCGGCACGATCGTCACGTCCTTGTTCTTCTTGAGGTCCTCCAGCGCCTTGGTCGGCAGGTCCTCCACCCCGTGAAGCTCGCCCGTCCGCAAGCCCGCCACCCGCGCGCCGGCCTCGGTGACGATGCGGAAGGTGACGGTGTTCAGGCAGGCCTGGCGATACCCGCCGAACCCGGTGCGCTGCTCGAACTTGGTGTTCGCCGCATAGCCCTCATAGCGCTTGAGCTTCACGTGGCTGCCCGGCAGGAACTCCACCAGCTCGAACGGCCCGGTGCCCACGGTCTTGAGCTGCATCGCCGGATCGGCCGCCATCTCGGACGGGATGATCACCACCGGCACCGAGAAGCTGCTGATGCGCTCAATGAACGTCGGCTGCCGCTGCGACATCTTGATCACGAAGGTCGACGCATCCGGCGTCTCCCAGGACGCGACGTTCTTGAACATGTCGCGCTCGATGCCGACGCGCTTGTAGCGCTCATAGCTCGCCATGATATCGGCCGAGGTCAGCGTCTTGCCGTTATGGAACTTCACGCCCGAGCGGATCTTGAACGTGTAGGTCATCCCGTCCGGCGACTCGGTGTAGGATTCGGCGAGGTCCGGGATCGTGTTGTTCGCCTCGTCGCGCGTCATCAGCGCTTCGTAGATGTTCATCGCGATATTGCGCGTCGA
>CAMCJI010000160.1 GCA_945874805.1 Asaia bogorensis | reverse complement strand
GCGAGCTGCTCGTCCGCCGCGCCGGGGCCGATCCCAGGCGCGGCTATTTCTCCGGATACCTGAAAGATCCGGCCGCCACGGCCGAGGGCTGGGCGGGCGGCTGGTGGCACAGCGGCGATCTGGTGCGGCGCGATGGCGAGGGCCGGCTGTTCTTTGTCGATCGCAAGAAGAACATCATCCGCCGCAGCGGCGAGAACATCGCGGCCATCGAGGTGGAGGCGACGCTGCTGCGCCACCCCGGCGTGAAAGCCGCCGCCGTCACCGCCGTGCCCGATCCGATCCGCGGCGACGAGGTCTTTGCCATCCTGATTCCGCAGGTCCCGCCCGCCGACCCCGCCGCCTTCGCCCGCGAGGTGGTCGCCTGGTGCCTCACCCAGCTCGCCTACTACAAGCCGCCCGGCTACGTCGCCTTGGCCGAGACGCTGCCGCTGACTGGCACCAACAAGGTGCAGCGCGGCGTGCTGAAGACGCTGGCTGCCGGGCTGCTGGCCGATCCGGCAACGGTGGACACCCGCGATCTGAAACGGCGCGGCGGGTGACGCCGCGTGGCTATGACGGCGTGGTGCTCGCCGCCCCCGTCTCCGTCCCCTATGCGAAGCACTCCCATCACGGCGCGCCCTGGTGGATCGCCCGTGCGCTCGCCGGCTGCCTCGCCGCCGCGCATATCCCGAAAGCCCGCATCGACGGCTTCTGTTGCGCCAGCTTCTCCCTCGGCCTGGACAGTGCCGTGGGCCTCACCCAGCATCTCGGCCTGTCGCTGCGCTGGCTCGACCATGTGCCGATGGGTGGCGCCTCCGGTCTCGTCAGTCTGCGCCGCGCCGCCCGCGCGGTGCAGGCGGGCGATGCCGAGATCGTCGCCTGCATCGCCGGGGACACCGCCACCCCCGACAGTTTCCGCCGCATGCTGGAGGGGTTCAGCACCTTCTCGGCGGACGCCGCCTACCCCTATGGGGCGGGCGGGCCGAACGCGAGCTTCGCCTTCCTGACCGACGCCTATATGCGCGCCTACGGTGCCACGCGTGAGGATTTCGGCCGCATCTGCGTTGCCCAGCGCGAGAATGCGCGGGCCTATCCGCACGCGCTCATGAAGAGCCCGCTCACCCTCGAACAGTATCTCGCCGCCCGGCCGATCGCCGACCCGATCGCGCTGTTCGACTGCGTGATGCCCTGCGCCGGGGCCGAGGGGTTCCTGGTGATGCGCGAGGCGACGGCTGTCGCGCAAGGAATCCCCTACGTGCACCTCCGCGCCGCCGCCGAGCGGCACAACCCCTTCCCCGACGACCCCGTGCAGCTGCGCGGCGGCTGGGCGCGCGACGATCTGTGGGGGATGGCTGGCATCCGCCCGGATGCTGTCGATCTGCTCAACACCTACGACGACTATCCGGTGATCGTGATGATGCAGATCGAGGACCTCGGCTTCTGCGCCAAGGGCGAGGCGCCGGATTTCGTGCGCCGCCACGACCTGCGCGCCACCGGGGACTTTCCGCACAACACCAGCGGTGGCCAGCTTTCGGTCGGCCAGGCGGGTGCGGCCGGCGGGCATCTGGGCATCGTCGAGGCGATCCGCCAGCTCACCGGCACCGCCCTCGGCGCCCAGGTGAGCAACGCCCGCACCGCCGTCGTCAGCGGCTTCGGCATGATCAACTATGACCGCGGCCTGTGCTCCGCCGCCGCGATCCTGGCGGCGTGATGGAGCGCGCTGCCAAGAACCCCTTCGCCCTGCCGCCGCCCGCGCTGATGCCGCCGGGCCACCGCTCGCGCCCGGCCCTGGGGCTGGCGGCGGCAGCGGCGCGCGGGCGCTTCGCCTTGCAGGTCTGCGCCGCCTGTGCGGCCGTGCAATATCCGCCGCGCGAGGCATGCCACGCCTGCCTCGGCACCGATCTGCCCTGGCGGGAGGTTCCCGCCGGTGGCAGCGTCACCGCGCTGACCACCATTCGCGTCAGCGCCGATCCCTATTTCCGCGCCCATCTGCCCTGGCGCGCGGGTCTCATTGCGATGGATGCGGGCCCGAACGTCATCGCCCATCTGCACGCGGGGCTGGCGGCCGGCGACCGGGTGCGGCTCGCTTTGCGGCTGGACAAGGCCGGTGCAGGCGTCATGCTCGCACTCCCCGAACAAGGCCCAGCGATGCCGGACGACCCGATCCTGCGCGAGACCGGATGCGACCCGGACCGCCGCCGCGTTCTGATCAGCGATGCGCGCCATCCCGCCGCGCCGGCGCTTGTCCGCGCCTTCCGCGAGGCTGGGGCGCTGGAGATCTTCGCCGGTGTGCCCGAGTCCTGGCGGCCCTTCGCCGACCTACCCGGTGCGACGCTGGTCCCGCTCGACGCCACCGACCAGCGCAGCCTCGCGGACGCCGCCGCGGCCATCGCCGGGCGGGTGGAGATCCTGGTCGACACCTCCTGGCGGGTCCGGCCGGGCGGGCTGCTCGATGCCGGCGCCCTGGTGGAGGCGCGCGCCGAGATGGAAGCCGGCTACTTCGCCCGCCTGCGCCTCGCCCAGGTGTTCGGCCCGGCGATGCAGGCCCGCGCGGGGGATGGCGCGCACGCCCCCTGTGCCTGGGTCAGCCTCGTCTCCATCGCCGGGCTGCTGCCGATGGCCGGCCTGCACCTGGCCGGCGGCGCTCAGGCCGCGGCCCTCGCCCTCGCCCGCTCCCTGCGCCCCGCACTGCGGCCGCTGCGGGTGCTGACCGCGCTGGTCGGGCCGCCCGACGACGCATGGCACGCGGCTCTGCCGCCGCCGAAACTCGCCGGCCCGGCGATTGCCTCTGCGATCCTGCGCGCCCTGTGCGACGGGCGGGAGGAGATCGCCGTGGGCGACATCGCCGCCGACGCCCTCGCCCGCTTCCTTGACTCCCCCGACATCGCCCTGCGCGAATTCACCTGAACCGACGGAGCAACACCCATGACCAGCCTCGCCGCCTTCGCCGCCGACATCGCCACCGGGGCCATCCGCGTGGTCGATCTCACCCAGACCCTGTCGCCGGATTTCCCCACCATCGCCCTGCCGCCGCAGTTCGGCCAGTGCGCGCCGTTCCGGATGGAGACGATCAGCCGCTACGACGACCAGGGGCCGGGCTGGTACTGGAACAACATCACCGTCGGCGAGCACACCGGCACGCATTTCGACGCGCCGGTGCACTGGGTCACCGGCAAGGATCTGCCGAACAACACGACGGACACGCTGGTCGTGCAGAACCTCGTCGCCCCCGCCGTGGTTGTGGATTGCTCGAAGGATGCCGCGAACAACGGCGACTACATCCTGACCGTGCCGGTGCTGGAGGCGTGGGAGGCCGCCCACGGCCGCATCCCCGCAGGCAGCTGGGTGCTGTTCCGCACCGACTGGTCCAAGCGCAGCGGTGCCGCCTACGCCAACATGCAGGCCGACGGCGCCCACACGCCGGGGCCGGATACCGCGGCGGTGGAGTTCCTCGTCGGCCGCGGCATTCTCGGCTTCGGGGTGGAGACGATCGGCACCGATGCCGGCCAGGCGCATCTGTTCACGCCGATGTATCCCGCCCACACCCTGCTGCATGGCGCCGGGCGCTACGGGCTGCAATGCCTGTGCAACCTCGATCAGCTTCCGGCCAAGGGCGCCGTGGTCGTCGCAGCGCCGCTGAAGATCCAGGGCGGCTCCGGCAGCCCGCTGCGCGTGCTGGCCCTGGTTCCGGCCGCGTGACCGAAGCCGCCCTCGTCACTGGCGGGGCCTCCGGCATCGGAGCCGCCGTGTGCGAGGCGCTGCTCGCCACCGGCATGCAGGTAGTCTGCATCGACCGGGTGCCGCCTCAGCCGGCGCCCGGCCTGCACTTCATCCAGGCGGACCTGACCGACCAGGCCGCCACCCTGGCCGCGGCCGAGCAGGCCGCGAGCCGCTGGCGGCTGCTGCGCCTCGTCCACGCCGCCGGCGCGATCCGCCCGGCGCTGCTGGCCGATGTGGCCTCGGTGGATATGGCGGCGCTGGCGCAGCTGCACCTGACGGCGCCGCTGATCCTGTTGCAGGCCGCCCTGCCGGCGATGCGGGCGGCGCGGTTCGGCCGGGTGGTGCTGATCGGCTCACGCGCCGGGCTGGGGCTGGCCACCCGCAGCGCCTATGCGGCGACCAAGGCGGGCATGCTCGGCCTCGCCCGCACCTGGGCGCTGGAACTCGCGGGGATCGGGGTGACCGTCAATGTCGTCGCCCCCGGCCCGATCGGCGGCACGGCGATGTTCCACGACGTGGTGCCGGCCGGCAGCGCGCGCGAGGCGGTGCTCGCCGCCTCCATCCCCGTCGGCCGGTTGGGCCTGCCGGAGGACGTCGCGCGGGCAGTGAGCTTCTTTCTCGACGACGCCGCCAGCTTCGTCACCGGGCAGACGCTGTACGTTTGCGGCGGAGCGAGCCTCGGCAGCCTCGCGGTCTGATCAGCCGCGCCGGAACATCACGCAGAGATTGTTCGCCGGCATCGGCTCCACCACGGGCGCGCCGAACCCCGCCGCGGCTGCCACCGCCGCGACGTCGCTCAGACTCCGGATTCCCCAGGCGGGATTGCGCGCCCGCAGGTCGAGGTCGAATGCGATATTCCCCTCCGCCGCCGGCGCCTCGGTGAAAAAAGGCCCGTAGAGGATCAGCACCCCGCCAGGCGGCAGCACCCCCGCGGCTCCGCGCAGCAGCGTCGGCGTCGCTTCCCACGGGGCGATGTGGATCATGTTGGCGCAGAACACCGCATCTGCCGCCGCGACCGGCCAGGGGTCGTCGCGCACGTCCAGCGCCAAAGCCGGGCGGATATTCGCCAGCCCCTCCCCCCAGGAATCGATGCTCGCCCGCCGCTCCGGCTCGGGGTCGCTCGGCTGGAAGGTCAGCCCCGGCAGGTTTGCCGCGAAATGCGCGACATGCTCGCCGGTGCCGCTGGCGATCTCCAGCACCAGGCCAGACGGCGGCAGATGCGCGCGCAGCACCGCCAGGATCGGGTCGCGGTTGCGCAGTGCGGCGGGAGAGGTCAAACGGATGTCATTCATCCCCCACCCTCGCCCGCCCCGCCGCCGGAGACAAGCCATGACCGCCCCGCCCGCCACAGCCGAAACCGAACTGCGCCGCCTGCTCGACATCATGCAGACCCTGCGCGCCCCGGAGGGCTGCGCCTGGGACCACGAGCAGACCTTCGACACGATCGCCCCCTACACCATCGAGGAAGCCTACGAGGTCGCCGACGCCATCGCCCGGCGCGACTTCGCGGGCCTCGCGGACGAGCTGGGCGATGTGCTGTTCCAGGTCGTCTTCCACGCGCAGATGGCCGCCGAGGAGGGACGGTTCGATTTCGCAGAAGTCGCAAAATCCATCGCTGACAAGATGATCCGCCGCCATCCTCACGTGTTCGGTGAAGCCGCCGCGCGCGACGCCGGCATGCAGCGCGCCGCCTGGGAGGTGCAGAAGCAGGCCGAACGCGCCGCCCGCGCCGAAACCGGCACGCTGGCCGGCGTCCCGCTCGGCCTGCCCGCCCTGACCCGCGCCAACAAGCTCGCCAGCCGCGCCGCCCGCGTCGGTTTCGACTGGCCGGACGCCGCGGCGGTGCTGGAAAAGCTCGACGAGGAGGTCGCCGAACTGCGTGCCGAACTGCCGCAGGCCGACCCCGCCCGGATGGCCGACGAGGTCGGCGACATGCTGTTCGTCGTCGTCAACCTCGCCCGCAAGCTCGATCTCGACCCGGAAGCCTGCCTGCGCCAGGCCAACCTGAAGTTCGCCCGCCGCTTCGCCGGGGTCGAAGCCGCGCTGGCCGCCGAGGGCCGCACCCCGGCGGAATCGAGTCTCGACGAGATGGAAGCCGCCTGGGCCGCGGTGAAGCAGGCCGAACGCGGCTGATCAGCCCGCCCCCAACAGCCCCTCACGCAGCGCTTGCCAGCTCTCTCGGTCCGGCGCGCAGATCAGCCCGCCCGTGCGCTTGGTCACCGAATAGGCCGAGCCGTCGAACTGCGCGGAATAGCCGCCGGCCTCGCGGTGCAGCAGCCAGCCCGGCGCGTGGTCCCAGGGCATCAGCTTGCCGTAGAGCACGTAGTGGCAATGCCCGCCGGCAACGAGCCGATACTCATGCGCGGCGCAGCGGTACTGGAAGCTGGCAGCCACCCGGTCAAGATTCATCTTCACCGCCAGCCGCTGCTCCTCCGGCAGGAAGCGCCAGCTTACCGCGCCGGACATCTCCTCGAGCGGCACCGGGGCGGCCACCCGCAGGTCGGAGGTGGCCCCCGCCGAATTCGTCACCCAGGCTCCCTGCCCGCGCAGCGCCGCCGTGCTGTCCAGCCCGACCGGGTCGTGGATGACCGCGCCGACGATCTCGCCGCGCTGCGTCACCGCCGCCATCACGCCGAACAGCGGCAGCCCCCAGGCGAAGTTCGAGGTGCCGTCCACCGGATCGACGATGAAGGCCAGCTCCGCATCGGCCAGATGCTCCAGGATCGCGGGGTCCGAGCTCGCCGCCTCCTCCCCCACCACCACGCAGCCGGGGAAGCGGGCGTGCAGGGCCGCGGTGATCCGCCGTTCCGCCGCCTCATCCGCCTCGGTAACCAGATCGAGCGGCCCGGTCTTGGCCCGCACGTCCCCGCCCGCCAGCCTGCGGAACCGCGGCATGATCTCGACGCGCGCGGCCTCGGCCAGGATGTCGGCGAGGTCGTCAAGGCTATGGAGGTCGAAGCTCACGCCCGCATCCCTTCAAAACGCGCCCGGTCGGCCGGCAGCAGGCGGACGGTCAGATGGATCACCTCCTCCCCGTCCTCCCGGCCGATCACCTCTCCGTGCTGATACAGCCATGCCAGCCGCTGCCCGTCCGCCGGGGCGAGATCATAGGCGGCGATCTGCATGCCCGCGGCGACGCGGTTGTCGATCATCGTCTTCAGCGCCTCCAGCCCCTCGCCGGTGATGGCAGAGACCACGGCGCCGCCGCGGTTGGGCACATTGTCCACTCCGCCGAGCAGATCCGCCTTGTTGAGCACTTCGAGGCACCGGCTGCGCCAGTCCTCGTCGAGCGTGCCGTCCTTCACCATGCCGTCCAGCACACCCATCACATCGCGCGCCTGGGAGGCGCTGTCGGGGTGGGCGGCGTCGCGGATGTGCAGGATCACGTCGGCCTCGGCGACCTCCTCCAGGGTGGCCCGGAAGGCCTCCACCAGTTCGGTCGGCAGTTCGCTGATGAAGCCCACCGTGTCCGACAGGATCACCTGCCTGCCGGAGGGCAGGCGCAGGCCGCGCATCGTCGGGTCGAGGGTGGCGAACAGCTGGTCCTTGGCGAACACCGCCGCACCGGTCAGCGCATTGAAAAGTGTGGATTTTCCGGCATTGGTATAGCCCACCAGCGCGACGATCGGGTAGGGCACCCGCTTGCGGGCGTTGCGGTGCAGGGAGCGGGTGCGGCGCACCTGCTCCAGCTCCTTCTTCAGCCGGACGATGCGGTCGCCGATCAGCCGGCGGTCCGCCTCGATCTGCGTCTCGCCGGGCCCGCCGAGGAAGCCGAAGCCGCCGCGCTGGCGCTCCAGATGCGTCCAGGACCGCACGAGGCGGGAGCGCTGGTAGTCGAGATGGGCGAGTTCCACCTGCAAGGCGCCCTCACGGGTGCGGGCGCGCTCGCCGAAGATGTCCAGGATCAGGCCGGTGCGGTCGATCACCTTGCAGCCCCAGGCGCGCTCGAGGTTGCGCTGCTGCACCGGGCTGAGTTGCGCATCGACGACGACAACGGCCACCTCCGCCTCCTTCAGCGCCAGCCCCTGCTGCTCCACCTGCCCCGAGCCCAGCAGGGTCGCGGGTCGGCGCTGGCGCAGCGGCAGGACGGCGGAATGGACGACGACGACGCCGATCGAGGCGGTGAGCCCCACGGCTTCGGCGAGTCGCGCCTCGGATGCGCGGCTGGCATCCAGCCGCGCATCCGGGCGCTCCCAGGGGAGGATGACGGCCGCGCGCTGCGGGCCGTCCCTGTCGGCGTCAGTTCCCAGTGACTGTCTCCCCGCGGCTCGCGAGCGTCAGGGTGGACCCGCCGGCGACGGCAGCCCCCTCGACCTTCGGGCCGTCAAACAACTGGATCGGCGCGCCCGGCATCACGGTGCTGATCGCGTGCTTGTACACCAGCTGGGTGTGACCATCCCGGCGCAGCAGCACCGAGAAATTGTCGAACCAGGTGATGATGCCCTGCAGCTTCACGCCGTTGACCAGGAACACGGTGACGGGGGTTTTTTGCTTGCGCACGTGATTCAGGAACACGTCCTGCACGTTCTGCGACTTTTCGGTGGCCACGATGGTCTTCCTTTTTTTGTTGATGGGTCGTCCCCGCCCTCCAGGCTCGTATGGCCCGGTAGGACGCGGCAGCCAGGTTCATCCGGTCGCCGGCACACGCAATCGCGCCGCCAGCGCATCCGCCGTCACGAAATGCAGATGGGGTGTGGCCCCGCATTCCGCCAGTCGGGAGATACCCCCATCATGGGAGGCATCGCCCAGCAGCACCGCCGTGCAGCCTGCCGCGAGGGCCGCCTGCATGTCCGTTGCCGTATCGCCGACATACCACACGTGCCGCCCGGGTTTCATCCCGATCGCCGCCAGCGCATGCCAGATCGGCGCCGGGTGTGGCTTCGGCGCCGCCGCATCATCGGCGCCCACCACCGCCGCGAAGAGCGCGCCCCAGCCGAGATGCGCCACCTCCCGCCGTAACGGCCCACCCTCCTTGTTGGAGACGACGGCCTGCACCAGCGGGCCGGCGGCCTGCAGCAGGCCGGGCAGGCCGGGCATCGGCCGCAATTCGGCAAGCTGGTGCGCGGCATGGCGCTGGCGGAACAGCGCCGCCGCTGCCGCCCAGTCCGCGCCGAACAGCGCCTGAAAACTCTCCTGCATGCCGCCGCGCACCCGCTGCTTCGTCTCCGCCAGCGTCCACAGCGGCAGCCCGTGCGCGGCGAAGCAGTCGTTGAGTGCCGCGCGGATGCCGCCCCAGGCATCCACCAGCGTGTTGTCCCAGTCCCAGAGGATGACGGTCGGTTGCATCGGCCAGATTTCGCGCAATCTGCCGCCCGCGTCTATCCTGCCGCCACAGGCCGGGAGGGCGCGATGCAAGGAACCATCCTCAGCGATATCTTCGAAACCCCGGCGATGCGCGCCGTCTGGTCGGACGCGACGCGGGTGCAGCGCTACCTCGATATCGAGGCGGCGCTGGCGCTGGTGCAGGGCCGCCTCGGCGTGATCCCCACTGCGGCGGCGGACGAAATCCGCCGGCATTGCGATGCGCAAACCTATGATTTTGCAAAATTGAAGGCGACGACGGAGAAGCTCGGCTCTTCGGTCATGCCCGTCGTCCAGCAGCTCGTCGCCGCCTGTGCGGACGGGCATGGCGAGTGGTGCCACTGGGGGGCGACCACGCAGGACATCACCGACACCGCCACGGTCCTGCAGATCCGCGACTCGCTCGATCTGGTCGAGGCCGACCTGCGCGCCATCGCCGCCGCGCTCGCCGCCCTCGCCCGCACGCATCGCGACACGCCGATGGCCGGGCGGTCCAACCTGCAACAGGCGACCCCGATCACCTTCGGCTACAAATGCGCGGTGATGCTGGCCGGCGTGCAGCGCCATCTCGACCGGCTGGCGGACCTGCGCCCGCGCGTGCTGACCGGGCAGTTCGCCGGTGCGACCGGCACGCTCGCCTCCCTCGGCCCCGACGGCCTGCGCGTGCAGGAGGCGCTGATGGCCGAGCTCGGCCTCACCCAGCCGGAGATCGCCTGGCACACCATGCGCGACCGCATCGCCGAGGTTGGCTGCTTCATGGGCCTCGTCACCGGCACGCTCGGCAAGCTCGCCTTGGATGTGCGGCTGCTGATGCAAACCGAGGTGGCCGAGGTCAGTGAGCCCTTCGCCACCGGCCGCGGCTCCTCCTCCACCATGCCGCACAAGCGCAACCCGGTCGCCTCGGTGTTCATCCAGGCCGGGGTGAGCATGGTCCGCCAGCACGTCGCCGCCCTGCTGGAGGCGATGGTGCAGGACCATGAGCGCGCCACGGGATACTGGCAGATCGAGTGGCTCGCGCTGCCCGACCTGTTCTGCCTGTCCGCCGGGGTGCTCGGCCATGCCCGCTTTCTGGTCGAGGGATTGCAGGTCGATCCCGACCGGATGCGCGCCAATCTCGGCCTCACCCACGGGCTCACCCAGGCCGAGGCGGTGATGATGGGCCTCGGCGCGGCGATGGGCCGCCAGCGCGCGCATGACGTGGTCTACGACATCTGCCGCGAGGTCGCCGCCGGCCACGGCAGCTTCCTCGACCTGCTGGCCGCCAATACGGAGATCGCCGGCCATATCGACCGCGCCGGGCTCGCTTCCCTGCTCGACCCCGCCAACTACACCGGGCTCGCCGGCGAGATGGTCGATCGCGTGCTCAGCCCGCCGGAATCCCCCGCCGGCTG
>CAMCJI010000159.1 GCA_945874805.1 Asaia bogorensis | reverse complement strand
GCCCCGCGCCAGCGGCTGGCCGGGCAGGAGGGTGCGGCGGACGGCCTGGCCGATCGCCTGGTCGAGGCTGCGGGCGACCTCGCCGCGGACGCGGTTGGCCGGCAGGCGGAGCAGGGTGAGGTCGTCGGCGCGCAGCACGCTGCCGGCGGCGAGTTTGCGCAGGGGGGCGGGGATTTCCACCATCTCCTGCAGGGTGCCGGCCACGCGCAGGCGCAGCGTGTCCATGCCGTCCGCCGAGATGGCGAGCTGGGCGGTGAAGCGGCCGGTCGGGCGGTCGAGCTCGACAGCTTCGACTGCGGCCTGGGCGGCGATGCCGAGGGGGATGAGCGGCGGGGCGAGGGCGGGGAGCAGGAGTTCCGCGTCGTCCGACGCGCCGAGGGCCGAGAGGGCGGCGCGCAGGGCGGAGAGCAGGTCTTCGCGCGGCATCATCCGGCCGGGGCGGTCGAGCACGATGCGGTCGGCCGGGGAGGCGGGGCGCCAGTCGATACCGAACTGGCGGGCGATGGCGGCGAGCTGGCGGGATTCGACGACGATGCGCCCGCCCGGCGCGGGGGAGGGGCCGAGGATCTGGGTGGCGGCGGCACCGGCATCGTCGAACAGGTCGGCGATGCGGACCTGGGCGGTAGCGAGCGTGGTCTGGGCTCGCAGCACGGCGGCGTCGGCGGGGGTGGCGAGGAGCAGGAGGGCGGCGAGGGTTCTCAACATGGCTGTGGCCATCAGCGGAGATTGGTCAGGGTGGAGAGCATCTGGTCGGAGGTGGTGATGACCTTGCTGTTCATCTCATAGGCGCGCTGGGCGGTGATCAGGCTGGTGATTTCGGTGACGACGTTGACGTTGGAGGTCTCGACGAAGCCTTGCAGCACCGAGCCGAAGCCGGGAGAGGCGGGAGTGCCGGTGACGGGATTGCCGCTCGCCGCCGACTGTATGAAGAGGTTGCCGCCCTGCGCATCCAGCCCCGCCTCGTTGGGGAACACGGCGAGTTGGACCTGGCCGACGAGCTGCGGGGCGGTCTGGCCGTCCAGCGTCACCTGCACCTGGCCGGCGGGGTTGATGGCGACGTTGGTGGCGTTGCTCGGGATGGTCACACCGGGTTGGACGACGTAGCCGTCGGCGGTGACGATCTGGCCTTCGGGGGAGAGGGCGAAGGTGCCGTCGCGGGTGTAGGCGGTGTCGCCGGAGGGCAGGGTGATCTGGAAATAGCCGTTGCCGCGGATGGCCATGTCGAAGCTGTTGGAGGTTTGCTGCAGGTTCCCCTGTTCGTTGATGCGGTAGATGGCCGCGGTTTTGACGCCGAGGCCAACCTGCGCGCCGGCCGGCACGACCGAGCCGGCGTCCGACGAGTTGGAGCCGACGCGGCGGAGGTTCTGGTAGATCAGGTCCTGGAACTCCGCCCGCCGGCGCTTGAAGCCGGTGGTGGTCATGTTGGCGATGTTGTTGGAGATGACTTCGACGTTGGTGGACTGGGCCTGCATGCCGGTGCCGGCGATGTCGAGCGAGCGCATGATCCGTTACATCCGTTTCTGCGTGAGTTTGTCGATGGCGCCCTGCTGGCGTTCGGATTCGGTGCGGACGAATTCGCTGGCGAACTGGAATTCGCGGAGCGCGTTCATCATGCGCGTCAGCTCCAGCGCCGGCTGGACGTTGCTGTTCTCGATCACGCCCTGGCTGACCTTGGGGCGGGCGACCTGCTGGGTGGGGCCGTCGGAGATGAACAGCCGCCCGCCCTCGCTGCGCAGGTGCCGCTCATCGTCCGGCTGGACGACGCCGATCCGGCCGATGCGCCCGTTCTCGCTCGACAAGGTGCCGTCGCTGGCGATGGTCAGCTGCGTGTCGGCGGTGGCGATGCGCAGCGGGCTGCCGGCGGTGTCGAGCAGGGCGTTGCCCTGGCCGTCGATGATGGCGCCCTGGGCGTCCAGCTCGAAATGCCCGCCGCGCATCAGGCGCGGGCCGTTGGCGGTGCTGACGGTCAGGTAGCCTTCGCCGGAGAGCGCGAGGTCCAGCGCGTTGCCGGTATGGCTCAGCGGGCCCTGGGCATTGTCGCGGTAGGTGGCGCGGTCCTGGGTGTAGGCGATCTGCTGGCCACCTTCGCTGCGCACCAGCCAGTCGGTGAACAGGGTCCGCGCGCCGCGATAGCCGGGGGTGGAGGCGTTGGCGATGTTGGTCGCGGTGACGTCCATCGCCCGCTGCTGGGCGGTGAGGCGGGAGAGAGCGATGGTCGTGGTGTTCTGCATGCGGCATTCCTGGCAGGCGGGTCTGAGGGGAGAGAGCAAGGGATGTGCCAGGGTTAAACCTTTGATGTGTCGTGACTCGGCGCTGCACCCCTGCTGCTTGTGCCGGTCAGGGTGGTTGCACCCGGCAGAATCGTCCTGGTACGGCGGGGCGATCTAAGCGAGTTGTTAACCAGTCCCCGGCCAGGATGCGCAGGCATGGCAGGGATTCGGTGATGAGCGCGGCGGCAGCGGCAGATGCGGTGGAGACAGCACCGCCGGCGAAGGGCGGGGGCAAGAAGAAGCTCATCCTGCTCGCAGCCCGGTGCTGCTGGCCGGCATTGGGGCAGGGCTGTGGTTCGGCGGCATCCTGCCGCCGCTGCTGGGCATGGGCGGGCCGAAGGCGGAGGCAGCGGCCGAGGAAGCGCAGGGCGCGCCGGCCGGCAAGGCCGATGCCAAGCCGGGCGATGGCAAGCAGGCGGACGGCAAGCCGGGTGAGGGCAAGCCGGGGGACGCGAAGCCGGGTGCGAAGGCCCCGGCCTTCATGGAACTGCCGGAGATCATCGCCAACCTCAATGCCGGGCCGCGCCGGCCGAGCTACGTCAAGCTCAAGCCGCGGCTGGAACTCGCCCGGGCGGAGGATGAGGCCGCGGTGCGCGCCGCCCTGCCGCGCCTGATGGACCTGTTCCAGACCTATCTGCGGGAGATGCGCCCGGAGGAGCTGCGCGGCAGTGCGGGCACCTATCGCCTGCGCGAGGAACTGCTGGCGCGCGCCAATATCGCCCTGGCGCCGGTGCGCGTGGTCGATGTGCTGTTTCCCGAACTGCTCGTGCAATGAGCGACACGCAGACCGACGAGGAACTGGCCGCCGCCTGGGGGGCGGAGGCGGAAGGTGGCGCCGATGCGCCGGCCGTGGTGCCGGAGCGGGTGCTGAACCAGGCGGAGATCGACAGCCTGCTCGGCTTCGATAATGGGCCGACGGGGCAGGAACACCGCTCGGGCATGCAGCGGATCATCAGCTCGGGGCTCGTCTCCTACGAGCGGCTGCCGATGCTGGAGATCGTGTTCGACCGGCTGGTGCGCATCATGTCCACGTCCCTGCGCAACTTTACGTCGGACAATGTGGAAGTCGGCATCGACAACATCCTGTCGCTGCGTTTCGGCGACTATCTGAATTCCATCCCGCTGCCGGCGATGCTCGCGGTGTTCAAGGCCGAGGAGTGGGACAATTTCGGCCTGATGGTGGTGGACAGCGCGATGATCTACTCGATCGTCGATGTGCTGCTGGGCGGCAGGCGCGGCACGGCGGCGATGCGCATCGAGGGGCGGCCCTACACCACCATCGAGCGCACGCTGGTGGAACGGCTGATCCAGGTGGTGCTGGCCGACCTGTCGGTGAGTTTCGACCCGCTGTGCCCCGTGACGTTCCGGTTCGAGCGGCTGGAGGTGAACCCGCGCTTTGCCACCATCAGCCGGCTGTCCAACGCCGCGGTGCTGGCGCGGATGCGGGTGGATATGGAGGACCGCGGCGGGCGGCTGGAGCTGCTGCTGCCCTATGCCACGCTGGAGCCGGTGCGCGAGCTGCTGCTGCAGCAGTTCATGGGCGAGAAGTTCGGCCGCGATTCCATCTGGGAGACGCATCTGGCCGAGGAATTGTGGAACACCGACATCGACATGGACGTGGTGCTCGACGAGCAGATCATGTCGCTCTCCGAGATCATGGCGCTGAAGCCGGGCAGCCAGATCGTGCTGAACGCCGGCCTCGGCGGCACCGTGCTGCTGCGCTGCGGCACCACCACCCTGTTCGAGGGGCGGGTGGGAAGGCGCAAGAACCGGGTGGCCGTGCGCATCGAGCGCGAAGTGCCGCGCCCGCAGACCTCCGAACGATGAGCTTCATTTCAGCGCGCCAAAACCGGCGCCGGGACGGGTGGCATGGGATGGATTCTCGACGCCGGGTTGAGCCTGCTGCTGGCCGCGACGCTGTTCCACGCGATCCGGCTGGAACGCGCGCTGGGGGTGCTGAAACGCGACCGGGCGGAGCTGGAGGCGCTGGTCGCCGGCTTCAACGCCTCCACCCGCGCGGCCGAGCAGGGGATCGAGCGGCTGCGCGATGCGGCCGAGGGGGCGGGCCGGCAGATCGCGCGGCAGGTGGAAAGTGCCATCCGGCTGCGCGACGATCTCGCCTTTCTGATGGAGCGCGGGGACCGGGTGGCCGACCGGCTGGACCAGGCGGTGCGCGGGGCGCGGCCTGTCGAGCCGCCAATGGGGCCCGCCGCGGAGCTGCCGGCTGCGGACGGCTTTGCGCGGGACAGCTTCCCCGAGGAGCCCCCGCCCGCACGCAGCCGCAGCCGGGCCGAGCAGGAGTTGATGCGCGCCTTGCGCCTGGTGAAGTAGCGTGAGGCTGGCGATGCCCGCGCCGCGGCTGCTGCCGGCGACGATGGCCGCGATCGGCCTGGTGCTGGCGCTGAAGTCCACCGCCGTGCTGCAAACTCTGCTGCCCGATGCCGGGCCGGCGGCAGGCGCGATGCTGTCGCAGGCGTTCGCCGCGGCTGCCCCCAAGCCGGCGGAACCGACCCCGGTGGCCCAGCGCGCGGTGCCGGCGCCACCGAAAGCCGCCCCGCCGCCGCCACCGCCGGTGGAGACGATCAGCGAGCCGGAGCGCGCCCTGCTGCTCGACCTGCGCCAGCGCCGCAGCGAGATCGAGGCGCGGGCCGCGGGGCTGGTGGCGCAGGAGGCGACCTTGGCCGCCACCGAGAAGCGCATCGCGGCCCGCCTCGCCGAGCTTGGCGCGTTACAGGCCCGGCTGGAGGCGATGGAAGGCGCGCGGCGCGAGCATGAGGAGGCGAACTGGCGCGGGCTGGTGAAGCTCTACGAAACCATGAAGCCGCGTGAGGCCGCGGCGATCTTCAACGACTTGGACAAGCCGGTGCTGCTCGGCGTGCTCGACCGCATGAAGGAGGCGCGGGCCGCTGCCATTCTGGCGGCGATGACGCCCGACCGGGCCCGCCAGGTGACCGCCGATCTCGCCCAGTCGCGCGCCCAGGCCACGCGCGCGCCTGCCGCCATCCCGCCTGCACCGGCCGTGCCGGCGGGCCAGACCACAGCCCTGAAAGGACTCCCATGAGCATCGACAAAGCGATGAATGTTCTCATCGTCGACGACTACAAGACCATGCTGCGCATCATCCGCAACCTGCTGAAGCAGATCGACTTCAACAATGTCGATGAGGCCAGCGACGGGGCAGAGGCACTGGGCAAGCTGCGCAGCGGCTCCTACGGCCTCGTCATCAGCGACTGGAACATGGCGCCGATGACCGGCCTGCAACTGCTGCAGGAGGTGCGGGCGGACGCCAAGCTGAAGACCACACCCTTCATCATGATCACCGCCGAGAGCAAGACGGAGAACGTGGTGGCCGCCAAGCAGGCCGGGGTTTCGAACTACATCGTCAAGCCCTTCAACGCCGAGACGCTGAAGGAGAAGATCGAAAAGGTGCTGATGCATGCTTGAGATCCCCACCCGCTCGACCATCGCCGCGAGACTTGACGAGCTGCGCGCCCGCTATCCGCAGGCCGAACCCGAAGCCGTGGCGGAGGTGGTGCAGATCGTGCTGTCCACCATGCACGGCACGCTCAGCGGGGTGGAGACCACGCTGCTGTCGGAGGTGGAGGAGCTCGGCCGGTCGATCGCCAATGCCAAGGCGGAGATCGCGGCGCTGAAGGTCGATGACATCACCGCCAGCCACATCCCCTCGGCTACCGATGAGCTGGATGCGATCGTCGCGCATACTGCGGCGGCCACGGACTCGATCCTTGAGGTGTGCGAGACGCTGGACCGGGTGGGGGCGACCCTGGCCGGGGAGGACGCGCAGGCGTTGCAGGACGCAACGACGCGCATCTATGAGGCGTGCAGCTTCCAGGACATCACCGGCCAGCGCATCACCAAGGTGGTGGCGGTGCTCAAGACCATCGAGTCCAAGGTCGCACATATCCTGCACACCTTCGGCGAGCGCGGCGCGGCCGGCACGCCGCCGGCGCCGCTGGACCCGCAGTCTGCCCTGCTGAACGGCCCGCAACTGCCCGCCGCGGCGATGGACCAGTCGGACATCGACAAGCTGCTGGCGAGTTTCGACTGATGCGGCGCAGGGGGCTGGCCCTCGCGGCATTACTGGCGGCCGCGCCGGCCTGGGCAGAGGCCCCGGCGATCGCGATCCGCACCGGAACGCATCCCGGCTTCGGGCGGGTGGTGTTCGACCTGCCGCCGGGTGCGACCTACCGGATCGGGCAGGAGGACGGGCGGGTCGTCGTCAGCGTTCCCGCTGGCAGCTTTGCAACCCCGGGGGCGGCGCCGCGCAATGTTCGCGGCATCGCGCTGCGGGGGGAGGGGGTGGAGATTGCGGTGCAGCCGGGCAGCCGCATCCGCCCGGTCCGCCTGGGCGACCGACTGGTGATCGACGTGCTGGATGGGGGCGAGGCAGCAGCACCGCCAGCCCCGCCGCCGGTGAAGGCCGCCGCCGCGCCGCACGCTGCTGCCTGATTCGCGCCTGCGCGCCACAGAAGTTGCGTCTGAACCGCCGCCACCCCCGCCGAGCCCGCCGCCGGTACAGGCCGAGGCGCCGCCGCCGCGCCCCGCAGCCCCTCCCGCCGCGCCGGCCGCACCGCCAGCGGGGCCCATGGCCATCGTCGCGGCGCCGCTGCCGGGCGGGCGGGCGGCACTGCTGCCCTTCGCGCCCGAAACCGGGGCTGCCGCCTTGCGCCGTGGCGGCGAGGGGCTGGTGGTGTTCGATGAGCGCCGCCCGATCGACCTCGCCACCCTCGCCCGCGACCCCGCGCTGGCAAAAGCCACGATTACCCTGTTGCAGGGCGGCACGCTGCTGCGCCTGCCGCTCGGCCTGCGCGAGGAGATCGCGCTCGCCCGCCAGCCCGCCGGCTGGCGCGTCAGCGTGGTGCCGGCAGCACCGATGGCGAAGGCTATCCGGCCCGAGGGCGATGGCGGGCGCTTGCGTCTGCCGGCGGCCGCGCCCGGTGGCGTCGTCTCCATCCCCGATCCGCTGACCGGCGGGGCGCTGCTGGTCGGCGTGCAGAAGGCCGAGGGGCAGAATGTGCCGGTCGCCCGCAGCACGCCGGAGTTTCTGATCCTGCCGACTTGGCAGGGCGTGGCAATCGCGCCGATCGCCGATGCCCTGAGCCTGCGCGCCGGGTCCGCCGATTTCGTGCTGGCCGCCGATGGAGGCCGCCCGCTCGCGCTCTCCGCGCCCGACGTGCAGATCCTCGCCGCCGCCGAGGCCGCCGGGCTGAGCCGCCGGTTCGACTTCCCGGCCATGCCGCAGGAGGGCCTGCTGCGCCGCCTGCAAGGCGCCATCGCCACCGCCGCCGTGGCCCCCGCCCAGTCCCGCGCGGTGCGCCGGCTGGAGGTGGGGCAGGCGATGCTGGCCCTGGGCATGGGGGCGGAGGCGCAGTCCATCCTCGCGTTGGCCGCGACCGAGGATGGCCGGGCCGCCGATGATCCCGATCTGCTCGGCCTCTCCGCCATCGCCGCCCTGCTGGCGGGGCGGGCGGGGGAGGCGGAGGGGATTCACGACCCGCGCCTGGCCGGCACCGACGAGATCGCGCTGTGGCGGGCGGTGCAGGTGGCACAGAACCCGGCGCAGGCCGCGGTGGCCGCACCGTCACTGGCGGCGACGCTGAACCTGCTGCTCGGCTATCCCGCGGCGATGCGCGACCGGCTGCTGCCATTGGTCGCCGAGACGCTGGTGCAGGGCGGCGAGCGGGAGGCCGCGCGCCGGCTGTTCGCCCGCCTGCCGGACGCGCCCGCCCTCGACCTCGCCCGTGCGATGGCCGCCGAGGCGACGGACCCGGCAGCCGCGCTGGCGCTCTACGACAAGATCGCCGCCGGTGCGGACCGCCGCGCCCGCGCCCGTGCCGCCGCGCGCGCTGTCGAGCTGCGGCTGTCGGCCGGGAGCCTGACGACAGCCAAGGCCGCGGATGCGTTGGACAAGCTGCTCTATGCCTGGCGCGGCGACGGCATTGAGCTGGCCGCGCGCAAGCGGGTCGCGGAACTCCGTGCGGCCGGCGGGGTGCCGCGCGCGGCGCTGGCGCTGCTGCGCGAGACGATGGAGATCTTCCCCGAGGAGGCCGCACCGCTGCGCGCGCAGCTCACCAGCGTCTTTGCCGGGGCGATCGGCGGGGAGGGGGTGGGTGCGCTGGCCGATCTCGATCTTGTGGCGCTGGCCGAGGAGAATCCGGATGTGCTGCCCGCCGGCCCCGAGGGGCAGGTGTTGGCCGCCCGGCTGGCGGAGCGGCTGATTGCGCTCGACCTGCCGCGGCGGGCCATGCCGGTGCTGGACAAGCTGCTCGGCGCCACGCCGCCGGGGGAGGCGCGGGCGGAGCTGGGCATGCGCCTGGCTGGCCTGCAGCTCGACCAGGGCGACGCGAAGGCGGCCCTCGCCACGCTGGGCGACACCGCCTTCGTCGGCCCGGTGGCACCCGCGCTGCTGGAGAGCCGCACGCTGGTCTACGCCCGCGCCGCTGCGGCGAGCGGCCATGCCGGCCCGGGGCTGGAGGCGCTGGCGCAACTCGGCACCGACCGCGCGCTGGAGTTGCGCGCCCGGCTGCTGGAAGCCGCCCAGGACTGGGGTGAGGCGGTGCGTGCGCTGTCCACCTGGACCAGGCGCGTCGTGCCGGCGGAGGGCGCGCTGGACGCGGCCCAGGCCGAGGCGCTGCTGCGCCTCGCCGCCGCCGCCGCCCAGGCGGGCGACGAGCCCGTGCTCGCCGGGCTGCGCAGCCGCGACCTGCCGCGCCTGCCGGCCGGCAAGACGGCGGAGACGATCCGCCTGCTCACCGCCGATCCCGTGCGCGCCGTGGCAGACCTGCCGCGCGCCGCGCAGGAGGCGAAACTGGCCCGCGCGCCGACTCGTTGAGGCTGTCTATCGCGGGGTGATGTTCCCTTTGCGTGACCGGCATGCAGGCAGGGGACCTCGAGGGGGCAAAAACTACTTGCATCCCCCCCCCCTTTTCCGCATTTTCCGCCGCCTTGGCCCTTGGGGGCACGCGCAATGGTGCACGTGCCCAACAGGCTATCTACTGGTTGACAGGGGTTCGCGAATTGAACGCACTCATGCCACTGGGGATGGTCTCGGACGCTCCGAGCGAAAACCAGACGACTTCCCTCGAAGCGATTGCTGACGAGCGGACCGACTATTTCGTGGAACGTGACGGCATGAAGTTCGCCGGCATGCATCTGCTCGTGGACCTGTGGGGCGCCTCGCGCCTCGACAATCCCGAGCATATCGACGCGCATCTGCGCGAAGCGGCGATCGTGGCCGGTGCGACCATCCTGCACAGCCATTTTCACCACTTCACGCCGAATGGCGGCGTGTCCGGCGTGGTGGTGCTGGCCGAGAGCCACATCTCCATCCACACCTGGCCGGAGCGCGATTTCGCGGCCGTCGATATCTTCATGTGCGGCGCCTGCGACCCGCATCTGGCGATCGCGGTGCTGCAGCGCGCCTTCTCCCCGGCGCGCATCGATGTCGACGAGAAGCGGCGCGGCCGCGTTTTCTGAGCCGGCCGCCTGCCACAACGAAACAACGGCCCGGAGCCTCACTCCGGGCCGTTTGCTGTAGGGATACCATCATGGCCACCGATTCCTGGGTGAACGAGACGCTGTATGCCGCCTGGGGCCAGCGCTTCCTGATCAAGCGCGAGCTCGCACGCGTACAGAGCGAATTCCAGGACATCATGATCTTCGAAAGCCACAGCCACGGCCGCGTCATGCTGCTGGACGGCGTGGTGCAGATCACCGAGGGCGACGAGTTCGTCTATCAGGAGATGCTGACGCATGTGCCGCTGCTGGCGCACGGCGCGGCGTCCCGCGTGCTGATCATCGGCGCGGGCGACGGCGGCGTGCTGAAGCGCGTGTTGCAGCACAAGGGCGTGACCCGCGCGGTGATGGTGGAGATCGATGGCGAGGTGATCCGCCTGTGCAAGGAGCATATGCCCAACATCGCCGGCGACGCCTGGACCGACCCGCGCGCCGAGGTGATCGTCGGCGACGGCATCGACTACGTGCGCCGCGCGGCCGATGCCAGCTTCGATGCCATCATCGTCGATTCGACCGACCCGATCGGCGTGGGCGAGGTGCTTTTCACCGACGAGTTCTACGCCAACAGCGCCCGCATCCTCTCGGCCGGCGGGCTGATCGTGAACCAGTGCGGCGTGCCCTTCATGCAGGCCGATGAGCTGCGCGAGACGTCAGAGCGGCGGGC
>CAMCJI010000158.1 GCA_945874805.1 Asaia bogorensis | reverse complement strand
CGGGTGAAGTCGGGGGGGAGCGGGGTGTCGGCGGGGGGGGCGGGCGACGCCAGTGGCGCGCCGAAGGGGTCGAGGATGATCTCGGACAGGCGGCGGTTGGTGGGGGTGCGGTAGAGGCTGCGTTCGACGGCGTTGCGGAGTTCGCGGACGTTGCCGGGCCAAAGATGGGCTTGCAGGGCGGCCAGGGCGGCGGGGGTGAAGCCGGGGAAGCTGGGGCGCTTCAGCTCGGCCGCCATGCGGGTGGCGAAGTGGGTGGCCAGCAGTTCGATGTCTTCCGGGCGTGCGCGCAAAGGGGGGATGGTGACGACGTCGAAGGCGAGACGGTCGAGCAGGTCGGCGCGGAATTTGCCAGCGGCGACCTGGGCGCGCAGGTCGAGGTTGGTAGCACCGATGACGCGGACATCGACCTGCACCGTGTCGTTGCCGCCGACGCGCTCGAAGCTGCCGTATTCGATGACGCGCAGGATCTTCTCCTGCACGGCGAGACTTGCCTGGGCGATTTCGTCGAGGAACAGGGTGCCGGTGTCCGCCAGTTCGAAGCGGGAGAGGCGCCGGCGGGTGGCACCCGTGAAAGCGCCGGCTTCGTGGCCGAACAGCTCGCTGTCGAGCAGGGATTCGCTCAGGGCGGCGCAGTTGAGTTTCAGGAACGGGCGGTCCCACCTTGGCGAGAGGAAGGTGAGGCGGGAGGCGATCAGCTCCTTGCCGGTGCCGCGTTCGCCGATGACGAGGATGGGGCGATCGAGGCGGGCGGCTTGGGAGACATGGTCGAGCATCGCCAGGAAGGCGGGGGCCTGGCCGAGGGGGGTCTGGTCGGTGCTTTGCGGGAGGAGGGCCATGATGTGGCGGATTACACCATATTGGTGGCGGATTTTATCATGAAGGGATGTTCATCTGGGGGTGGATGAGGGATATCAGGGGGTTAGCGGGCGGCGGGCGGTGGCACGGCGTGTGCAATACAGGGCTCAGGCCGGGCAGCGTGCGCGGCATCATCTGCGACAGGAAGCGATCATGGGCATTTTCAGCCGCCTTACCGACATCGTGAACTCCAACCTGAATTCGATCCTCGCGCGGGCGGAAGACCCCGAGAAGATCATCCGGCTGATCATCCAGGAGATGGAGGATACGCTGGTGGAAGTGCGCTCGGCCGCGGTGCGGATCATCGCCGAGCGGAGGGAGCTGGAGCGGCGCGTCGAGACGCTCGGGCGCGAGCTGGCGGAGTGGGAGCGCAAGGCCGAGCTGGCGCTGACGCGCGGGCGGGAGGACCTGGCGGTCGGCGCGTTGCAGGCGAAGGCGCGGGTGGCGCAGACGCTGGAGGATGTGCAGCGCCAGCTCGCCCAGGTGGTCGAGGGCCTGGCGCGGCAGAACGAGGATATCGCCAAGCTGCAGGCCAAGCTGACGGATGCGAAGGCGCGCGAGCGCTCGCTGGTGGCGCGGCACAAGACGGCGGCCGGGCGGCTGAAGGTGCGCGAGAAGCTGCATGATGAGCGGATCAACGATGCGTTTGCGCGCTTCGAGCAGATGGAGCGGGCGCTGGATCAGGCAGAAGGCAAGGTCGAGGCGATCGACATGGGGCGCAAGCCGACGCTGAAGGGCGAGCTGGACGCGATGGAGGCGGATGCCTCGGTCGCCGAAGAGCTTGAAAAGATGCGTGCACGGCTGGGCAACCGGCTGCCGGCGGGCAAAGCGTGAGCGGCACGGTCTTCGTCCTCGGCGTTCTCGCGCTCGTCGTTGTCGCGCCGATCTGGATCGTGGCGCATTACGTGACGAAGTGGCGGGCGGCGCGGACACTCTCGCGCGAGGACGAAAGGGCCTTGGGCGAGATGTGGGAGACGGCGCAGAAATTGCAGGAACGCATCGACACGCTGGAACGCGTGCTCGATGCCCAGGCGCCCGGGTGGCGGGCGCGGGAGACTCCGTGAGATGGGACGCTACAAATACAAGTACAAGGATCGGGATCGGCGCGATCCCGATCGGCCGCGCGTCGCCGGGGTGTGCCTGGCGCTGGCGCAGCAGATGGGGGTGAAGACCAAGCTGGTGCGGGTGGCGGCAATCCTGTCGCTGGTGTTCTTCTTCTTTCCGACGCTGGTGATCTACGGAATGCTCTCGCTGGTGCTCAAGCCGCGCGAGCCGATGCAGTTCGCGACCCCGGAAGGGGCGGCGTTCTGGCAGGGGCTCGCCAAGGACCCGCCACGGACGGTGCAGTCGATGCGCGACAGCCTGGCGCGGGCGGAGCGGCGGGTGATCCGGCTGGAAGAAGCCGTCACGTCGAACGATTTCGATCTGCGCCGGCGGTTTCGCGATCTGGGGGCTTGAGGGCGCGGCGTAGGAAGGCAAGTGGCAGGAAGCGTCTTCTTTTTTTGGAAAAAAAGAAGCAAAAAAACTTTTGTCGGTTGGTGGGGTTCTTGCCCTCGGCGTTGGGTTTGTCTGTGAGTGATTTGATGGCTTCGCCGTCTTGGAACGCTTTGGCGGGGCCGCCAGCGAAGCCATGAATGAAGTTTTTTTGCTTCTTTTTGTTCACAAAAAGAAGATTCTTACTTCTCCTTTTTGAGGGATATTGGCGATGTCGTTGGTCCGGTTGCTGCTCAATCTCGCCTGGCTGGTGTGTGGCGGGGTGGTGATGGCGGCGGGGTGGTTGCTGGCCTCGGTGCTGATGGCGATCACCATCATCGGCATTCCCTGGGCGCGGGCGGCGTTCAATATTGCGCTGCATACGCTGCTGCCGTTCGGCACGCGGGCGGTGGCGCGCGACGAGCTCTATGGGCGGGAGGATTGGGGCACGGGCACGGCGGGGATGCTGGGGAACGTGATCTGGTTCGTGTTTGCCGGGTGGTGGCTGGCGATAGGGCATCTGATTTCGGCGGTGGGGATGGCGGTGACGATCATCGGGCTGCCGTTTGCCTGGGCGCATCTGAAGCTGGCGGGCCTGGCGCTGTGGCCGGTGGGCAAGGCGGTGGTGCCGGTTTGAGGCGGCGGGTTGCGGGGGGGCGGGAAAGCGGGGCAAGCTGGCAGCTTGTTGTTTTAACCGCCGGAGATTGTTGATGCGCGCTGTCACGAGGCTTGCTGCTGCCGTGCTGATGACCGTGCCGTTTGCCGGGGCGGCGAGCGCCCAGGTGGGGAGCAAACCGCTGCGGGTGGCGTTGGAGTTCGATCCCGCGCCGCTCGATCCGGCGACGGATGGCAGCTACACGAACCGGGTTGTCACCACGGTGATGTGCGACAGCCTGATCGATCTGACGCATGATCTGAAGTTCGTGCCGCAGCTGGCGACGAGCTGGGAGTGGGCGGCGGATGCGCTGGCGCTGACGCTCAAGCTACGGACGGGAGTGGTGTTCCAGGACGGCACGCCGTTCGATGCGGCGGCGATGGCGGCGAATATTCAGCGCTACAAGACGGTTTCCTACTCGAACCGGCGGGCGGAGATGGCGGCGATTTCGGGCGCTGAGGTGGTGGATCCGCATACGCTGAAGATCACGCTCTCGCGGCCGTTCGCGCCGTTGATCCCGCTGCTGGCGAACCGGCCGGGCACGCCGTATTCGCCGAAGATCCTGGGGCTGGTGCGCGAGCAGATCGAGGGCAATCCGGTTTGCGCGGGGGCGTTTTCGTTCAAGTCGCGGCTGGCGCAGGACAATATCACGCTGGAGCGGTTCCCTGGTTATTGGAACGCGGCGGCGATCAAGTTGCCGGGGGTGATCTTCCGGACGGTGACGGATTCGAACATCCGCAAGGTCGATCTGGCGGCGAACGGGCTGGATATCGCGCAGAAGATCTCGCCGACGGATGTGGCGGCGATCGTGGCGAACCCGCGGTTGAAGATGGGGAAGTCGCCGTCGCTGGGGTTTGTGCCGATCGAGTTCAATATCGGCAACGGGCCGGCGGCGGATACGCCGTTGGGGCGCGATGCGCGGGTGCGGCGCGCGTTCTCGCTGGCGATCGACCGGAAGATCCTGAATCAGGTGGCGTTCGACGGGCAGTATGTGCCGTCGCACCAGATGGAGGCGCCGGGGAGCTACTATTATCATCCGGGATTCCCGGCGCCGGAGCGGGATATTCCGGCGGCGAAGAAGCTGATGGCGGAGGCGGGGGTCTCCAAGGTGTCGTTCACGCTGTTCACCGGCACCGACCCGCTGGATGGGCAGGTGGCGCAGATCATCCAGTCGATGGTGGCGGATGCCGGGTTCGACATGAAGATTTTGGCGCAGGATTCGGCGGCGCTGGTGGCGGCGACGCGGGCGGGCAAGTTCGAGGCGAGCATGCTGTTGTGGTCCGGGCGGGCTGATCCGGACGGCAATGCGCCGATCTGGCTGACGTCCAAGGGCTTCACCAACTGGGGCAAGTATGAGAACCCGCTGATCGACGACCTGTATGCGAAGGGGGCGTCGGTTGCCGATCCGGCGGCGCGGCTGCCGTTCTACCGGCAGGCGACCGAGATCATGCTGACCGATGCCTCGCACGTGGTGCTGTATCACTGGAACATGCTGTGGGGCATGTCGGCGAAGGTGCAGGGCTTCCAGGGGCGGCCGGATGGGCTGTGGCGCGCCGAAGGGCTTTCGATCGATCCGTGAGGGGGGGCGGCGATGCTGACGATTCACGGACGGGCGAATTCGATCAACGTGCAGAAGGCGCTGTGGGCGGCTGAGGAGTGCGGGCTGGCGTATGCGCGCACGGATGTCGGCGGGGCCTTCGGGGGGAATGACCAGGACTGGTATCGGGCGATGAACCCGAACGGGGTGGTGCCGACGATCGTCGATGACGGCTATGTGCTGTGGGAGTCCAACGCGATCGTGCGCTATCTCGCGGCGCGGTATTCGGCCGGTGGGTTGTGGCCGGCCGAGCCGCAGGCGCGGGGCGAGGCGGATCGCTGGATGGACTGGCAGCAGACGACGGTGCAGGTGGGGATGACGCCGCTGTTCTGGGGGCTGATCCGCACCGCTGAGGACAAGCGGGACCTCGCGGCGATCGAGCGGGCGCGGGTGGCGACGGCGGCGGTGTGGCAGCGGCTGGATGCGCATCTGGCGGGGCGGGATTATGTCGGCGGGGATGCGTTCACCATGGGGGATATTCCCGCCGGGGCGATGGCGTATCGCTGGCTCAACCTGCCGTTCCGCCGCGATGATCTGCCGGCGATGCCGCATCTGCAGGCGTGGTACGAGCGGCTGGCGGCGCGGCCGGGTTATGCGAAGCATGTGATGATCGTCATGACCTGATGGAGAGCGTCGACGTCGCTGTTGTCGGGGGTGGGCTGGTCGGCTCGGCCATCGGCTACGGGCTGGCGCGGCGGGGGCTGCGGGTTGCGGTGTGCGACGAGGGCGACGGGGCGCTGCGGGCGGCGCGGGCGAATTTCGGCCTGGTGTGGCTGCAATCCAAGGGCGACGGGATGCCGGCCTATGCGCGCTGGACGCGGCGGTCCGCCGATGCCTGGGGTGGGTTTGCCGCGGAGTTGCGCGAGCGGACGGGCATCTGGACGGAGCATGCGCAGACCGGGGGGCTGGATATCAGCCTCGGCGAGGCGGCCTTCGAGGCGCGGCGGCTGCGGGTGGAGCGGCTGCACAATCAGGCCGAGGTGTATGACACGCGGATGGTCGGCCGCGCCGAGGTCGCCGCGTTGCTGCCGGGGGTGCGGCTGGGCGATGAGGTGGTGGGCGGGAGTTTCTGCCCGCATGACGGCCACGCCAATCCGCTGCTGCTGCTGCGCGGGTTGCATGCGGGGTTGCAGGCGCTGGGGGCAGCGTATCGGCCGGATGCGCGGGTGATCTCGGTGGTGCGCGACGGGGCGGGGTTTGCGCTGGAGACGGCGGCGGGGCGGCTTTTGGCCGGGCGGGTGGTGCTGGCGGCGGGGCATGGCACGGCGGGGCTGGCCGCGAGCCTGGGGCTGGGCGCGCCGATCGTGGCGCAGCGCGGGCAGATCGTGGTGACCGAGCGGCTGGCGCCGGTGCTGCCGATGCCGACCACGCATATCCGCCAGACCGGCGACGGCACGCTGATGCTGGGCACCACGCAGGACCATCCCGGCTTCGATACCTCGGTGACGCCGGCGGCGCTCGCTGGGATCGCGGCGAACGCGGTGCGGACGTTTCCGGCGCTGGCGGGGGTGCGGCTGGTGCGGGCCTGGGCAGGGCTGCGGGTGCTGACGCCGGACGGGCATCCCGTTTACATGCAGTCCGAGAGCCATCCTGGTGCGTTCGTGGCGATCTGCCATTCCGGTGTGACGCTGGCGGCGGTGCATGCGACCGCACTTGCCGAGGCGATCTGCGCCGGGGCGCTGCCGGCGGAGATGGCGGATTTTCATCCCGGGCGGTTCGATGTTCCGGCCGCCGCCTGAGGGGCCGACCGTCGGCGTGGTGGTGGAGGGCGTGGCGCTGCGCGTGCCGGCCGGCTGCTCCGCGGCGGCTGCGGCCCTGCTGGCGGGCCTCGGGCATACGCGGCTGCATCCGGTGGACGCCAGCCCGCGCGCGCCGTGGTGCATGATGGGCGTGTGCTTCGAATGCCTGATGGTGATCGACGGGGTGGCCTCACGCCAGGCCTGCTTGGTGGCGGTGCGCGAGGGCATGGTGATCGACCGGCAGCAGGGCGCGCGGGGGCTGGGATGAAGGTCGATCTGGTGGTGATCGGCGCCGGGCCGGCGGGGATGGCGGCGGCGGTGCAGGCGCGGGCGCAGGGGCTCAGCGTGGCGGTGCTCGACGAGCAGGCGGCACCCGGCGGGCAGATCTGGCGGAATGTGGAGGCGGCGGGGGCGGCGAAGCTCGGGGCGGCCTATGCCGAGGGGGCGGCGGCGGTGGCGGCGTTCCGGGCGTGTGGGGCGGATTATCTGCCGGGGATGAGCGTTTGGCAGGTGGAGGCGGACGGGCGGGTGTTTGCCTCCGACGGGGTGGCCGCGCGGGTGGTGACGGGGGAGCGGGTGGTGGTGGCCGTCGGCGCGCAGGAGCGGGCGGTGCCGATCCCCGGCTGGACGCTGCCGGGGGTGATGGGGGTGGGGGCGGCGCAGATTCTGCTGAAGGCGGGCGGGGTGGTGCCGGATCGGCCGGTCTGGATCGCGGGACAGGGGCCGCTGGTACTCTTGTATATGACGCAGCTGCTGGCGGCAGGCGGGCGGATCGCGGGGTGGCTGGATACCGGGCGGCCGGGGGCGTGGCGCGCGGCGGCGGCGCGAGTGCCGGGGGCGCTGGCGGGGTGGCGGCAACTGGCGAAGGGGCTGGGATGGCGGCTGGCGTTGCGCGGTGTGCGGCGGGTCGGCGGGGTGAGTGCCGTGGAGGCGCTGGGGGCGGGGCGGGTGGAGCGGCTGCGCTGGCGCGTCGGCGGGGTCTGGGCGGAAGCGCCCTGCGAGCTGCTGCTGCTGCATGAGGGGGTGGTGCCGGCGGGGCATATGGGCCTCGCCTTGGGCGTGACGCAGGAATGGGATGCCGCACAGGGGTGTTTTCGCCCGGTGCTGGATGCCTGGGGGCGGACGGACCGCGCGCGGATTCTGATCGCGGGGGATTGCGGCGGTATCGGCGGGGCGGTGGCGGCGGGGCTGCGCGGGCGGCTGGCGGGGTTGGCGGCGGCGGTGGATCTCGGGCGGGCCGGGGCGGCGGCCGCTGAGCGGGTTGCGGCACCGTGGCGGGCGGCGTTGCGGGTGGAGGCGGGGGTGCGGGGGCTGCTGGATGTGCTGTTCGCGCCGGCGCCCTGGGTGCTGGTGCCGGGCGACGGGGTGGTGCTGTGCCGCTGCGAGGGGGTGACGGCCGGGGCGGTGCGGGCGGCGGTGGCGACCGGGGCGCAGGGGCCCAATCAGGTCAAGGCCTTCACCCGGGCGGGGATGGGGCCGTGCCAGGGGCGGATTTGCGGGTTGGCGGTGGCGCAGGTGATCGCCGCGGCACGGGGGGTGGCGCCCTCGACGATCGGGCTGGCGCGGGTGCGGCCGCCGTTGAAGCCGGTGACTTTGGGGGAATTGGCGGGATTGGCGGCTGATTCCTGAGATTTCTCGGGCCGAATATTAAAATTTACATTTGGCTCTGAATCGAGCGTTTGCGGGCGGTGGGCGGCTGACGCTGCGCGCAGGATCGCGCGTGTTGAAAAAATCATATTATGTAGCAATCATTTAGCAGGACGCGCGCCGGCCCTGACCGGGGGCGCTGGGCATGACGGGGAAGCGGCCGGGCGTTGCCGCCCGGGCCCCCGATCGTGAGTCGAGATGTTTCTGTTTGTCGGGAATGCCGGTCCTCGGCTACGACAGCCGATATTAAATCTGATTTAGATGGTTTGGGCAGGCTTGTCCGGGTGAGGCTATATCGCTCATCGGATTTCCGGCCCTACCACAGGGGGCGACCTATGGGTATTCAAGGCAGGATCGGCGCGGCAGGCGTTCTTAGCGCGTTCGTTTTGGCGGGGCTGTCGGGGCCGGCCAGGGCGGAGACGCCGGTTGAGATGTGGAACGATACGATTATCGCAGCGACCCGCTTGACGTCCAGCCTGCTGGTGGCGGGTCCGCCGGACGGGGCGCGCAAGATCGCGATGACGACGGCGGCGATCTACAACGCTGTCAACGCGGCGTCGGGCATGCAGTACCGGGCGTACAATTCGGCGGTGACGGCGGTGGCGGATGCGTCGGCCGAGGCGGCGGCGGTGGAGGCGGGGTATCGGGTGCTCAAGAGCCTGTATTCCGCGCCGCAATGGCAGGGCAGCAATGTGACCAGTCTGGCCTTCGGGCTTTCGCAGCAGACGGCGATTGCCAACCAGCTCGCGGCGGCGAATCTGGTGATCGACAATGCCTATGCGGCGGCGCTGGTGACGTTGCAGAACGCCGCGGTGACGGGGGCACAGCAGACGACGCTGGCCAACGGGCTGGCACTGGGGTTGCAGGAAGCCAACAACATCATCGGGGTGCGCAGCAACGACCAGTCCTACGAGGCGATCATCGATGGGCTGACGCCGCAGACGGCGCCGGGCGCCGGCACCGTGCCGGGGGTTTATATCGCGCCGTCCAGCCGGCCGGCGATGTTTCCGATCTGGGGGACGGTGACGCCGTTCACGACGGATTCGGCGACGCTGAAGGGCTACCAGTCCTCGCTGGCGCCGGGGGATGTGGATATCACCACCCTGTCCTACGCGCAGTCGGTCGCGGAGGCGCAGTGCCTGGGTGGGACGCTGGCGAACAACGCGACCAAGACGGCGGCGGCCTGCGACTTCGCCGGCCTGTCGGCGCAGACGGCAGAACAGCGGGAAGCGGCGCTGTTCTGGAACGATCCCGGCGGCTCTATGCATCCGCCGGGCCACTGGCTGATGATCACCAATGACGTGATCAACACGCTGAACACCGATGTGACCGCGACCAACGACCTCAGCCTCGTCGAGCAGGCGCGGCTTTCGGCGCTGGTGGGGATGTCCATGGCCGATGCGGCGATCGGGGCGTGGGAGATCAAGTATCAGGAGAACCTGTGGCGGCCGATCACGGCGATCCGCGAATGCGGGTCGGCGTCCGGCAATCCGAACAGCTTCGAGGCGGCGAACAGCTTCTATGCCGCGTCTGGCGCCTGCGATACGGCTTGGCAGTCGCTGATCGCCACCCCGCCGCACCCCGATTACATCGCGGGGCACCCGACGTTCAGCGGATCGGCGGCGGAAGTGCTGCGCACGGTGGTGGGGACGGATAACTTCACGTTCTGCAGCACGTCGGACGCGTATCTGCAGAATGGGTTGAACGACCCGAACTTCGTCAGCATTCCGGAAATCACGCTCTGCTACGACACCTTCTCCGAGGCGATCGTGGAGGCGGAGTTCAGCCGGGTTTGGGGCGGCATCCATACGGATATCGCGGTGGTGGATGCGAACCTGCTGGGGATCCGGATCGGGCAGAACGCGATCCTGAACAACATGCAGGAAGTGCCGGAGCCCGGCACGCTCGGGCTGCTGGCCGCCGGGATGGCGGCGCTGGGGCTGCGCCGCCGCCGGCGCTGACGGGGTGAAGGTTTTCATTTCGATTTCGCAATAAATTAGGCGTGCGGATGGGCTGCCTGCCATAGGTTTGGCGGCACATCGGGCGCGGCGATGCGGCGGCAGCGGGGCCCGTGGCGCGGGCAGGGGCGGGCCGGCGCGGTGTTGGACTGCCGCCCGCGGTGGCGGGGCGACGCTGTTGGTGACGGGCTGAACCGTGGGCTGAACGACGGGTTGGCGACGCTGGGCCGGCGCTTCGCCCTGCCGGTGACGGCGGGCGCGCGGTGCCGCCGACTGCGGGACGGCGGCACGTTCCGGGGCGATGGTCTGCGCCGGAGCGGCCGGCAAAGGCAGGGTCCCGGCCTGCCATTGGGCGAACAGGTTTTCCAGCGCCACCAGCAGCGAGGCGATCTTGCGCTGGAACAGCAGATGCATGACCAGCCCCAGCCAACCACCGGACATAAGCCCGGTGAGGGCGCCTTTCAGTCCGGTGAAGGGGTTGCGGGTGTGGTTGTGCATGACTGGGACCGTATTCCAGGTTCCCGGCCCGCGTCAAAGGCTATTTTACCGCTATTAGGATTATTTTATCTTCCCTCGACGAGGGAGGCGGGAGCGGTGCGCCGGCCAAGTGCGCGTTTCAGTGGACGTGCCGGGCCAAACGGATAAAGTTTTTTTGCTTCT
>CAMCJI010000157.1 GCA_945874805.1 Asaia bogorensis | reverse complement strand
CGCGCTGGAAGCCGTCGCCCAGGCGATCCGCACCAGCCGCGCCAAGCTGACCGACCCACGCAAGCCGATCGGCGTGTTCCTGATGGTCGGCACCTCCGGCACCGGCAAGACGGAGACGGCGCTGACGCTGGCCGACCTGCTCTACGGCGGCGAGCAGAACATCACCACCATCAACATGACCGAGTTCAAGGAAGAGCATAAGGTCAGCCTGCTGATGGGCAGCCCGCCGGGCTATGTGGGCTACGGCGAAGGCGGCATCCTCACCGAAGCGGTGCGCCGCCGCCCCTACTCCGTGGTACTGCTCGACGAGATGGAGAAAGCCCATCCCGGCGTGCAGGACGTGTTCTTCCAGGTGTTCGACAAGGGCAACATGAAGGACGGCGAAGGCCGGGACATCGACTTCAAGAACACCGTGCTGATCATGACGTCGAACGCCGGCACCGACCTGATCGCCAAGCTGTTCGCCGACCCCGAGACGGCGCCGGACGCGGCGGGCCTGGCCGATGCACTGCGGCCGGAGCTGATGAAGTACTTCAAGCCGGCCTTCCTCGGCCGAGTCACGATCGTTCCCTACTTCCCGCTGTCCGAGGAGATCATCCGCAAGATCGTGGTACTGCAGCTGGCCCGCATCGGCCGGCGCGTGAAGGAGGCCTATGGGGCCAATTTCGAGTACGCTCACGAACTTGTTGAAACCATTGCAGCCCGATGCACGGAAAGTTCATCAGGGGCGCGCAACGTTGAGAATATACTGTCTCGCACGTTGCTACCGGAACTCTCAGCCGAAGTTCTGGGACGACTCGCCGAAGGCGCCGCGATCACCCGGGTGTCCGTCGGTCTCGATCCCTCGGGATCGTTCAGCTACAGCGTCGGGTGAAGAGCGACTGCCGCCGGCACAACAAGGAGAATAGCCATGCCGATCTACATGCAATACGACAAGATCAAGGGTGACGTGACGGAAGACGGCCACAAGGATTGGGTCGAGGTCAACAGCTTCCAATGGGGCGTCGGCCGTGGCATTTCCACCCCGACCGGTGCGGCTCAGAACCGTGAGTCGAGCGCACCGAGCGTGAGCGAAGTGACGATCACCAAGCCGCTGGACAAGGCGACCATCCCGCTCCTGACCGAATTCTACCATGGTCACGGCAAGGAGGTGAAATTCGACTTCTGCACCACCGACAAGGGCAAGATGCGCGTCTACATGAGCTACACGCTCACCGACGTGATGCTGAGCGGCTACAGCACCTCCTCTGGCGGCGATCGCCCGTCGGAGAGCCTGTCGCTGAACTTCACCAAGGTGATGACGAAGGTGATCACCCACAACCCGACCGGCGGGGTCGCCGAGAGCCCGAGCATCACCTACGATGTCAGCAAGGCGAAGACCGTCTGAGACGGAACGTGCTGTCCACCCCGGTTCGCCGGGGCGGACAGCCCAGGCGGCAGAACGGCCCGGCGCTCACGCGCCGGGCCGTTTCTGTTTCCCCCACGCCTCGGTTCAGCTAAGCGTGTCGACGGTGATGGCGGTGACATTGTCGGTCGCCCGCCGCGACAGCGCCTCGGCGATCAGCCGGTCGGACGGCGACTGCACCCCCTCCCCGCCCAGCAACCCCACGAGTTCGGCGTCGCTGATCGTCTTGTTGAGGCCATCGCTGCACAGCAGGAAGCGATCGCCGACCATCAACCGGCCGCTGATCTTCTCCAGTTCCAGCGGATCGCAGTCCGCTCCCACCGCTCGGGTGATCACGTTGGCGCGAGGATGCCCCTCGGCCTCCTCGGCGGTGATCGTGCCGGCATCGACCAGTTCCTGCACCAGCGAGTGGTCGCGAGTGACCTGCGCCAGCTTGCCGTCGCGCAGCAGATAAATCCGGCTATCCCCCGCCCAGAGGCAGGCGAAATGACCGTCACGGGCCAGCAGCACCACGAGGGTGGAGGCGATGACCGACCGCGGGCCGCGGCGCGCGGCTTCGTCGCGCAGCCACTGATGCGTCGCGGTGATGCGCAGCCGCACCTGGGCGAGCAGTTCGGCGGCGGAAAGCCCGGCGGGGAGGGAGGACAGGGTCTCGGCGATCATCTGCGAGGCAACCTCGCCGGCATCATGCCCGCCCGCCCCGTCGGCGACCGCCCACAAGCCGATATCTGGCCGGTCGACGTAGTTATCCTCGTTGTGGGTGCGCACCGCACCGGGATGGGAGACGGCCCAGGACCGGAATCGCACCATCTTCAGCCTCCCCCACCAACCGACCCAAGGACGGCCGGGCCGTTCAAATCATTGCGGGCATCTATCATGCCGGTAAAGTCCGTCACATCCGGAAGCCCGGCGGTGGCGAAGGCACAGGGCGCCACCAGCGGCGAACCGTCGGTCCACCAAAGCGCATATCCGTCAGACACGGTGGCCATATCCGGCACGTCCAGCGGATCGCCGAAATGCGGCGCAGCGAGGCGCTGAGACAGCGACTCGGGCGCCAGATCCTCCTGCAATGCTGCCAGCCCGGCCTCCTCGGCCACCGCCAGCCACGTCGGCGCGCGATCCATCAGCGTCGTTGCATCGGCTTGGGTGAGCACCTGGGCCACGGTCAACGGGAAATGCCGCCCGGCGCGGTCAACGCTGGGCATCCACACGCCGAGCACCGGATCCGGCCCGCAAACGCCACCCGGCAGGGCGAAGCGCCAGAGCGGCGCCTCCATCCAGATCGGCAGCCATTCCTCGCCGAGCCGCGCCTTGCTGCCGGCGATCACCCGCTGCAGCCACGCATCCCAGGGGTCGACGAAGCTGCGGGGCAGGCCCGCGCGGAGGAAATCGCCGCGCGACGGCAGCTTGCCGAAGAAGCCCGATGCCGCTGAGACCGCCATCTCCGCCCCGCTCATTTCAGCGTCGGGCACCGGAAGTCCTGCAGCACCCCCGGCGCGAAGGGGTTGAGCACCGACCCGGCGCGGATTTCGAGCACCGCCTGCCGCTCGCCCAGCTGGAAGCCGAGCGTATACTTCTCCGCACCGCCAGCCTGGGTCAGCTGCCCCTTGCCGAACAGGCGGAACAGCGACCACGGCCCGGTATCCTGCAACACACCGGTGCCACCGGCGGGCGCAGGCTCCAGCACCAGGCGCACATTGTTCATGCGCGTGGGACCCGGCCAAGTGATCTGCGTCGCCCGCGAGGGGCCATGCGCGTAGCTGACGACCAGCCCGTCGAGGTCCAGGGTCATCTGGCGCGCGCCGGCGTCCAGCGTTGCCGGTGTGATGTCGAAACGCACCGTCGGCGTGGCCCCGCCCGAGGCGAAGAACAGGTCGCGGATGACGGCCGCGCGCTGGAACTGCGCAAGGTCCGCCGGCGTGACCGGCGGCGGCACGCCATCGACTTCCTTGGCCGTCCAGGTCCGCGTGGACATATCAACGAAGGGGCGCACCTGGGTGTTGAAGAACGCATCCAGCAGCCCGCCCGGGGCGAATAGCCGGCCGAAATCATCCATCGGGATTTCATTGGTCGCGCCCCGGAAGAAGGGATACCGCCCCTCGACCGCCTGCTGGCACAGCTGGGCAGGCCCGCCGGGGCCGGCGAAAGCCGCCGCCGCCGCCTGGCGCGCGCCACCGCCGCGCAAGGTGCTGCCGCCGACGGCCATCGCCTGCAGCCAGCGCGCGACCGGCTGCGGCTGGCGGGATGCCTCGGTCTGCAACAGCCGCGCGGGGTCGTCGCCGACACCGAGCGGCGGCGCGCCGCCAGCCGGGGCTGAGGCAAGCCGGTTCAACTGTTGCTGCAGGTCGTTCATCAGCTTGAGCACGAGGTCGATCGGCGCGCCCGGCCCGCTGCCGACGAAATCCCGCAGCGGCTTGTAGCGGTCGTCGATCGCCTTGCCCGGCGGCTCCGGCGGCGGGCCGGCGTTCTGGCCCATCAGCCCGGCCACCCGCGCCGCGGCACTCGCCTGGGCCGAGGCCGCGGCGGCGCCGGCGGCGGCAGTCGCGCCCTGCACGGCACCGGCCACACCCGGCGGCAGAGGCGGGGCTACCGATAGCGTGAGCTGCTTGGCAATCCCGGCCAGCAGGTCGCGCATCGGCGACTGCGGCGAGGAGAGCACGTAGAGGTCCTGCACCGCTTGGCTCATCGAGCGCAGCGGCACGACATTCAGGTCCGCCAGGATGGCGTCCCATTGCCGGGCGTATTCGTCGGTGTAGAGCTTCACCACATCGCGTTCGAGGTTGACCATCTGCGGGCTGCGCGGGTCGAGTTCCGAGCGCGTGCCGAGCACCCAGCTCTCGCTGGCCACTTCCTTCGCGGCGCGCGAGAGGTTCGGCAGCACCGCGCGATGGAACCCCTCGACGGTATAGAGGCCGGGGATTCCCTCGCTCAGCGGCTTGCCGGAGCCACGGATAAACACCCGCACCCCTGATGCCCCGGCTGCCTCGGCCGGGCGCCAGGCTGCGATCTGCTGCTGCGAGGCGATCGGCCTGATACGCGAATAAACGCGCTCGGCAAGGGTAACGCGGCTGAAGGTGCGGCGTGCATCCTCCACCATCCCACCATCCAGTTCGATGCGCGGCAGCGGGCTGTCCAGCAGGGCGTCGAGATGGCGCACGAGCGCCTCGCGGAAGGGCTGCGCCCCGGCGCCGGGGTAGCTGAAGCCCCAATCCGCCTGCATCCACTCGCTGACCAGCGCGCGGTCGAGCGGGCCGGCGCTGCCGAGCATCAGATAGACGCGGGTCGCCTCATAGAGGAAGTCCGGCCGGTTGAAATTGCCGCGCATCTGCGCTTCCAGCCGCCAGATCAGCCGCGGCAGCAGCACCCGCTCCAGCGTGTGGCGATACAGGCCCTTCTCGCCCACCGAGATCTTGTCGACCTGCGACAGGCCGATCCCCCAGGAACTGCCGAGGTCGCGGCCAAGCTCGAAGCCATGCGGCATCAGCCGCGCCTGCTCCAGCATCTGGATGACCGACGGCAGGTCGGCATCCGTCACCGGGTTCAGCTTCACCTGCTGGGCCGCCGCGACGTAGGCGGCCAAAGCTGCCTCGCTCGCGGCGATTTGCGCGTTGCTGTTCATCTGGGTGCGCCAGAGCACGCCGGCGCCGGCAAGCGTGACCAGCGCCACGAGGGCGAAGGCCGCCCCGCGGATGAGCAGCCGCTGGCGCGCCGCCCCCGGCTTTGAGGAGACGAGCATCGCCTCGCCGAAGATCACATCCTTCAGCAGCCGGCCGAGGAAGTAGCTCCGCCCCTGCTCCGGCCGCAGGCTCGGCGCGCGGCGCTGATCGACGCCGAAAGCGCGGCTCAGCGCCCCGGTCAGCCGGTCGATCGGCGTGCCCTCCTGCGTGCCGGACGCCATATAGACGCCGCGCAGGAAGGGCGCGGGGTCGAGCTTGGAGCCGCCGAACGCCTCCTGCAGGAAGCCCATCAGCGGCTGTTCCAGGCTTGCGACCTGGGCGGGGAAACCGGCGATCATCGCCCGGCGCTCCGGGCTGCGCTCGGCCTGCAGCCGGTCGAGCAGGCGCTCGTTCAACCGGGCGACGAGTGCCTGGAAATCGGCTGCGAAACCACCGAGCGGCCCGGCCTCGCCACCGCTGCCAAGCGCGAAGGTTGCTCCCCAGACCTGGGCACGCTTCTCCCGGTCAAGGTCGTCGAAGAATTCGGTGAAGCCGGCCAGCAGGTCGGTCTTGGTCAGCACCGCATAGACCGGCACGCGCACGGCCAGCCGGTCGGTCATCTCCTTGATGCGCTTGCGGATGGCCCGCGCGTGCGCGGTGCGGCTGGCGGGCGTGCCGGCGGCGATGTCCTCCACCGAGATCGCCACGATCACGCCGTTGAGCGGTTGGCGGGCGCGGGTGCGTTTGAGCAGGTCGAGGAAGCCTTCCCAGCCCGCCTTGTCCACGCTGCTGTCCGAATCCTGGGTGGTGTAGCGCCCGGCGGTGTCGATCAGCACGGCGTTTTCGGTGAACCACCACTCGCACATCCGCGTGCCACCGACGCCGGCCACAGCGCCCTGCCCCATCTCGGCCGCCAGCGGGAATTGCAGGCCGGCGTTCAGCAGTGCGGTCGTTTTGCCGGCACCCGGGGGGCCGATGATGATGTACCAGGGCTGCTCATACAGATAGCCGCTGGTGCCGCGCGCCTTCTTCAGCAGCGCCAGCGCCTCGGACAATTTGCCGCCAAGGGCCGCGACCTCCTCGTCGCCGGCAGACGGGCCGGTGGATTCGGCGGCCCCTTTGACCAGCGCCTCGTCGGCCTTGGACGCCCGCCGCCCGACCAGCCAGTTCACCAGCGCCCACATCAGCACCAGCCCGCCGATCACGCCGGCGCGGGCGTACCACTCCTCCAAGAAGGCCAGCAGCGGGCCGAAGACCCAGACCAGCACGGCCAGGATCGCCACCCCGATGAAGCTGAGGAACCAGCGCGACGTCAGAAATCCGACCACTGCGTTCATCGCCCTGCCCTCAACCCGCGCGCCGCAGCACGACTTCGATGCGCCGATTTTCCTCGCGGCCCTCCGGCGTCGCGTTGGTCGCGAGCGGATCGGCGTCCGCCCGGCCCTCGGCCTTGATCCGGCCGAGATCGCCCAACGCCCGGCCGATCACGTCCTTCGCCGCCTGGGCGCGTGCCGACGACAGTTCGAAATTCGATGGGAAGCGCACGGTGCGGATCGGCTGGTTGTCGGTATAGCCGATGACGAAAACCGCCCCGGCCTCGACCTTCAGCGCCTCGCCGATGCGGTTGAGGATCGGCAGGAAGCGCGCCTCCAGCTTGTCGCTGCCGAGCGCGAAGAGGCCGCGGCCCTTGATGCGAACGACCGGCGTGCTCTCGTCGCCAACCACCACAACCAGGCCCTGATCGATCTCCGGCTTGAGGAACTGGCGCAGCTTGTCCACCACGCCGGGCTCGGGCGGGGCCGGCGGGGGCGGCGGCGGCACCACGGCCGCGATCCGCGCGATCGACGGCATCGTTGTCGGCGGGGCGCCCATCAGCCGGGCGAACAGATCATCCGATGCGGCGCCGAGGCTGCCGGAAAACCAGGTGAACAGCCCCGCCAGCACGGCGATCCCGGCCACGCCGACCACCCAGACCGGCAGCGAGGCGCGCGACGGCTTATACGGCGCGGCCACCCCCTCCCACCGCGGCGACAGCGCCGCTTCCGCCGGTGCGCGCTGGCGCATGATCACGGCGTAGAGGTCCTCGCGCATCTTCTCCAACTCGGCCGGGCCGCGCGGGGAAACGCGGTAGCGGCCCATGAAGCCGAGCGAGAGGCACATGTACATGAGTTCGAGCACCGGCAGGAACGTGCCGGGATTGTCCTTCACCTGACCGAGCAGCTGGAAGAAGCGCTCGCCGCTGCGGACCTCCTGGTGGAAGGCGGACACCAGCGAGCGGCTGTCCCACACGCCGGTGCTGCCCCAGGGGGTGTTCAGCACCACGTCGTCGATGCTGGCGCAGAGCGCGTAATTGGCCGTGCGCACGTGATCGATCGGCACGCCGGCATCGCGCGCGGCGGTATCGAAGGCCCGCACCTCGCGCATCGCCCGCTCGCGCAGGTCGGCCGCGTCCGGCTGGCTATTGGTGTTGCGCAGCCGGGCAAGCAGTTGCAGCAGCGGGGCCGCCGCGACGATCAACGGGTTGCCGCCGAGCATGATGCGCTCGGCGCCCTCGCTCATCGGCGCGGCATAGCTGGGTGCGGGGGCATAGGCCGGCGGAGGTGCCGCGGCCGCGGGGGGCGGAGAGTCGCACGGCGACGACGACGCTGCGGGGCGCGGCGGCGGCGCGGCAGGGGCGGCCGGCTTGCGCCCGCCAGGCACCGGCCGGATTACCGTGCGGTCGGAGTCTTCCTCGAATGGATTGTCGCTCATCTGCTCCCCCCGGCTTCAGTCCGTTCGATCGTCAGCCACGCACGGCCCACAGCTCCATCCGCAGGTTCGGGTATTCGCCCGAGACATGCACCGCAAAGCCACCGGAATTCTGCATCTGCGCCCAATGCGGCGAGTTGCGGTCCAGTTCGAAATAGGAGGCCCCGGCGTAGAACGGAATCTGCCGCGGTGCCACCGGCATCGGCCGCACGGCGATGCCGGGCAGCTGGCTCATCACATGCTCGCGGATATGCTCCACGGCGGCGATCTTCACCTGGCTCGGGAACAGCCGGCGCAGGTTCTCGGTCGGCATGTCCGCCTGGACGGACAGCACGAAGGTATGCCCGCGCAGGATGTTGCGGTCGGTGATCTGCCCGACCCGCGTGCCCGAGCGCGTCTCGCGCAGCGGCACCGGCACGGCGGAGCTTTCCATCACCGCCGACAGCGAGCGCCGCAGGTCTGCCACCACGGGGGCGAAGCTGCGTTGCAGGTCCTCGTGGCGATAGGCCGGATAGGTGTTCGGCCGGCGCGTCGTCGTCTCGGTGAAGGTCGCGAGGTCGCCCGCCATCTGCAACAGCGTGCGGTAGAAATCCTCGGGGTGGACGTTGCCGGCATCGGCCCAGTGCGCCAGCAACACCTGCCAGCGATTGACCGTCTGCAGCAGCAGGAAGTCCTGCACCTCCGACGCTCCGCGTGAGCCGGGGGCGACCATGCGCGCGGCCAGGGCCTCGGCGCGCTGGCTCAGCATGCCGGAGAGCTCGGTGATCAGCCCGGCCAGCGGCGCGCTCGCCGAACAGATCAGCGCCGGCGTGATCCAGCGTTCATCCAGGCTCACCCGCTTGTCCGCCGCCACTTCGGTGATGCGGGCGAGGCCGATGCACATGTAGCCGGCGCGTTCGTCGGTCTCCAGCATGTAGCGCAGCCGCAGCCGGCCCACCTGCACCTCCGCCGGCTGGGGCGAGGCGGAATGGGTGTCGTACGCCTCGAACGGGCGCAGCGCGTAGCGGCCCTCATTGCCGTCGCTCCCGGCGATCTCGACCGCACCCGGCTGGCGCACCGGCAGGGCCAGATACACCACCGTGTTGCGTGCAGACTCCGGCAGGTCGAGCGGGGCGGGATGATCCGTCTCGCCCGGGATCATGAACGGCGTCCCGTCCTCGAACACCCCGGCGGCGGAGGCGACGGCGAACCGGCCGGTCGCCAGCAGGTCGCGGTCGACCATCATCTCGGTCATGCCCCAGGGATGCGGGCGCAGCGCGCCTGCCCGGCCGCGCACGAACGCCTCCAGCCAGCGGTCCTGCTGCTGGAAATGCTGGGCGCGGAGGAACATGCCCTCCTGCCAAACGACTCGATTCGTCCACGTCATGACGGACTGTGCTCGCTTCCGTTGGTCTCAAGGCGCCCGGCCAGGCCCGGATCGAACCGGCCCTGGCCAAGCCTAGCAGCAGCCTTAGCGCGGCGCGAGAGTGGCCACGACGCCTTTGGTGGTCAGTTGCAGCACCGTCGGTCCGTTCTTGGCCACCGGCGCCATCACCCGCCACGTCGCACGGTCGATGTCGCGGAACAGTACGACGACGCCGAGCGACGTGGTGCCGATCTTCACCTCCTTCGCCACGCTGCGCTTCTCGCCGGGCGCCAGCACGAAGGATTCGCTGGCCAGCAGATCCTCGCCCAGCGTCGCCTTCTCCCGCTCCGTGAGGGCAAAGACGTCCGCGCGTTCGAACTTGGCTGTGGTGGCGAGTTGGTAGAGGAAGATCTTCACCGCCGTCGGCGCCCCGCCGGCGCCTGGGTTCTGGTCGGCGCCCGCGGTAATCGCCAGATCGAGCGTGGCCGGCGGCGGCGGCGGGGGTGCGCAACCCCAAAGTGCCATCGGCAGGGCGAGTACGGCGAGTGCCGCTACAGTGGAGCGTCGCATCATGGTCTGCGTTCCCTTTCGCCAACTTCGGTCAGAGCCTGTTCATAGGCGCGGGCGAAGGCTTTTCCAAATACGCTGTCGAAATCATCCGCCAGGGCGCGCGCGATGTCCCCGTGCAGCTTCTCATACAGGTCGAAAGCCCGCGCGCGCTTCTGCCCCGGCAACAGCCCGCCGGACTTCTCCCCCTCGGCCTTCAGCGGCGCGGGATCGAAGCGCTCCAGCAGCGCGCGCACCGCCGCCTGCATCGCCGCCATCGTCGCCAGTTCGTGCAGGCGCATGTCACGCAGCGCATCGCCGATCGCGTCGGCCGGCGTCATGTCAGACCGCCGCCCCGCGCCGATCAGCGCGGCCAGCGCATCGTCGTCGCCTGCGGAGAACTTCAGCGGGTTGTTGCCGCGGGCACGGATCATCGTCTGTTCGATGCGGAACTCGCCCTTGACCGCCGCCCGCGCGATCAGCGCCTGGCGCAGCCCGCCCACGAGCGCGCGGAACGCCTCGCCCAGCCGCTCCATCGCCACCAGCGGATCGGCCGGCTTGGCATCCTCCATCCCCGCCCCCCGCAGGAAGGCCGCCATCAGGTCATGCTGGGCGACCGCCGGGCTCAGGGCCGGCGCGGGAGCAGGAGCGGGCGCAGCCACAACCGGCGCCGGCGCGGCGTCGAAGAACGGTGCGGCTGCCGGTGCGGCGGGTGCTGCCACCACTGCCGCGAAAGGCTCCTCGTCGTCGAACACCGACATCCCCGCCGGCGCCGGCGGGGCTGCGGGTGCGGGCGCGACGAACTGGGCCGAGGGCACGTTCACCTCGGCAAACGGATCTTCCGCATCCTCCTCCACCACCGCCCTCGCGGAGGCGGGCGGCAGAGCAGGAGGCGCCATGAACGGTTCCGGCATGGCCGGCGCGGCTGGAAAGGGGTCAGCCGGCGGCGGTGGCGGAGCAGCGAATGCAGGCGGCGGCGGGGCCGCGGC
>CAMCJI010000156.1 GCA_945874805.1 Asaia bogorensis | reverse complement strand
CAGCAGCGCAGCGCCGCCGCCGCCCAGGCCGAATCGCTGCGCGCCGCCGCCGCCGAATCCCTCGCCACCGCCCGCACCGCCGACAGCGAAGCCGCCGGCATCCGCGGCCGCCTCGCCGCCGAGGCCCAGGCCCTGGCCGAAGTCCTCGCCGTGGCCGACAACGAACGCTGGCCGCGCATGGTCGATCAGCTCAGCGTGCCCGCCGGCCTCGAAGCCGCCCTCGGCGCCGCCCTCGGCGAGGAGCTGGACTCCGCCGCCGACACCGCCGCCGCCCGCCACTGGCGCACCCTGCCGCCGCTCCCCACCGCCACGCTGCCCGGCCAGCCGCTGGCCAGCCTCGTCCAATCCCCCCCCGCCCTCGCCCGCGCCCTCGCCCGCATCGGTCTCGTCGAGGATGACGCCCAGGGCGACGCCGGCCAGCCCGCTCTGGCCCCCGGCCAGATGCTCGTCTCCCGCGCCGGCGCCGTCTGGCGGTGGGACGGCTATACGATCAAGTCCGGCACCCCCACCGCGGCGGCGGTGCGGCTGCAGCAGCGCAACCGGCTGATCGCTCTGCGCGCCCGGCTGGCCGACGCCACCACCATCGCCACCGCCGCTGCCACCGCGCTCGCTGCCGCCGATGCCGCCGCCCGCGCTGCCCGCGCCGAGGCGGACACGCTGGAGCGCACGGCGCGCGCCGAGGCGGACGCCGCCGAACGCGCCGCCGCCGCCACGGCGGACGCGGCCGAACGCAGCGCCCGCGCCGCCGCCGATCAGGCCGAAGCCGAAGCCCGCGCCGCGGAGCAGGCCGCCCGCGTTGCCCGGCGCCAGGCCGAGCAGCAGGCCGAGGCCACGCGCGGCAACGCCCAGAGCCTCGCCACCCGCGATGCCGAAGCCGCCGCCCGCCTCGCCGGCCTAGCCGATCAGGCCGCCCGCCTCGCCCAGGACCGCGCCGACGCCGACGCCGCCCACGTCGAAGCCCGCGCCGCCGCCGCTGCGCTGCCCGACCCCGCCGCCGCCCGGGCGGAGATGGAACGCGCCCGTGCCGCCCTCACCGAGGCGCGCAGCCGCGCTGCCGCCACCGCCTCCGAACGCGACGCGCTCGCCCGCGCCGCCGCCGGGCGCGCCCATCGCCGCCGCACCGCCCAGGGCGAGCAGCGCGACTGGACCGAACGCGCGGCCGACGCCCGCCAGCGCCTGACCGACCTCAGCGCCCGCGCCGCCGAAGCCGCCGCCGAACATCTCGCGCTCGCCAGCGCCCCCGCCGAGATCGCCGCCCGCCAGGCCACCGCGCTCGACGCCTTGCAGGCCGCCGAGCAGCGCCATCGCCGTGCCGCCGACGCGCTGATGGCCGCCGAAGCCACCGCGCAGCAGACCGACCGCGCCGCCCGCGCCGCCGAAGCAGCGCTGGCCAGCGCCCGCGAGCGCGTGGTGCGCTGCGAGGGCGAGGCGAGCCAGGCCGAGCAGGCCTGGGGCACGGTGGCCGAACGCATCCTCGAACGCCTCGGCGCCAACCCCGAACTGCCGGACCCGCCGGCCGATGTCTCCGCCGAGGCCGAGGACAAGGCGCGCCGCAAGCTCGAACGCCTGCAGCGCGAGCGCGAGGAGATGGGCCCGGTCAACCTGCGCGCCGAGGTCGAGGCCGAGGAGATCAGCAAAGCCATCGACGTGATCGTCACCGAACGCGCCGAACTCACCACCGCCATCGCCAAGCTGCGCGGCTCCATCGGCCATCTGAACCGCGAAGGCCGCGAGCGGCTGGCCGCTGTGTTCGCGCAGGTGGACCAGCATTTCCAGACGCTGTTCACCCGCATGTTCGGCGGCGGGCGCGCCCATCTCGCCCTCGTCGGCTCGGATGATCCGCTGGAAGCCGGGCTGGAGATCTACGCCCAGCCGCCTGGCAAGAAGCTAGCCGCCCTGTCGCTGCTGTCCGGCGGGGAACAGGCGCTGACCGCGCTGTCGCTGATCTTCGCCGTATTCCGCTGCAACCCTGCCCCCGTCTGCGTGCTGGACGAGGTGGACGCACCGCTGGACGACGCCAATGTGGAGCGCTTCTGCCTGCTGCTGGAAGACATGGTGCGCGAAACCGGCACCCGCTTCCTCGTCGTCACCCACCACCAGCTGACCATGGCGCGGATGGACCGGCTGTACGGCGTGACCATGCAGGAACGCGGCGTCTCGCGGCTGCTCAGCGTCGATCTGTCGCGGGCGGTGGAACTGGTGGAACCGCCGCGGATGGCGGCGGAGTAGCAGCCGGAGGCTGACGGCGTTCTTCGCTTCCGCCGGGAGGGCTTGATGGGCCCTGCAGCGGGATGTCCATGCGCGTCAGTTTCGGGCGAGATGTGCGCGCAGCAGCGCCATGTTGCGGGTATTGGCGCGGAAGAACATGTCCCCCACCCAACCGAGCACCGGAACCGCGCTGATCGCGAAATCGATCCCGACATTCCCCAACATCCGCAACAGCAACCACCCAGGCACACCGATGCGCCGCGCCTCCCAGATGAGATAGGCGGACATCGCCTGGGCGGCGACGGTGCCGATGCCGGGCAGCAGGTTCAGCACGGGGTCGAGGCCGAATCGCAGGCGCGTGCCGGGGACCCGCAGGGCGGAATCCAACAGCCGGGACAGCCTCTCCAGCCGTGCCTGCGCGGCGTGCTCGGCTGGTGTGGCGGCGGCTGCTGCATCGATCGTCACGTGCACGATGGGGTCCGATGGTTGGTTCGACGGGAGAGGGATGTTCAATCCCGGTGCGCCAGGATTGAACATATACAGCGCACTGTCGCACTCAAAACAATAATGAAATTACGGCAACACCTGTTGAAGCGCGATCAGCTCAAGGCCACTTTAAAATCGCATAGAAAGAGAATGTCACAATGCTTGAAGTTTTCATGATGCTGGTGTCATTTTTCATCACTGGCCCGTTCCAGTCCGACCTTGCCGAGCGTATGGCGGCGGCCCGGGTTCCCGCTGCTACGGCCAGTGCGGCGATGGTGCAGGTGCAGCAATGCGCCACCTCCGCCGCCCCGGCGCTTGCGGGGCGGGCGGTTGAGGATCCGTGGTGGGGCATCACAACCGTGGCCGGGATCGCGCTGGGGATGACCGAGCCGCGCGCGGTGATCGCGGCGGCCGCGCCCTCCTGTGCCGCGGCGCTTGCGACGGTGGAGCCGCTGTTGCGGGGTGCCCAGACCTGACGCCGCCGGCGTCAGCCCAGCGCCTTGAGGCAGATCGCCTCGAACTGCCTGGCGATCTGGTGCCAGGAGAAGCGCTCCTCCAGCAGGCGCCGCGCGACCTGGGCCATTGCGGCGGTGCCGGCGGGGTCGTCGAGGCGGCGGAGCACCGCCTGGGCGAAAGCCTCGGCGGTGTCGGCCACTTCGAAATGCACGCTGGGCGTGATGTCCAGGCCCTCGACGCCGAGGGTGGTGGAGACGACGGGGCGGCCCATCGCCATCGCCTCGAACGCCTTGATGCGGGTGCCGCTGCCGACGCGCAGCGGGATCACCGAGATGTCGCCCTGGGCGACGTGCGGGCGGATGTCGTCCACGAAGCCGGTGAAGCGGAAGGGGCGGCCGAGCTTCTTCACCCGCGCGACCAGCGCCTCGGCCGGGTTGCGGCCGACGACGATCATCTCGGCCTTCGGGCGCGCGGCTTCGATCAGCGGCCAGACCTCCTCAGCGAGCCAAGTCACGCCGTCGATGTTGGAGCGGCTGTCCATCGCGCCGGAGAACACCAGGGTGCCGCCGTCCGCCGGCGCTGCTGCCGGGGTGGTGAAGGGGTAGAAATCGAGATCGACGCCGGTGTCGATCGAGGACACGTTCTTCAGGTTGAACTGCTGAGCGAGCGCTTTGCCGTCGCGGGCGGAGACGGCGATCACCGCGTCGAAGCGGCGCAGGGTGTCGCCTTCGAAGCGGCGCATCTTGGTGGCCTGGGAGCGCCAGATCAGTTTCATCGGGCCGGTGGCGACCTGGGCGTGGCGCTCGAAGATTTCGGCTTCGACGTTGTGGGTGAACATCACCGAGGCCCCGGGGATCGGCCCGTCCGGCAGCAGCACCGCGGCGTGCGGGAAATCGACGACCACCACGTCCGGCCGCTCGGCCAGGGCGGCGGCGACGACGCGGCAGCCCTCGGCGGAGCGGTCGGTGGCGACGGGGACGGGCAGCGCACCGGCGAGGGCCAGGACCTTGCCGGTGAAGCTGGTGGTGGGTTCCGGCCAGGAGAGGAAGCGGTCGCAGAGGCCGGCGATCTCGGCGGTGTAGGTTGCGGCGTCAGGCGGCACGGGGGCGGCCAGAATGATCTCGAACGCCCCGCCCTTCAGGCCGCGCAGGGTGTTGGACGTGCGGATCTTGCCGCCCTGGTCCAGCGGGAAGAGGAAGCGCGGGCTGATGAACAGCAGGCGCGGTTTCATGCGCAGGCCCACGCAAAACGAATAAAGTTTTTTTGCTTCTTTTTGTTCACAAAAAGAAGATTCTTCCTGCCGCTCGCCCGCCTCACCAGCAGAAGCCCTGATACGTAATCCGCGGATGGCTCTCCAGCACCGCGATGCCCGCGAGGTCGATGACGATCTGGCCGTCCAGCGCATCGAGCAAAACGCGGCGGTCTTCGCCGGTGATGTGGCCGACGACGACGATGCCGGCACCGTCGAGGGTGGTGGCCACATCGGCGGCCATCAGGCGTTCGATGTGGGGGATTTCGCGTTCGATGTAGCTGCGGTTGGCGCCGAGCAGGTGGGCGAGGTTCACCGAGCGGTCGAAGATGCGCAGGTCGTAGCCGCGGCCGATCATGCGCTCGGCCAGGGTGACGTAGGGCGATTCGCGCAGGTCGTCCGTCCCCGGCTTGAAGGCCAGGCCGAACTGGGCGACGGGCTGGCGCCCGTGCGCGGCGATGGCGGCGAAGGCGCGCTCGACCACCGCGACGTTTGACGGCATGACCTGATGCAGGAAGGGGGTGGCAACCCCCGTCGCCTCAGCCAGGGCGATGAAGCTGCGCGTGTCCTTCGGCAGGCAGGAGCCGCCGAAGGCGAAGCCGGGGCGCAGATAGGCGGAGGAGACGTTGAGGATTCGGTCTTCGCAGAAGATGCGGAACGCCTCGCGCGCATCCACGCCGAGGGCGGCCAGCACCGCGCCCGCCTCGTTGGCGAAGGCCAGCTTTACCGCGTGATACACGTTGGACAGGTGCTTGGCGGATTCGGCGACCTTGTAGGGCACCACCTGCACCGGGGCGGAAATCGGCGCGTAGAGGCTGCGCAGGATGCCGGCATCGTCGCCCGCGGGGGCGCCAATCAGCGTCATCGCCGGGGCGTGAAAGTCGCGCACGGCGGTGCCTTCGCGCAGGAATTCGGGGTTGGAGTAGTAGTGCAACCCCTGGCCGAGCTTGCGGCCGGAGGCGGCCTCCAGCGCCGGGATCGCGCGGGTCTCGGCGGTGCCGGGCGGCACGGTGGAGCGCATGACCACGGTGTGCGGACCGGGCTTGGCGGCACTCGGCGTGCCGACGGCGACGAAGCTCAGATCGGTGCCGGCGATGGCGGCGGTGACGTCGGTGGTGGCGGTCAGCCGGCCGCGCGCGGCATTGCCGGCGATCAGCTCGCCGATTTCGGCTTCCACGATGGGCGACTGGCCGGCGGCGAGCATTGCCACCTTCTCGGCCGAGACATCGACGCCGACGACGTCATGCCCCAGTTCAGCGAGGCATCCGCTGGAGACCGCACCCACGTAGCCAATGCCGAAGACGGAGATATTCATGCGCGACTGCACCAAAACGGGACAGCCCCGTCATACCGGAAAGCCCGCGCAGCAGAAAGCCACAGGCGGTGTTGCGAAAGCGTAAACCGGCTCAGCGGGCCTGGGGGGCAGGGCGCCCGGCGGCGCGCTGGTGCAGGTCGTCCAGCAGCAACCACACGCGGGCCGGCTGCATCGGCACTGCCGGGTCGTTCAGCAGCCGGTCGATTTCGTCGAGCCGGCGGGCGTATTCAGGGTCGGTCATGCCGCGGGTGCTCCGTCCGTCCATCACGCGCATGATAACGCCATGACTTCATGGCGGTTGCATGGCGATCCGTTCACATCGACGAGAGCACCGCCGGGGCGAGGGCCGCGGCCTTGGCGGCCGGGTGGGAGGGGTTGCGGAAGCGGAACTCGCCATCCGGCGCGCCGTCGGGTGCGGCAGCGCCCAGCAGCTCCAGCCGGGAGGCGCAGGTGACGGCGACGACGCAGCGGGCGGCGGGCTGGGCGAGGAACTGCCGGGCCTCGCCCTCCAGCTCCAGCGTCTCGCGCAGTTCGCGCCATTCCGTGCGGTCGGTATCCTCGATGAACATCGCCAAGATGCCGGGGCGCGTGCCGGTCAGGCGCATCGGCGCGATGGCGAACAGGCGGCGGCGGATGGCAACCGCCACCTCGTTGCCTCGCCCGGCGCGGGCAGCCATGACGAACACGCCGGCCCCGCCGGTGGTGACCGCCAGATGCGCCTCGGTGCCGAACTCGCGGCGCAGGCCGGTGAGCAGGCCCAGCTCGTCCGCCTGGGCGGCGGCGAGCATCAGCGGATCGAGGCGCAGCACCGCGGCCGCGTCCTGGTCGCTGCGGCGCTCATCGGTGAGCATGGTGCGGATGCGCCCGTGCAGAGCCGCCAGCGTCTCCGGCTCGCCGCGCAGGCCCTGCGGCAGGGTGAGCTTGAGCAGATAGCGGCCGGGATGGGCGGCAAGCCACGTCTGCAGATCGGCGTCCACCTGATCGACCAGGCGCACCCAGGCGCCGCGATGCACGTCTCGGCCTTCCTCGGCGGAGATGATGTCGCAGGCGACCTCCGCCTCCGTCCCGTCACGTGTCAGCAGCAGGTCGAAGGGCGCGCCCTCCTCGAAGCCGGCGAAGGCGACGTCGAAGCCGCGGCGGCGTTGCAGCATCGCGGTGCGGAAGATGTGGAACAGCGGCACCAGGGTGTTGGAGCCGGACAGGCCGGCTGCGAGCATCTCGCGCATCCGCGCCTGCCCCGCCTCGCCCATTGCGGCGTAGGCGGCGGCGGCGGCGGAGGCGATCTCGGCCAGCAGGCATTCCCCGGGCGTCGGTGTTCGGTCGAGCGGGCGGGTGAGGCGCTCGATCGTCAGCTCCACCGCGTGGCGCTGCAACAGCGCCCGGCCGGACCGTTGCCCGCCGGCTGCCCAGCCCGCGAGTTCGGCCACGCGTTTGCGCCACACCCCGGGACCGGCGGCTTTCACCAGCGCCAGCATGGCGCTGCGGCGGGGGGGGAGCGGACGCGTCGGCGCGGGATTGGACATGAATATCCTCGGGGATGATGCGGCTTGGCATCTTCGGGAAGGAATACACAAATCCGTAGCTTATGCCACTGTTGATCGGTTCCGAGGCTGGTCCGCCGCCTGCTTAGTTCCGCGGCAGCCGGGCTGCCTAGTTTCGTGGCAGCCTGGCGGCTGACGGCGCATCCGGGTTCTGCGCGCGCTGGCGCAGCAGATGGTCGGCCAGCACCAGCGCCAGCATCGCCTCGCCCACCGGCACGGCGCGAATGCCGACGCAGGGATCGTGGCGCCCCTTCGTGCTCACATCCACCTCGCCGCCGCTGCGATCCACCGAGGGAACCGGCGTCAGGATCGAACTGGTCGGCTTCACCGCGAATCGGGCGACGATCGGCTGGCCGGTGGAGATGCCGCCCAGGATGCCGCCGGCATGGTTCGCCCCGAACACCACCCGCCCGTCCTCCATGCGCATGGCGTCGGCATTGTCCTCGCCGGTCAGGGCGGCGGCGGCGAAGCCCTCGCCGATTTCGACGCCCTTGACGGCGTTGATGCCCATGAGGGCGGCGGCGATGTCGGCGTCGAGCTTGGCGTAGATCGGCGCGCCCAGGCCGGGCGGCGCGCCCTCGGCCACCACCTCGATCACTGCGCCGCAGGAGGAGCCGGCCTTGCGGACCCCGGCGAGATAGTCCTCCCACGCCACCGCGGCGACCGGGTCGGGGCAGAAGAAGGGGTTGCGCGCCACCTCCTCCCAATCCCAGCGGGCCCGGTCGATCGCATGCGGGCCCATCTGCACCAGAGCGCCGCGAATGCGCACCTCCGGCCCCAAAACGAGGCGGGCGACGGCGCCGCCGGCCACCCGCATCGCCGTCTCGCGGGCCGAGGAACGCCCGCCGCCGCGATAGTCACGGATGCCGTATTTCAGCTCATAGGTCAGGTCGGCGTGGCCGGGGCGGAACTGCTGGGCGATCTGCGAATAATCGCGTGAGCGCTGATCGACGTTTTCGATCTGCAAGGCGATGGGGGTGCCGGTCGTCCGCCCCTCGAACACGCCGGAGAGGATGCGAACCTCGTCCGGCTCCTGGCGCTGGGTGGTGAATTTCGATTGGCCGGGGCGGCGGCGATCCAGCCAGGGCTGGATATCAGCCTCGGTGAGCGGGATGCCCGGCGGGCAGCCGTCCACCACGGCGCCGATCGCCGGGCCGTGGCTTTCGCCCCAGGTGGTCAGGCGGAACAGATGGCCGAATGTATTGTGAGACACGCGCCTACTCCGGCGAGAGATCCGGCGCGTCCGGCTGCTTCATGCCGACGATGTGGTAGCCGTTGTCCACGTGATGCACCTCCCCAGTCACGCCGGAGGAGAGGTCGGAGAGCAGATACAGCCCGGCCCCGCCGACGTCCTGGATGGTCACGTTGCGGCGCATCGGCGCGTTGTACTGGTTCCAGCGCAGGATGTAGCGGAAGTCGCCGATGCCGTTGGCGGCCAGCGTCTTGATCGGCCCGGCGCTGATGGCGTTCACCCGGATGCCGGCCTGGCCGAGGTCGGTCGCGATGTAGCGCACCGAGGCCTCCAGCGCCGCCTTGGCCACGCCCATCACGTTGTAGTGCGGCACCACCCGCTCCGCCCCCAGATAGGACAGGGTGATCATCGACCCGCCCGGCCCCATCAGGGCGGCGGCGCGCTGGGCGACGGCGGTGAAGGAGAAGCAGGAGATGTCCAGCGCCTGCAGGAACGCAGCCCGCGGCGTATCGACATAGCGGCCGCGCAGATACTGCTTGTCGGCAAAGCCGATCGCGTGGACCAGGAAGTCCAGCTTGCCCCATTGCGCGGCCACCTCGGCGAAGGCCGCATCCATGCTGGCGTCGTCGCCGACGTCGCATTGCAGCACCAGCGAGGAGCCGACGCTGGCGGCCAGCGGGCGCACCCGCTTGGCCAGCGCATCACCCTGATAGGTGAAGGCCAGTTCCGCCCCCTGGGCGGCGCAGGCGGCAGCGATGCCCCAGGCCAGCGAGTGGTCGTTGGCCACACCCATGATGAGGCCGCGCTTGCCCGCCATCAGGCTGCCGGTGGGCAGGGGCCGGGGTTGGTCCTGGTCGGTCATTGTCTTGTCCTGGTAATCCGGGCTTGGTGCTGTGGTGACATGGCTTCCCCTACCGCCGCAAGGGGCGGCTTGCCGGATCGGTCGCCCGGGGGCACATACCGGGCACCGAATGAGGACGTCGCCATGACCCAAACCGATCCCTACGCCCAGTTCGCCGCCTGGTTCGCCGAGGCGGAGAAGACCGAGGTCAACGACCCCAACGCCATGACGCTGGCCACCGCCACCCCCGCCGGCCTGCCATCGGCCCGCATCGTGCTGCTGAAGGGCTGGGATGCGGAGGGCTTCATCTTCTACACCAACCGCACCAGCCAGAAGGGCGCGGAACTCGCCGCCAACCCGCACGCCTTCCTGCTGTTCCACTGGAAGTCGCTGCGCCGCCAGGTCCGCATCGCCGGGCCGGTCGAACAGGTCAGCGACGCCGAGTCGGACGAATACTACCAGTCCCGCCCGCGCGGCTCGCGGCTGGGCGCCTGGGCGAGCCTGCAATCCTCCACCCTGCCGGCCCGCGACGACCTGCTGCGCCGAGTCGCCGCGCTCGAAGCGCAATACCCCGGCGAAACCCCGATCCCCCGCCCGCCGCACTGGGGCGGCTACCGCGTACGGCCGACGGAGTTCGAATTCTGGCAGGACATGCCATTCCGCCTGCACGACCGCAGCGTGCATACCCGCACCAAATCCGGCTGGGCGGTGAGCAAGCTGTTTCCGTAGCCGGGAGGAAGGGGAAGGCAAGCACCTTCTTTTTTGAAAAAAAGAAGCAAAAAAAACTTTGGGGCTGGCCTAGATAAGGGTTTTGTTTGGTTATCGTGGTTGTTAGCTGAGTGTGGATAAGTGGCTTGCCGCAGCCCTCAATTGTCGCGCGGAGGCAAGCCACTTATCCACACGGCCGACGAGGTATTTGGGTTCTGAATGGGTCACAGATCAAGCCATCCTCGCAGGATGGCATTGAGGCGGGAGACCGGTCTTTGGTTGAAGCGCCATTCGCATTCCTTGAGATAAAGATGGAAGTGCTGTTGCGGGATGCCGTTGAAGCGGCGGAGGTGCCGCTTGGCCTGGTTCCAGAAGTTTTCGATCCCGTTGATGTGCGCGCCGTGCTGCACAAAGCGATGCTTGTGGTTAACGCGGCGATGTTTGAACCCGGATACGTCGAGCACGTCGTAGGCTGCGAAGCTGTCTGTAAACACGATGGAATCTGGTTCGACCCGCTGCCGGATGATGGGCAACAGGGTGGTGCGCCCGGCATTGGGGATGATCACGGTGTGGACCTTTCCTCGGCGCTTGAGCAAGCCAAAGACAGGCACCTTGCCACCGGCACCCCGGCCACGTTTGCCCTTCCGCCGACCACCAAAGTAACTCTCGTCGACTTCGATCTCGCCCGAGAGGAGTTGCGGCGTCTCGAGCGCCAGCTGCTCGGCGATGAGTTCGCGCAGCTTGTGGAAGAACAGAGTAGCGGTGTGGCGATTGACGCCCACCAC
>CAMCJI010000155.1 GCA_945874805.1 Asaia bogorensis | reverse complement strand
GGGAGGCGGACGCGCTGGCCGAGGATTTCCGCGAGCCGGGCCATGAGGCGGAGATGCTGGCGGCCGGCACGGTGATCGCCGACCGGCGCGCGCCCGTCGCCTGACTGCGATGTCCGTTCCGTTCACCGCGGCGGGGTTTCGCCGCGGCTTCCTTGCCGGCCTGCCGCTGATCCTCGGCAGCCTGCTGGGCGGGATCGTCATCGGGGTCGCCTACAAGGGCTTGGGATTCGGGCTGTTTGCCGCGATCGGCTTCAGCGCGATCGTCTATTCCGGCACCGCGCAGGCGGTGACCTTGGGGATGTGGGGCGCCCCGCCGCCGGTGGCGGCGATGGTGCTGGCCTGCGTGGTGGCCAATGCGCGCTACCTCGTCATCGGCGCGCATCTGCGCCAGTTGTTCGCCGATGTGCCCCGGCGGATGATGCTGCCGGTGCTGTATCTGGTCGGCGACGCCTCCTGGATGATGACGGTGGCGGAGGCGGATCGCGGCCGGCGCGATGCCGGCTATCTGCTGGGCGCGAGCCTGCCGATGGGCCTGGGCTGGATTGTCGGCACGGGGATCGGCCATGCGATGCCGCTGGCGCTGGGCGGGCCGCTGGCCGTGGGGGCGGCCTTCCTGCCGCTCGGCTTCGTCGCGAGCCTGCTGCCGACGCAGTGGAAGGGGATGATGAGCCTGCTGCCCTGGATCGCCTCCGCTGGCGTGGCGGTGGCGGTGGCGGCGACGCTGGGCGGCACCTGGGCGATGCTGATCGGCGGCGGGGTGGGCACGCTGATCTGCCTGATGCGCGGCGACGATGAGTGAGCTGACCGTCTGGGGCGTGATCCTGGCCTTGGGCCTGGTCACCTACGCCATGCGCATCGGCGGCTTCCTCGCCGCCGACGCGATGGCGGCAAACGGGTTGCCGGCGCGGCTGCTGCGGCTCGCACCCGGCAACCTGTTCATCGCCTTCACCGCCGCCGGCGTCTACGAGGGCGGCTGGCCCAGCCTCGCCGGCGCGGTGGCCGCCATCGGGGTGATGGCGGCGACGCGGCGTGACTGGGCGGCCCTGCTGGCGGGCTTCGCGGCGGCGGCTGGGGTGGCCTGGCTGCGCTAGAGCGAAAACCGACCTGATAGACGGTCGCTTTTCACTCTAGCCACTTGATCAAGCGCGCAAATCTTCCGACTGGACAAAGCTGTCCGGTCGGATATTGCTCTAGGCCGGCCTATCCCCGCCCGGCCAGTTCGTCGTCCACCGCCGCCTGGAAGGCGGCGAGGGTGAAGTCGATGTCGGCCTGGGTGTGGGCGATCGACAGGTAGTATTTGCTGTCGCCCTTCAGGATGCCGGCCGCGCGCAGGCGGCGGTTGAAGCGGGCGGCCATCGCCGTGTCCTGGCGCTGCAGGGCGCGGTAGTCGGTCAGCGGGCCGTCGGCGAAGATGACGTCGAACATCACCGTCTCGCCGAGCGCCTGGCCGGGCAGACCGGCGCGGCGCAGGGCAGCGTTCATGCCGTCCATCAGCGCGCGGCCGTGGGCGCGCACGCCGTCATAGGCGCCGGGGCGCTTGAGGATCTCGAGCGTGGCAAGGCCCGCCGCCGCGGCGATCGGGTTGCCGGAGAGGGTGCCGACCTGCATGAGGTAGCCCTCGTCGCCCGACTTCGCGCGGTCGAAATGCGCCATGATGTCCGCCCGGCCGGCAACGGCCGCCAGCGGGAAGCCGCCGCCGATGATCTTTCCCAAGGTGCAGATGTCCGGGGTGACACCGTAATAGGCCTGCGCGCCGCCATAGGCGAAGCGGAAGCCGGTGACGACTTCGTCGAATATCAGGGGGATACCCAGCTCGGCTGTCACCCGGCGCAAGGTTTCGAGGAAGCCGGGGACCGGCGGGATCAGACGCTGGAACGGCTCGACGATCACGCCACCGAGCTCCTCCGCGTGTTCGCGGATCAGCGATTCCGCCATCGCCGCATCGTTGAAGGGGGCGACGATCACGTCGTTCTCCACGCTGCGGGGGATGCCGGGGCTGTCGGGGATCGGCAGCGGGAAGTTGCCCTGGCGTCGGGGGGCGAGAGACATCAGCGCCCAGTCGGACATGCCGTGATAGCCGCCCTCGAACTTCAGGATCTTGTCGCGCCGGCGGAAGGCGCGGGCGAGGCGCATGGCGTAGAGATCGGCCTCGGTGCCCGAGGAGGTGAAGCGCACCTGGTCGGCGCAGGCGACGGCATCGACGATCTCGGCGGCCAGGCGGATGCCGTGCGGGTTGTTGACGAAAAACGTGCTGCCGCGGTCGAGTTGGGCGTGGGTGGCGGCGAGCACCTCGGGGTTGCAGTGGCCGGCGAACATCGGGCCGGAGCCCAGCAGATAATCGACGTATTCCATCCCGTCGGTATCCCAGACCCGGCCGGCGAGGCCGCGTTCGATGACGAGGTCGGTGTTGGCGTTGCCGAAGTTGCCGGCGGGCAGCACGCGGCGGGCGAGCGCGTCAAGCGGCTCGGGGGAGATCTGGTTCATCGGGGGCTCCTCAGCTCGTCTGGACCCAGTGGCGCACGAAGCGGGCGCCGAGATCAACCAGGCGCTCGACCACCTGGGCGCCGGTCTCGGCCGAGCACAGGCGGGGGTCGGCGCCCATCACGCCGTTCGGCGCCATCGAATCGACCTCCAGCGGCAGGGCGATCTCCGCCCCCTCGAACCGCGCGGTGCCGGCGCCGGAGACGCGCAGGCCGCGCACCTCGCCGGGGGTGGAGGTGCCAGGTACGAGGTCCGGGCGGATCCAGTCCGGGAACAGGTGCATGGCAACCGAGGTCAGCGGATCGGCGCCGTGGCCGGCCGCCTGCTTCGCCGCGGCCTCCCCAAGGATGGCGGGGAGGAAGGTGTAGCCGACGCGCCAGAGGTAATAGCTGGGGATCAGCAGGCCATCCTGTTTGTGGATGGCCTGGGTGACCTCGTGGATCGCCTGGACGTTGCCGCCATGGCCGTTGATGACGATCAGGCGGGTGAAGCCGTGGCGCATCAGGCAGGCGAACATGTCGGCCAGCACCAGCCGCAGCGTGGTCTGCGAGAGCGCGATGCCGCCGGGCATGTAGCCGAAATAATCGGCGCCGCCGAAGGGTAGCACCGGGGCGACCAGCGTCTCCGTCCCCTGTTCGGTGGCGCGGGCGGCGATCAACTCGGCGACGCGTTCGGCCGAGAGATAGTCGCCCATCGGCGCGTGCGGCCCCTGATCCTCATGGCTGCCCAAGGGCAGCAGGATCGCCGGATTGCGCGCGGCCAGTGCCCGCATCTCGCCCCCGGTGAGTTCTCCCATGCGTGTTTTCATGCCGCAGCCCCTTTTTCCGACCGTGGCGGCGAGCATGGAACGGCGGGGCACCGCCGTCCAGCGGTGCGCAGATTTCGTTAAAACTGCTTGCAACCCTGGCGCGAATAGCGTTAATTCTTCGTCAACGACGCATCATAGAAATGTGAGCAGTAACGGAGCCGCCCGCCATGTCCGCCTGGTTGCGACAATTCACCCTCCCCTTGACAGAGGCGCCGACGGCGCCGGCCGCGCCGCATCCGGCGACTTATGTTTTTGCGATCATGATGCTGAGCTGATCCCGCGCGCGCTGTGCTTGCACGGCGCGGTGCGGCGGGCGGATACTGGGGCCTGTGAATATCGTGGCCCCCCCGAAAGCCCGCCTGGTCATCGAGGTCGTGCACGACCTCGTCTGCCCCTGGTGCTACCTCGGGCTGCGCCGGCTGCAGCGCACTCTGGCGCGGCGGCCGGATATCGCCACCGAGTTGCAGTGGCGCCCTTTCCTGCTCAATCCCGACATGCCGCGCGCCGGGATGACCCGCGCGGATTACGTGGTGCGCAAGTTCGGCGGTGAGGAACGCGCCCGGCGCCTGTATGCCTCGATCAGCGAAATCGGCGAGGCCGAGGGGCTGCCCTTCCGGTTCGACCGCATCCGCCGGACCCCCTCCTCGGTCGACGCGCATCGGCTGGTGCGCTGGGCGGCGGAGCGGGGGGATGGCCGGGCCGTGGTCGACGCCTTGTTCGCCGCGCATTTCTGCGAGGGGCGCGACATCGGCGACCTCGCCATTCTTGGCAACATCGCCGCCTCCTGCGACCTCGACGGGATCGCCGCCCGGCGCTTTCTCGAAAGCGACGGCGATCTGGACAGCGTGCACGCTGAAAACCTCCGCGCGCATCGCCTGGGCATCAACGGCGTCCCCTGCTTCGTCATCGCCGGCCGCCACGCCATCGCCGGCGCCCAGGAGCCGGAGGTGATCGAACGGCTGCTGGATGTGGCGCTGGCGGATATCCAGGCCTGACAAGCTTGCGCTTGCATGAACCTGGATTTAACAATGTGTAATCTTTTAGCGTTGTTAAAGGTTTACGCATGACGATTCTCCGGATTACCGCGATGGCCGCGGCATCGCTGGCCGTCGCTGCCCTCTCATTCACGCAGGCGCAGGCGCAGATGAGCATGACCACCGCGGGGACCACCGCCGGATTCTCGCTGAGCACCTTTGCTTCCGGCTTCCCGGCGACCGGCTATTGCTGCGGGCCGCTCGGTGTGGCCTTCACCTCCGGCGGCGCCGTGCTCGTCGCCGATTACGCGGGCACGGTGTACCGGTTCAGCAATGATGTCGACAACCAGACCGTTGCCGCCAACGCGACCGCATCCACCCCCTACAGCTCCGGCGACCCGGTTGGCCTCACCCGCTCCGGCAGCCAGATGTATCTGGCCTTGCAGTCGAGCGGGCTGATCGTGCGCATCGACGACTTCGGCAATTATCAGAGCACGCTGGTATCCGGTTTCACCTCCGTCACCGGGATGGCGACCAACCCGACGAACGGCCATATCTTCGCAGGCGGCGCGTCCGGTATTTTCGACATCAACCCGGTGACGGCAACGGCCACGGCCTTCAGCACGGGCTACGGGTTCTATGACGGGCTGACGTTCTCGGCCGACGGCAGCCGCCTCTATGGTGCGATCGGCAGTTCCATCTTCGTGCTGGACACCGCGACGCCGGAGGCCGCACCGCTGTTCAGCTTCAACGTGCCCGGCGGGCCGGACGGCGTGGCGCTGGGCACCGGCGGGCTTGCTGGTCAGCTCTATATCAACAGCAACAACGGCTCGCTGTATCAATACACCTTGGCCACCAGCACCCTGGTGGAGATCGCCAGCGGCGGGTCGCGCGGGGATTTCGTGACTGTCGATCCGAACGGCACCTTGTTGCTCACGCAGACCGACACGGTTCTGCGGCTCACGGCACCCAGCGGCAGCGGGTTCGAGCCTTCCAACGTGCCGGAGCCGGCGTCGCTGGCGGTGTTCGGGCTGGCCGTGGCTGGGCTTGGGGCTATGCGCCGGCGTCGCGCAGGCTGACCAGCCGCTTCGGCGCCGTCATCGACCAACTGCGGGCGACGAGGTCGGCGACCTCCGCCCAGTCCGGCTGTACGTCCAGCCAGACGCCGATCCAGCCCTTCGGGCCGACATAGGGCGGGCGGAAGAAGCGTTCGGGATCGGCTGCCAGCAGCAGGTCCTGCACGCCCTTCGGGGCCTTGCACCACAATGCCGGCCTGTCGCGGGTGACATGCATGGCGAAAATTTTCTCGCGCACGCGGAAGGTCTGGTGCTCCCAGGTGTCGCGTTCGATGGCTTCGGGCAGGGCCAGGCAAATCGCGCGCAGGCGGTCGAGCGGCGTGGCGGTCATCGCAGCCGCTTCCGGTACTCCGCCGGCGTCTCGAACCGGCCTTGCCAGAGGCCGCGCTTGGCCTGGCGGGCGGTGGCTTCCTCGTCCTCATAGGAGCGGCTGTATTCGCGGTAGGCCAGCGCCCAGCCGGCCTCGACCAGGGCGCCGTTCAGGTCGCGCCCGCCGGCGAAACAGACGCCGACGATGCGGCCGTAGCGGTCTTCGTCCTGTTTTGTGCAGGCGACCTCCGCCCCCGCGATCAGGGCTGTCAGCGCATCCTGCGCGCGCCGGCCGCAGGGGTAGTCGCGGCCGCGGGCCTCGCAGGTCTGGCTGCGCTCCGGTGCGTCGATGCCGAACAGGCGGATCTTGGTGCGGCCGATCTCCAGCGTGTCGCCATCGACGACGCGGGCCTGGCCGCTGAGCGGGGTAGCGGGCTGCTGGAACGGCTTGGCGAGCATCGCCAGCACGAAGATGGCAACGAGAAAGCCGGCCAGGACGGGAAGGTTGGGGCGCCTCAGGGCGTGCGGACCCGCTCGGGGATCAGCCCTTGCGGGCGCAGATAGAGCACGGCGATCAGGGCGAGCCCGATCGTCGCCTCGCGGATGGCCGCCACCTGCACCGGGGCGAGGCCGGGCACCAGCACGGCGAGGAAGCGCGTGCCCTCCATCAGCGCGACGACGACGATGCCGCCGAGGACCGCGCCGCGCATCATGCCGGTGCCGCCGGCCGTCAGCGCGAGGACGACATAGATGGTGATCAGCGGCTGGAAGCCGTCCGGCGCGATGTAGGCGTTGAAATGGCCATACATCGCACCGGCCAGGCCGAGCACGGCAGCGCCCACGGCGAAGGCCTGGACCTTGAAGCGCAGCACCTGCTTGCCGGCGACGGCCGCGACCATCTCATCCTCGCGGATCGCCCGCAGCACACGGCCGAACGGCGAGGCGGAGAGGCGGCCGAGCAGCAGGGCGGTGACGATCACCACGCTCCAGACGATGGCCAGCGAGAGCAGGTTGAACTCGAACGGCGTGAGCACCCCGCGGCCGGGGCCGGGGATGTTGGAGATGCCGTCGGTGCCGTTGGTCAGCCAGATCTCGTTGGAGGCGACGAGGCGGATCACCTCGGCAAAGCCGAGGGTGACGATGGCGAGGTAGTCGCCCTTCAGGCGGGCAGTGATCACCGCGACCACCGCCCCGCAGGCGGCGGCGACCAGCAGGCCGGCCAGGCAGCCGCCGAGCATCGGCCAGCCGAGCTTCACGGTCAGCAACGCCGACGTGTAGGCGCCGATCGCAAAGAAGCCGACGAGGCCCAGATTGATCATGCCGGCGAGGCCAAAGATCACGTTCAGGCCCAGCGCCATCAGCCCGTAGAAGCCGGCAAAGACGGCCATGGCGAGGAGGTAGTTTTCCATGTCTATGCCTGGCGGGGGGTGGGGTGGAGGGAAGAAAGATTCTTCTTTTTGTGAACAAAAAGAAGCAAAAAAACTTTGTTCGTTTGAGGGGACTGCCTGCCGTGTTGGGGGCTGCGGGTGGTTGGGTTGTGGGCTTCGCCGGTCTTCGAACCAACTATCCGGCTCAGGGGCGACGTCCGAACAAAAGTTTTTTGCTTCTTTTTTTCAAAAAAGAAGATTCTTGCCTTCCCTTCTCCGCTGCCTTCCAACCCGCCGCCCATCAATACGCCCGCTCGCCCAGCAGGCCGCGGGGGCGGAAGCTCAGGACCAGCAGGATGGCCACGAAGCCGACCGCGGTGCGGTAGGTCGGGTCGAGCACCAGTAGGGCCACTTCCTCGCCGATGCCAATGACGAAGGCGCCGAGCACCGCGCCGGGGATGCTGCCCAGCCCGCCGACGACGGCGGCGGCGAAGACGGAGAGCATCACCCGGAACCCGGTCAGCGGGTCGATCGAGGTGTCGAGCCCGATCAGCATGCCGCCGAAGCCGGCCAGGCCCATGCCGGTGAACACCGCGAGGCGGGCGACGATGTCGGCGTTGATGCCTTTGAGGGCGGCGAGCATCGGGTTGTCGGCCACCGCGCGCATCATCTTGCCGGTGCGGGTGAAGGCGAGGAAGGTGAACAGGGCGGCCATGGCGAGGCTGGCGGCGATGGCGTTTTCCACCTGTTGCGGGCCGACGCGCAGGCCCCAGAACCGCCAGTCGCGGAGCACCGGCAGGTCGTAGCCGCGCAGGTCGTTGCCGAAGCCGAAGCGGATGACGTTCTCCAGCACGATGGTCAGCGCCACCGAGCCGATGGCGACCGGCATCGGGCCGGCGCTGCGCAGGCGGCGAAGGAAGATCTCGTCGGCCAGCATGCCCGACAGGCCGCCGGTGATGAAGGCGACCAGCAAGGCGGCCGGCGCGGGCAGGCCGAACCAGACATTGGCGATGAAGCCGCCATAGGCGCCGATCGTCGCGTGGCTTGCCACCGCGAAGTTCGGAAACCGCAGCACCGCATAGATCGCCGTGAAACCGATGGCCGGCACCGCGAGCTGGGTGCCGGCCAGGATGCCGTTGATCAGGAGTTGAAGAAGCTCGGTCACACGAGGCCGAGCAGGCGGTACTTGCCCTTCTCCGCCACGTCGAAGCGGAAGCGGCAGCCTTCGATGTCGCCGATATCGGTGAACTTGCAGGGGCCGGAGGCACCGGTGAAGTTGACGTCCTTGCCCGAGGCAAGAACCTTCAGCCCCTCGACCGCGCCGACCACCTTCACGCCGGACGGGTTGCCGACGGCGCGGACGGCGCCGTGAATCGCCAGGCCGGTGGAGGCGCCGGCCTTGGCCATCGCCAGCACGGCGAGGGTGACGTGGTCGTGCACCTGGCAGGAGTAGGTGTCCGGGTCCGGGCCGAGGAGGGCCTGCATCCACTTGTAGGCGGGACTTTCGAGGTCGGGCGAGGGCGAATAGCTGATCAGGCCCTCGACGACTTCCGGCGGCAGGCTTTCCAGCAGCTTGGCGTTGGCGGCGTAGCCGAGGGTGTATTTCTTGCCCTCGTAGCCGGCGCGGTAGAGCTCGCGCAGGATCACCGTGAGGTCCGGCGTGTAGCTGTTGAGGAACAGCGTGTCCGGCTTGGATTTCAGCGCAGTGTCGATTTCCGAGCGGAAGGTGGTTTTGGCAGCGTCGTATACGACGTGGCCGAGGGACTTGGCGCCTTTGGAGACCAGCACTTCGGTGGTGCGGTTGTAGCTGTCCACCGCGAAGGGGGTTTGCGCGCCGAGAGTAAAGACGGCTTTCGAGCCCTTGTCGGCCATGTAGGTGCCGGCGATCGTGGCTTGCAGGTAGGTGTTCGGCTGGGTGCGGATGATGAAGCCCTGATGCGGCAGCTTGGTGATGCTGTCGGCGCCGGAGACGGTGAACAGCATCACCTTGTTCTCCCAGCACAGCGGCCCGACGGCGGTGGTGACCGCGCTGGCCCAGGTGCCGATGACGGCGGAGACCTTGTCGACGTCCACGAGTTTGCGCGCGGCGCGTACGCCGGCGTCGGGGTTGGTCTGGTCGTCTTCGCTGGTCAGTTCGATCTTCCGGCCGAGCACGCCGCCGGCGGCGTTGATGTCATCGACCACGGCCTTTGCCGTCTTGGCCATTGCCGGGCCGTACTGGCCGCCGGCGCCGGTGAGCGGGGTCAGCGTGCCGAGCTTGATCGGGCCGGACTGGGCCAGGCCGTGGCGCAGGACCACCGGCATGGCGAGGGCGCCGAGCAGGGCGGCACGGCGCGTGGTGCGAAGGCTCATCTGTTGGGACTCCCGATAAATGGCGTGATGGAAAGATGATAGCGGGTTCGCGCGGCCGGGCCAGCCGTCAACGTGGCGCGGCCGCCAGAATTCGCCGCAGCAGCTGGCCGTTCTGCACGCCGGAGACGGCGTTGCCCGGCTTGTCGGTATCGACGCGCAGGACCACCACCGCATCCAGCGCCGGAATGACCGTGATCGTGTGCCCGCCGGCGCCGAGTGCGCTGTAGGTGCCGGGCGGCACCATCGCATGCGGGAACAGCAGGCCGGCGCGGCTCACCCACCACATGTAGCCGTAGGCGCCGTGGGTGCCGGCCTCGGAGACCGGGGCGGTGCTCTGCGCCACCCAGTCCGCCGGGACGATGCCGCCTCCGTGGCGGAGGAACAGCTCGCCGAACCGGGCCATGTCGCGGGCGGTCATGCGGAAGGGGTAGGCGGGGTGGTTGGAGGCCTCGAGCGGCACCAACTGCCCGTCGCGCGCGGGGTCGAAATCCTGCATGCCCAGAGGGGTGGCGATGCGGGCGGTGAAGTCGGCGTGGATGTCGGCCCCGGTGAGCTGGGTGAAGATGGTGCCGAGCGCGTTGAAATCCCAGTTGTTATAGCACCACGTCGTGCCCGGGCCGGCGCTGCCGCGGGCCGGCTTGATCGAGACCATCCAGTCCGACTCGTAGCCGGAGGGGTGGTAGATGCCGGAGCGGGCGCAGAGCAGGTCGAGCACGGTTGCCAGCTTTTCGCGCACGGTGAGGCCGAGCTTGTCGTCGATTCCGAGGGCGCCGAGCGTGGCCTCCAGGTCGATGCGACCCTCGGCGTGGTGGATGCCGTAGAGCGCCGAGAGGTAGCTTTTGCGGATGGAATGGACGTTGTAGCGGCGCGCCGTCTCCCCCCAGGCGGCGGCGACGCGGCCGCCGACGACGAGCATCACCGCGGCGTTGTTCAGCGTGGCCGCGTATTCGCGCGCCTCGGCCAAAGTGGGGGTGGACCAGCCGGCCTGCTCGGCGTCCGTCCAGGTGGGCCAGGTGCCGATATCGGCTGTGATCATCGTATCATCCTCCCAGGAACATCCGCCGGACCTCGGCGTCTTCAGCCATGGCGCGAGCCTGGCCGGTCATCACGCTGCGGCCGTCCACCAGCACGAGGCCGCGGTCGGCGACCATCAGGGCTTCGCGGGCGTTCTGTTCGACCATGGCAATGGCGATGCCCTCAGCGTGGATGGTCGCGATCGATTCGAAGAGCGCGCCGGCGGCCTTGGGCGAGAGGCCGGCCGAGGGCTCGTCGAGCAGCAGCAGGCGCGGCGAGACCATCAGGGCCATCGCCATCGCCAGGATCTGCCGCTGGCCGCCCGAGAGGGTGCGCGCGGCCTGGCGGCGCTTTTCGGCGAGCATGGGGAAACGGGTGAACAGGCCGTCGATGCGTTCGGTGACGTGGGCGGGGTCGAGGAAGCCGCCCATCTCCAGGTTTTCGCGGACGGACATGGTGGGGAAGATGTTGGCCTCCTGCGGCACGAAGGCG
>CAMCJI010000154.1 GCA_945874805.1 Asaia bogorensis | reverse complement strand
CCCGCCGCGGGATACCGGGGCATGATCACCCCGTCCCTGCGACTGGCGCTGCTGCTGACCGGCCTGCTCTCGGCCGCCGCTCTCGGCACCGCGCTGGCGTCGGAATACTGGGGCGGGCTGGTGCCGTGCGCGCTGTGCCTCGTCGAGCGCTGGCCCTGGCGGGTGGCGATCGTGCTGGCTGCCGTTGGTGTGGCGCTGCCGCGCCCGGTGATCGGCTGGCTCCTGGTGCTCGCCTTGCTGGCCGCGGCGGCGGGCGGTCTCGTTCACACGGGCGTCGAATGGGGCTGGTGGCCCAGCCCGCTGCCGGCCTGCGTGGCGCCGGACCTGTCCGGCCTGTCTATCGCCGAGCGGCTCGCCCGCATGCCCGCCACCCCCGCCAAGCCCTGCGACGAGCCGGCCTACCTGATCCCCGGCCTGCCGGTCTCGATGGCGGAGATGAACCTGCTGGCCGGGCTTGCCCTTGCAGAAGCCCTCGCCATCTTCCTGTTGCGCAGCCGAAGGATCCGCCCGTGACCCACCGCCAGCCCGGCGACCTCTCCCAGCAACAGAAGATCGCACGGATGATCCGCGTCGATCACGCCGGCGAATACGGCGCCAAGCGCATCTACCAGGGCCAGCTCGCCGTGCTCGGCAAAACCGACAAGGCGGAGACGATCCGCCACATGCAGGCGCAGGAACAGGTGCATCTCGACACCTTCTCGGCGATGATCGCAAAACGGCGGGTGCGCCCCACCGCGCTGCTGCCGATCTGGCACGTCGCCGGGTTCATGCTCGGGGCGGCGACCGCGGCGATGGGCGTGCGCGCGGCGATGGCCTGCACGGTGGCTGTCGAGGAGGCGATCGACGAGCATTATTCCGCCCAGACCGCCGAACTCGGCGACGACGAGGCGGAGTTGCGCAACACCATCGAGACCTTCCGCGCCGAGGAGCTGGAGCACCGCGACATCGGCCTGGCCAACGAGGCCGAGCTGACGCCCGGCTACCGCGTGCTATCGGCGGTGATCAAGGCGGGGTGCAAGGTGGCGATCAAGATCAGCGAGCGGGTTTAGCTACTCCTCGTTCCACGTCCGCCCCGCCCGTTCGATCAGGGCGATGGCGGATGACGGGCCCCAGGTGCCGGATGTGTAGTGGCGCGGCACTTCGGAGGAGGCGCCCCAGGCCTCCAGGATCGGGTCGATCCAGTTCCAGGCCGCCTCCACCTCGTCGCGGCGCATGAACAGCGTCTGGTTGCCGCGGACGACGTCCATCAGCAGGCGCTCGTAGGCATCGGGGTTGCGGCCGCCGAAGGTCTCCGCGAAGCCCATGTTCAAGGGCACATGGCGCAGGCGCATGCCGCCCGGCCCGGGGTCCTTGATCATCAGCCACAGCTTCACGCTCTCATCCGGTTGCAGGCGCAGCACGAGGCGGTTGGCGGTGATCGGCCCGGCCTCGGCATCGAACACCGAATGCGGGATCGGCTTGAAGGCGATGACGATCTCGGACACCCGCTGCGCCAGCCGCTTGCCGGTGCGCAGGAAGAACGGCACCCCCGCCCAGCGCCAGTTGGCGATGGAAACCCGCAGTGCGACGAAGGTCTCGGTGCGGCTGGCGGGATCGCCCAGCTCCTCCAGATAGCCGCCGACCGGGCCGCCGGCCGAGGCGCCGGGGCGATACTGGCCGCGCACCACCTGCTCGGCGGACATCGCATCGATCGGCACCAGCGCCTGCAGCACCTTCAGCTTCTCGTCGCGCACGGCATCCGCGGCCAGCGAGGGGGGCGGCTCCATCGCCGTGAGGCAGAGCAACTGCAACAGATGGTTCTGCACCATGTCGCGCAGGGCGCCGGCGGTGTCGTAATAGCCGGCGCGGGTTTCCACGCCGAGGGTCTCGGCCACCGTGATCTGCACATGGTCGATATGGGCGGCGTTCCACTGCGGCTCGAACAGCAGGTTGGCGAAGCGCAGCGCCATCAGGTTCTGCACCGTCTCCTTCCCGAGATAGTGGTCGATGCGATAGACCCGCTCCTCCGGAAACGCCCGGCCGATCGCATCGTTCACCGCGCGCGCCGAGGCGAGCGACTTGCCGATCGGCTTTTCCACCACGAGCCGCGCATCCCCCTCGGCCAGGCCCAGCGCCTTCAGCCGCGCGCAGATCGGCCCGAACAGTTCCGGCGCGGTGGCGAGGTAGAACACGCGGATCGGCCGCGCCTCCTCGCCCATCACCCGCACCAGATTCGGCCAGCCGGGATCGCTGTCGGCATCGGCGGCGACGTAGCGCATGCACTGCACGAAGCGCGTGATCGCCACGGGGTCGCGGCTGGCGGCCGGCAGGTGGTCGCCCAGCGCCTCGGCGGCATAGGCCTGGAAGGCGGCGTCGGTCATCTGCCGGCGGGAGACGCCGATGATGCGGGCGGCATCCGGCATCTGCCCCGCCGTCCAGCGTTCGAACAGCGCCGGATACAGCTTGCGCCGCGCGAGATCGCCGGTCGCGCCGAACACGGCAATATCGAAAGGCGAGACGGTGATCACGCGCGGGCTCATGCATTCAGCCTTGTATGGCAACGGATGGCAGTGCCTCGCCAGAATCCGAGTTCCGCCGAGGCTGGGCATATGGGAACGTTGTGCGAGCAGGCACGGAAAGCAACATGGGATTCCCTCCATCCAAGCTCCCCTCCGCCCCCCAGGCGCCGCCAAAGCCGGTCTATACGCTCAAGCCGCTGGCCGGTGAGATACGGATCAAGGCGGGGAACAAGGAAGATCCGGGTGCGCCGGACGATCTGATGAAAGCCGACCTGCTCGCCACCCCGCCCGGCACCATCGAGGAGCAGGACGCAATCGCCAAGTCCCGCCGGCTGATGGCCCGGGATTTGCGGATCGACGCCGTGCCGGGCGTGGGCACTGGCTGGGGGATCTATCAGGCCTTGCGCACCGCGCCGCAGCCGACGGCTGAGGAGTGCGAGCGGGCACTACTTGGCCTGATCGACCGTGGCGGGCCGAACGCTATCGAAATGGCGCGGTTCTTTATCAACAACACGGTGGCCGGCACGCTGCGCGATTTTCCGAACGGCCATTACTGGTCCGAGGAGGTGCGCAAGGACAGCAACTTCACCAGCGAACACAAGAAACTGTCCGATGCCATCGTCGCGACGATCAAGGGCATGGCCAACCCCGCCCAGACCGTGGTGGACCCCGCCCGGCTCGCCATGGGGCCTGGTCAGCCACCGCCGCTGTCCGGCCACCCCACGAATATTGGTTTCAGCGCGGTGTCGCTGACCGCAGGCTCGGTATGGCGGTACCTGAACAAAAGCCCGCTGGCGTTCGGGTTCGGCAGCATTCAGGGGCTCGAAATTTTTCTCAGCGCGTTCACCTGCGATCAGGCAGGCAAGTTCTCCGGCAAGCTGCGTTACGCCCTCTACGATCACTTCGGGTCAGATCCGAGCGACGTCAGTCTCGATCAGGGTCAGGCGGGGCTCTACACCTTGCAACGTCGCAGTGCGCTGGGTCAGGACATGAGCCGCTACAAGCCCTTCCGCTCGCGCATCAACATCCACGACATGCCATTCGAGGGACAGCTTTAGAACCACGCCCCTCAGCACTCCGTCACATGCACGGCCAGCCCGCCGCGTGAGGTTTCCTTGTATTCCGCGCGCATGTCCATGCCGGTCTGGCGCATGGTGGCGATGGCTTCGTCGAGGCTGACATGGTGGGCGCCGTCGCCCGATAGTGCCAGCGAGGCGGCGTTGATCGCCTTCACCGCGCCCATGGCGTTGCGCTCGATGCAGGGGATCTGCACGAGGCCGCCGATGGGGTCGCAGGTCATGCCGAGATGGTGCTCCAGCCCGATCTCGGCGGCGTTCTCCACTTGGGCGGGGCTGCCGCCCATCGCCTGCGCCAGCCCCGCCGCGGCCATGGCGCAGGCCACGCCCACCTCGCCCTGGCAGCCCACCTCGGCGCCGGAGATCGAGGCGTTGCGCTTGGCCAGGCCGCCGACGGCAGCGGCGGCAAGCAGGAAATCCGCCGGGGCGTTGGGGCCGAGTTCGGGATGGTACTCGCGCATGTAGCGCAGCACCGCCGGCACCACCCCGGCAGCCCCGTTGGTGGGGGCAGTGACCACCCGTCCGCCGGCCGCGTTCTCCTCGTTCACCGCAATGGCCCACAGGCTTGCGCGGTCGGTGGCGACGGTCGGGGAGGGCAGGTTGCGCCCGGCGCGCTCATCGAGGCGCTCCGCCAGCCGGGCCGCGCGACGGCGCACGCGCAGGCCGCCGGGCAGTTCGCCGCTGCCCGCGAGGCCGCGGACGATGCAGGCGTCCATCGCTTCAGCGATTCCAGCGAGATAAGCGTCCACCTCCGCCGGATCGCGCACGGCGGCCTCGTTGGCGCGCTGCAGCCCAGCGATGGACAGGCCGGCGGCCTCGGCCATGCGCACCATCTCGTCGGCCGAGGTGAAGGGATGGGGCAGGGGCGTGCTAGCGCCCGCCGCCTCCGCAGCGTCGCCCCGGCGCAGCACGAAGCCGCCGCCGACGGAGAACCACGTCTCGGCGCGCTGCGATGCGCCGGACGCCGCGAAGCTCTCCAGCTTCATCGTGTTGGGATGGCCGTCGATCGGCGTGTGCGTGTCGAACACGACCTCGACCGAGGGCGTGCCGAGGCCGGGCAATGGCAGGGTGCCGCTTTCCGCCAGCCTGGCCGGCAGCGCCTGCACCGCGTCGGGGTCGGCCGTCGCCGGCTCCCAGCCCATCAGCCCGGCCAGCACCGCTATGTCGGTGGCATGGCCCTTTCCGGTCCAGGCGAGGGAGCCGTACAGCGTCACCACCACCCGCGCCGCCGGGGCGGTGGCGCCGAGGGCGAAGCTGCGGGCCGCGCGCATCGGGCCGACGGTGTGGCTGGATGAGGGGCCAAGCCCGATGCGGAACAGGTCGAACACGCCGATGAGCTGGGTCATGCCCGAAGGCTAGCACGCGCGCCGGTTTGAACCAGCGGCCATCCGCCGGCATAATGGCGGCTGCATCCGAGGACCGATCCCATGAGCGCGCGTGACACCATCGCCACCTGGCACCAAGAACTCACCGCCATCCGCCAGGACTTCCACGCCCATCCGGAGATCGGCTTCACCGAGCACCGCACCGCCGGCATCGTCGCCGGGCTGCTGCGGGAATGGGGGATCGAGACGCATGAGGGCATCGGCGGCACCGGCGTCGTCGGCGTCATCCGCAAGGGCAACGGGGCGATGTCGATCGGGCTGCGCGCGGATATGGACGCGCTGCCGATCCATGAGGAGACCGGGCTGGCCTATGCGAGCAAGACGCCCGGCGTGATGCATGCCTGCGGGCATGACGGGCACACCACAATGCTGCTCGGCGCCGCGCGCTACCTGGCCCAGCACGGCCAGTTCAACGGCACCGTCCACCTGATCTTCCAGCCGGCCGAGGAGGGCCTCGGCGGCGCGCTGGCGATGCTGAAGGACGGGTTGTTCGAGCGATTCCCCTGCAACTTCGTCTATGGCATGCACAACCGCCCGGGGCTGGCGACCGACAAGTTCGCCATCCGGCCGGGCGCGATGATGGCCGGCGGCGGGTTCTTCGACATCACCGTGACCGGGCGCGGCAGCCACGGGGCACGACCGGAGGGCTCGATCGACCCGGTGCTGACGGCCTGCCACATCACCGCCGCCCTGCAATCCATCGTCGCCCGCAACGTGCCGCCCGCCGATACGGCGGTGCTGTCGGTCACCGCCATCGCCGGTGGCGATGCCTACAACGTCATCCCGCAGACCGCCGTGATCCGCGGCACCTGCCGCAGCTTCAAGCATGACGTGATGGACCTGATGGAGGCCAACATGAAGCGCGTCGCCAAGGGTGTGGCCGAGGGCTTCGGCGCCACCGCCGAGGTGGATTTCCGCCGGCTGTTCGCGCCGACCGTCAACAACGTGGAATGTACCGCCGACATCGCTGACGCCGCCGCGAGCGTGGTGGGGGAGGCGAATGTTGAGCGCAACGGGCCGTCGATCATGGCCAGCGAGGATTTCTCCTTCATGATGGAGCGGGTGCCCGGCGCCTATATCAACATCGGCAACGGCGAGGTCGAAGGCTCCTGCCAGGTGCACAACCCCGGCTACAATTTCAACGACGCCGCCATCCCCACCGGCGCGGCGATGTTCGCCACGCTGATCGAACGCAAGCTGCCGAAGGGCGTCGCCGGGTGAGCAATCTTCTGCGCCTCACGCTGCCCGAAGCGGTGCTGCCGGAGCTGCCGAACTATTATCGCGGCAAGGTGCGGGAGAACTACGATCTGCCGGATGGCAGGCGGGTGCTGATCGCCACCGACCGGCTTTCCGCCTTCGACCGCATCCTCGCCTGCATCCCCTGCAAGGGCCAGGTGCTGACCCAGACCGCGCGGTTCTGGTTCGAGCACACGGCGGATATCTGCGCCAACCATGTGCTCGCCTATCCCGACCCCAACGTGGTGATCGGCACGCGGCTGGATATCCTGCCGGTCGAGATCGTCGTGCGCGGCTATCTCGCGGGCACCACCGGCACCTCTGTGCTGACGATGTACAACGCCGGCCAGCGCAGCATGTACGGCCATACCCTGCCGGACGGGATGCGCGCCAACCAGCAACTGCCGGCGCCGATCATCACGCCGACCACCAAGGCGTTCGACGGCGGGCACGACGCACCGCTGTCGGCCGCTGAGATCATCGAGCAGAAGCTCCTGACCCCCGCGCAGTGGGAGCAGCTCAGCGCCACCGCGCTGGCACTGTTCGCCCGCGGCCAGAAGATCGCGGCCTCGCGCGGGCTGATCCTGGCGGATACGAAATACGAGTTCGGCACGGATGCCGAGGGCCGGATCATCCTGGCCGATGAGATCCACACGCCGGACAGCAGCCGCTACTGGTTCGCCGAGAGCTACCCCCGCGCCTTCGCCGAGGGCGGCAAGCCGGAGAGCTTCGACAAGGACGTGGTGCGCAGCTGGGTCGCCGCCCGGTGCGATCCCTATGTCGATCCGATCCCGGCGATCCCGGCCGAGACCGTGCTTGCAACGGCGCGCATCTACATCCAGGCCTTCGAGACGATCACCGGGCTGGACTTCGTGCCGCCGGACGCGGGCGAGACGGTGCTGGCGCGGATCCGGCGCAATCTGGCCTATCTGTTCTGATCGTCTTACGCCGAATACACCGCCCGTTCGAAGCGCCAGAGCGCCTGTAGCACCCGCGGGTCGGCGAAGGGGGTGACCTGGGACATGAACACGCCGGCGATGCGGCGCGTGGTGTCGATCCAGTAGTAGGTGTTGATCGAGCCGGCCCAGGCCAGGCTGCCCGTGCTGCGGCCGGCGGCGGTGGGCTCGGTGTTGATCAGGAAGCCCAGGCCCCATTTCTGCGGCTGCTCGGGGAAGAAATTGGCATCCGCCGAGCGGGCGGGCTGGCCGCTGACCAGCGTGGTGACCAGCAGGTCGCCGATCTGATTGCGGGCCATCTCCGCCAGGGTTTCGGGGGCGAGGATGCGCACGCCATCCAGCGTGCCGCCGGCGAGGATCATCCGCAGGAAGCGCAGGTAGTCGCCGGCGGTGCTGCACAGCATGCCGCCGCCGCCGAGGTAGCCCTGGCCGTAGCCGCGGTCTGACGCGGTGGGGCGCAGGCCGCCGCCGGGCAGGCGGGCGTGGGTGGGGGCCATGCGGGCGCGCTGGGCCGGGGTGAGCAGGAAGGTCGTATCCGCCATGCCCAGCGGGCCGGTGACGTGGGCGGCGAGGTAGTCCGTGAGTTTCATCCCGCTCGCCGCCTCGACTGCGCGGCCGGCGACGTCGGTGGAGATGCCGTAGTTCCAGCGGTTTCCCGGATCGAACAGCAGCGGGGTGGCAGCCAGTTCATCCGCGTTGTTGGGCACCCGCGCGGCGCCGGTGGCGGTGTTGTAGCGCAGCAGGTCGCTGTTCCAGGTGTCGTAGCCGTAGCCGGCGGTGTGGGTGAGCAACTGGCGCAGGGTGATCGGGCCGCCTGCGGGGCGGAGGATCGGGGCGCCCTTTGCGTCGAAGCCGTCGAGCACGTTCGGGTGTGCGATCTCCCGCAGCAGGGGGCCGAGCGGCGCGTCTAGCCTCAGCCGGCCTTGTTCGACGAGCTGCATGGCGGCGACGGAGGTCACCGCCTTGGTCATCGAGGCGATGGCGAAGAGCGAATCGAGCGCCACGCCGGGGCCGAAGGCGCCCTGGTAGAAGCAGCCCTCGGCCGTGGCGGCCATGCCGACCACGCCTGGCACGTCCCCTGCCGCCACGGCGGCGGCAAGGGTGGCGTCGATCCGTGCGCTCACGCCGCTTTGGTCAGGTAGTCGGCATAGGCGAACAGGCCGACCTGGCCGCCGGTGTGCAGGAAGACGATGTTTTCGTCCTGGCGGAAATGGCCCTTGCGGATCAGGTCGATCAGGCCGGCCATGCCCTTGCCGGAATAGACGGGGTCGAGGAACTGGCCCTCATGGCGGGCCATCAGCATCAGCGCCTCGGCCATGCCTTCGGTGGGGATGCCGTAGCCGGCGCCGACATAGTCGCAGTTGGCGACCACCGCCTCGCGGCGGATCGGGCCGACGCCGAGCTTGGCGGCGGTGGCGTTGGCGAGGTTGTGCACCATCGTCTCCTGGCGCTCCTTCGGCTGGCGGACGCCGATGCCCAGCACCTTGATACCGGAGTTCAGCGCCTCGAAGCCGACGACGAGGCCGGCCTGGGTGCCGGCGGAGCCGGTGGCGTGGACGAAATGGTCGATGCGCAGGCTCATCTCATTGGCCTGGGCGAGCACTTCGAGGGCGACATGCGCGTAGCCGAGCGCGCCGGTGGTGTTCGAGCCGCCGCCGGGGATGACATAGACCTTGTGGCCCTCGGCGCGCATCGCAGCACCCTTGGCCTCGGCCTCGGCGTTCATGTCCATGCCGGATTGGCGGTATTCGATCTCCAGGCCCATCATCCGGTCCATCAGCACGTTGCCGCCGTCGAGATAGGCAGTGTCGTTCGTTTGCACGCGGTGTTCGAGCACGGCGGTGCAGTGCAGGCCGAGCTTGGCGCAGACGGCGGCGGTCTGGCGGACGTGGTTTGACTGGACGGCGCCTTGCGTCACGATGTGGGTGGCGCCCTGGGCGAGGGCCTCGCCCATCAGGTATTCCAGCTTGCGGTTCTTGTTGCCGCCGGTGGCGATGCCGGTGCAGTCGTCGCGCTTGATCCAGAGCTGCGGGCCGCCGAGATGCTTCGTCAGGTTCGGCATGAATTCGAGCGGGGTGGGGGCGTGGCAGAGTTTCACGCGGGGGAAGCGGGCGAGATGCATGGGACGGTCCTTCCTCGGGGCCTTGGTTATGCCGCGTAACGCCGGTCGCGCCAATACGTCCCACCGGGGTGCAGATTGCGCATCCGCGCGGGCTGCCCATCGTATATGCTGCATCCCAAGAGAGAGGACCGAGAGATGTTCATCAAGCGACGCCGCGGCTGGGAAATTCCCGAACGTCTTGTGACCCCCGAGTCGGTGGCGCTGTCGCGCCGGGCGGCGATGGGGCTGGCCGGGGCGGGAGTGATCGCGGCCGGGCCGGCGCAGGCGCAGCTTTCGCGGCTGTGGGGCGGGGCGCCGAGCGCGCCGGTGCAGCCGCTCAAGCCGCTCAATGCCACGCTGAATGCGAAGTATGAGGGCAAGCGGGCGGTGACGGCCGAGGCGGAGGCGACGAGCTACAACAATTATTATGAGTTCGGCACGTCCAAATCGATCCATGCCGCAGCGCAGGCGCTGCCGGTGGAGCCGTGGACGATCGAGATCGCCGGCATGGTGGCCAAGCCGCGCAAGATCGGGGTGGACGAGCTGATGAAGGCCAGCGCGCTGGAGGAGCGGGTTTACCGGATGCGCTGCGTGGAGGCCTGGGCGATGACAGTGCCGTGGAACGGCATTCCGCTCGCCGATCTGGTCAAGCTCGCCGAGCCGCTGTCCGGCGCGAAATACGTGGTGTTCCAGACGCTGGCCGATCCGAAGATCATGCCGGGGCTGAAGCAGAGCTTCTATCCCTGGCCCTATACAGACGGCTGCACGCTGGCCGAGGCGCGCAATGAGCTGGCGTTCCTGGCGGTGGGGCTCTACGGCAAGACGGCGCCGCCGCAGAATGGGGCGCCGGTGCGGCTTGTGCTGCCGTGGAAATACGGGTTCAAGGGGGTGAAATCGATCGTGCGCGTCGAGTTCACCGATAAGCGGCCGACCAGCTTCTGGGAGGCGTTGCAGGATGCGGAATACGGGTTCTGGGCGAATGTGAACCCGGCCGTGCCGCATCCGCGGTGGAGCCAGGCGCGCGAGCGGTTGCTGGGGACGGACGAGATGGTGCCGACGCAGATCTGGAACGGCTATGGGGAGTATGTGGCGGACATGTACGAGAACCTGAAATCCGAGCGGCTGTTCGCTTGATCGGCACGCTGCCCCTGGCGGCGCGGATACTCTGGGTGCTGGCGGCGCTGTGCGGCGTTGCCAGCTTCACCCTGGCCTTGGTGTTGCCGCCGACACTGACACTGTCCAGCCTGATTGCGCGGGTGGACCATGGCGCGCTGGTGCGGTTGCAGGACTTCGTGCAGGCCAACCTCTCCGACTGGGCCTGGACGACGGTGGTGCTGCCGTTGCTGTCGCGGCCGGACTGGCTGTTGCCGCTGGCACTCGGGCTGGTGTTTGTGGGGCTGGCGCTTTCTGTCGGCTCGGGAAGCGATCCGGCGCGGGCGAAGCGGCGGCGGTCGTAACATTCTTCTATCGAAATAAAATAGGGCGCGGTTCTCCCGACGCTCACCGGTTCGGAATTCTTCGACCTCGGAAATAGAGCGGGAAATGCGGCGGCATCGGCGCGAGCCAGGCGGCGACCTCGGCCATGGTCTTGCCGTGCATCGGATGCCGCGCGCGCGGCTTTTTCGGGCGCTGGGGCGTCGGGCGGGCGG
>CAMCJI010000153.1 GCA_945874805.1 Asaia bogorensis | reverse complement strand
GCTGGGAAGCGGACAAAGCATGCGCCACGGCGGTGGCTCCTTCTCAGTGAAGGAGCCATATGAATCCTATCGACCCGTGATCTGGGAATCCCCTGATTTCAAGCCGTCTCCGCGACGAAGTGGCCCGACTTACGCAACAGGTCTAATGTACCAACCTCGCTCCTAATCGATTTCTCCTTGTCGTATGCTATGCCAGCCATCGCCTTCACGAGATCGGGTGCCGGTTGCGCATCAGGGACTGGCTGAGATTTTCTCCGAAACCGGTCAAACAAGGACATTCGCGCCTCACAGTTAGAAAATCAAAGTCCGTTCTACGTTGATGTCGTGGTAGCGTAACAAAGGTGCAAAAGTTTTTTGGTTCTTTTTTTCAAAAAAGAACGCGCTGGCTTACTATCCCACGCGGTTCGCGACGAGGTCCGTCACCACGCCGGGGTCGGCGAGGGTTGAGGTGTCTCCGAGGCCTTCGGTTTCGTTGGCGGCGATTTTGCGGAGGATGCGGCGCATGATTTTGCCGCTGCGGGTTTTGGGGAGGCCGGGGGCCCATTGGATCGCGTCCGGGGCGGCGATGGGGCCGATTTCCTTGCGGACCCAGGCGATGAGCTCCTTGCGGAGGGCGTCGGTGGGGTCTTCGCCCATTTTCAGGGTCACGTAGGCGTAGATGCCTTGGCCTTTGATGTCGTGGGGGAAGCCGACGACGGCGGCTTCGGCGACTTTGGGGTGGGAGACGAGGGCGGATTCGACCTCGGCGGTGCCCATGCGGTGGCCGGAGACGTTGATGACGTCGTCCACGCGGCCGGTGATCCAGTAGTAGCCGTCGGTGTCGCGGCGGGCGCCGTCGCCGGTGAAGTAGTAGCCTTTGAAGGTGGAGAAGTAGGTCTGGATGAAGCGGTCGTGGTCGCCGAAGACGGTGCGCATCATGCCGGGCCAGGATTTGGAGAGGCAGAGCAGGCCGTCGGTGGCGCCTTCGAGGACTTTACCCTCGGCGTCCACCAGGGTGGGGAAGACGCCGGGCAAAGGGAGGGTGGCGGAGCCGGGTTTTTGGGCGATGGCGCCGATCAGCGGGGAGATGAGGATGCCGCCGGTTTCGGTCTGCCACCAGGTGTCGACGATGGGGCAGCGGTGGTCGCCGACGACGCGGTGGTACCAGAGCCAGGCTTCGGGGTTGATGGGCTCGCCGACGCTGCCGAGGACGCGCAGCGAGGTGCGGGCGTGTTTGCGGACGGGGGCTTCGCCTTCGCGCATGAGGGAGCGGATGGCGGTCGGCGCCGTGTAGAAGATGTTGACCTGGTGCTTGTCCACGACCTGCCAGAAGCGGCCGGCGTCGGGCCAGGTGGGGATGCCTTCGAACATCAAGGTGGTGGCGCCGTTGGCGAGCGGGCCGTAGACGATATAGGTGTGGCCGGTGACCCAGCCGACGTCGGCGGTGCACCAGTAGACCTCGCCTTCGCGGTAGTCGAAGACGTTGAGGTGGGTGTAGCTGGCCCAGACCATGTAGCCGCCGGTGGTGTGCAGGGCGCCCTTCGGTTTTCCCGTCGATCCTGACGTGTAGAGGATGAAGAGGGGGTCTTCTGCGTTCATCGGCTCGGGCGGGCAGTCGGGCGAGGCGGCCTGGGTGATGGTGGCGTAGTCGTGGTCGTGGGCGTGCATGGGGACGTCGCCGCCGGTGACGCGGACGACGACGACGGCGGTGATGGTGGGGCACTGGGCGACGGCGGCGTCCGCATTGGCTTTCAGCGCGACCTTGCGGCCGCCGCGGCGGCCTTCGTCGGCGGTGATGAGGACGGCGCAGCCGGCGTCCTGGATGCGGCCGGCGAGGCTGTCGGGCGAGAAGCCGCCGAAGACGACGGTGTGGACGGCGCCGATGCGGGCACAGGCGAGCATGGCGACCGCGGCCTCGACGACCATCGGCAGGTAGATGCAGACGCGGTCGCCCTTTTTGACGCCGAGGGATTTCAGCGCGTTGGCGAGGCGGCAGACGCGGGCGTGCAGGTCCCGGTAGGTGACCTTTTCCGAGGTGTTGGGGTCGTCGCCTTCCCAGATGATGGCGGTTTGCTCGCCGCGGGTGGGCAGGTGGCGGTCGAGGCAGGAGACGGTGGCGTTGAGGATGCCGTCCGCATACCAGGTGACGCGGACGTCGCCGTGGAAGTCGCCTTGCTGGGCCTGGGTGGGGGGCGTGATCCAGGCGATGCGGTTGGCTTGTTCGAGCCAGTAGCCGGTGGGGTCGGCGGCGGCGCGGGCGGTCATCGCGGCGTGTTGTGCCGCGTTGATGTGCGCGTGGGCGGCGATGTCCGCCTTCACCGGAAACAGCGCGTCCGACATTCTTGAATCTCCCGTCTGTAGGCCTCGTTGAGCGCAGCATACAGCGCGGGCGGGTGGGGTGGAAGGTGAGGCGGGGCGGTGAGTAGTTTCCGCTGATTGCTGGGTTATTGAAACACTTCTAGACCCGTCTTCATGACGAACGAGAATATCGCCTAAATACCTATAGAAATATGGGGGTTCCAAAAGCTGGTCACTGATGACCCGCGGTGATCGCATTATGTCGATCGGCCGTGGCTGTTCTTCGGGACATTTCGTCTCGATGGCAACATATACGAAGAAGTTAGAGCCAGGGGGATCAGCGCATTCCCGTGCCGGCTTCTTCATGGGAGATGCACATGGCTACTCTTCGCGTTGGACCGACCCAGCTTTTCCACTCGATCGCCGAGGCGATGGTTGCGGCGGTGGCCAACGATACGATCCAGCTCGACAGCGGCTACAGCAACGAGACCGCGACCGTCAGCTTCACGGGCATGACGTTCAACGGGGATGCGACCTCGACGGGGATCGTGCTGCAGCTGGGCGTGGGGATCGCGGTGTTCACGCTGACCGGGGCGGCGCCGTTCACGGTGCTCGACGGGTCGGGCGGCAACGGCATCGTCGGCAATGCGGGCGACAATATGATCACCGTGTCGAGCGGGATCGACGCGGTGGATGGCGGGGCGGGGATCGACCAGCTGATCGTCGATTACCGGCTGGCGACCGGGGCGGTGACGGGCGACTCGACGTCGAACTTCACCGAGGCGGGCGGCGGCGGGCGGTCGGTCACCGTCACCGACGGGACGATCGAGCACTTCACCGTGCTGACGGGACCCGGGGCGGATACGCTGACGACGGGGGCCGGCAACGATGTGATCAACGCCGGCAACGGCGCGAACACGATCACCGCCGGGCAGGGCGCCAACAGCGTCACCGGCGGCAATGACGCGGACACGATCACCACGGGTTCCGGGAGCGACACGATCCTGTCGGGCACCGGGGCGGATACCATTGTCGCGGGTGCCGGCAATGACTTCATCACCGTTCGCGGTGGGGCGGACGACGTCAAGGCGGGGCCGGGCACCGACCTGCTGACGGTGGATTACTCGGCGACCATCACCAATGTGAGCGGCGGTATCACCGGCGGCGATTTCGCTGGCGGCTATGTCGGGCATCTGGCCGACCTGGTGGCGGCCACGGTCGATTTTGCCGGGGTCGAGAACTTCTCCGTCACCACCGGCAGCGGCAACGACTCCATCACCACCGGGGACGGCAACGACTCGCTGAGCGGCGGGGCGGGCAACGACACGCTGGTCGGCGGGCTGGGCAACGACAGCATCCGCGGCGGCAGCGGCAATGACAGCCTGGATGGCGGCGGCGGCTCCGACTCGCTGACGTATTCCGGGCATCTGTCCGACTACACGATCACCGATAACCTCGACGGCACCACCACGATCATCGACAACCGCGTCGGCTCGCCCGAAGGCACCGACATCGTCAGGGGCTTCGAGTTCACGCTGTTCAACAACGGCCCGACCGGGTCGGTCACCATCACCGGCACGCCCACCAGCGGCGAGACGCTGACGGCTGCCAACACGCTGGCGGATGCGGACGGCATCGGCACGGTGACCTACCAGTGGCAGGCCGGCGGCAGCCCCATCCTGGGGGCGACCGGAACCACTTTCGTGCTCACCCCCGCCCAGATCGGCCTGACGATCACCGTCGTGGGCAGCTATACCGACTTGCTGGGCTCGCCGGAGAGCTCCACCTCGGCGCCCACCGCCGCCGTGGGGGCGGATATCACGCCGCCGACGGCGCTGGCGACAGTGCTGGCCCTGAGTGCGGATACCGGGATCAGCGCGACGGACTTCATCACCACGGTGGCGGCCCAGACGGTCAGCGGCAGCTTCACCGGCACGCTGCTCAGCGGCGAATCTATTCAGGTGAGCGCGGATGGCGGCACCACCTGGGTCAGTGCGACGACGGCAGGGGCGACGTGGTCGGCCGCCGGGGTGACCCTGGTGGATGGGATTGGCACGCTGGCGGTGCGCAGCGTCGATGCGCTGAGCAATGCGGCGGCGGGCACCGGGCACGGCTATACGCTCGACACCACGAGCCCGACGGCCGCGGCGGTGACGGCCACGCCGGCCGATGCGGTGCTGGGCGTGGGGGCGGTGGTCAGCATGGCGCTGACGATGAGCCAGGCGGTGCTGATCGATACCACCGGCGGCACGCCGCGGCTGGTGCTCAACAACGGCGGTTTCGCGACCTATGTCTCCGGCTCGGGCACCGACACGCTGACCTTCAGCTATACGGTGCCGGGCGGACAGCCGACGACGGACCTGACGGTGACGGGCGTGAACCTGAGCGGCGGGACGATGCGCGACACCGCCGGCAATTCGGCCAGCCTCGGCGAGGCCGCGTTCAACCCGACGGGCATCCTGCGCATCGAACGCATCGCCGGCTTCGACACCACGACCAACACCGCGCTCGGCATTGTCGGGCATGCCTATACCGGGCCGGTGCTGGGGATCACCAGCGAGTTCGTGACGGTGACGCCGGACAGCCTGAACATCGCCGTGGTGTCGCCCAACTGGTTCATCCATACCGGCGGAGGGGATGACGCGATCTCAGTCGCCAGCGGCACCAATGTGCTGGATGGCGGCACCGGGTCCAACTTCCTGAGCGGCGGGACCGGGCAGGATACGTTCTTCGTCGATCACCGCGGGACGGTGGCCGATACTTGGAGCACCATCGCGAACTTCCAGACGGGCGATGCGGCGACGATCTGGGGGGTGAGGCCGAGCGACTTCACCTTCACCTATCTGACTGGGCACGGAGCGGTAGGATATACGGGCCTGACGCTGCATGCCTCGGCGGCCGGGCAGCCGACGGCGTCGCTGACCTTCGTGGGGTTCGACAGCCTCGACCTGATCAACGGCCGCCTTGTGGTCACGTCAGGCATCGAGGCCGTAAGCGGCAACACCTACACGCACTTCGTCTGTGCAACCAACGTGCTGCTCTGATCCGGCGGCGCGCAGGGGGATGACCACCGGCGCGCCATCCGGGCCGGTGAGCACCGCGGCCTCGACGCCGAAGACCTGACGCAGCAGAGCAGGCGTCAGGATCTCGGCCGGGGTGCCGATGCCGAGCAGTCGGCCCTGGTGCAGCAGCATCAGCCGGTCGGCAAAGCGGGCGGCGGCGTTGAGGTCGTGCAGGACGGCGATGGTGACGAGCCCCCGCCTGCGGGTGGCGGCGCGGATCAGGCCGAGCACGTGGAGCTGGTGGGCGATGTCGAGCGCGCTGGTTGGCTCGTCCAGCAGCAGCATCGCCGGGCCGGCGGCGAGCACCTGGGCGAGGAAGACCATCTGGCGCTGGCCACCCGAGAGGGTGGCGATGCGCTGGCCGGCGAGGTGGGCGATGCCGATTTCGGCCATGGCGGCCTCGGCAGCGGCGAGGTCGGCGGTGGCCACCCGCAGGCCGAGATGGCGCAGGCGGCCGAGCAGCACCAGCTCGAAGGCGGTCAGGCGGGCCTGGGCGGCGTTGTCCTGCGGCATGTAGCCGGGGGCGCCGGGCGGGCGGGCGATGCGGCCGCCATGCGGCAGCAGGCCGGCAAGCGTGCGCAGCAGGGTGGATTTTCCGGAGCCGTTGGCGCCGAGGACGGCCAGCACCTCGCCGGGGCTGGCGGTGAAGGACAGGCCGTCCAGCACAAGGCGGGGGCCGTATCTGACGAGCAGCTCCTCGGCGGTCATCGCCGTGCCCCCTGTGCCAGCACCAGCCAGGCGAAGAACGGCACGCCGATCAGGGCGGTGACGATGCCGATGGGAAAGACAGTGCCGGGCAGGATCAGCTTGCTGGCGACCGAGGCGGCGGAGAGCAGCACGGCGCCGGCGACGGCGGAGGCCGGGAGCAGGTGGCGCTGGTCCTCGCCGACCAGCATGCGGGCGACATGCGGGGCGACGAGACCGATGAAGCCGATGGTGCCGACGAAGGCGACGGCCACCCCGGTCAGCAGCGAGACGGCGACGAAGCAGCGCAGCCGCAGCGGGCCGACGCGCACGCCGAGCGCGCGGGCGCGCTCATCGCCGAGGGTGAGGGCGGTGAGGCGCCAGGCGTCGGCGATCAGCATGGGCACGACGAGGCCGAGGGTGGCGGCGAGCACGGCGACCTTGGCGTGGGTGGCGCGCAGCAGGCTGCCGAAGAGCCAGAAGACGATCTGTTGCAGCGCCTCCGGCGAGGCGAGGAATTGCAGCAGGGAGAGCAGGGCCTGGAACAGGAACAGGCAGGCGATGCCGGCGAGGACCAGCAGCTCCGGCGTGGCGCCGCGGAGCTGGCCGACGGCGGCGACCATCGCGCAGGCGATGCCGGCGAAGGCGAACGCGGCGAGCGGGATCGACCAGTCCGGCGGCAAGGGCAGGGCGGCGCCGGCGAGGATGGCGAGTGCCGCGCCGAAGCCGGCGCCGGCGGAGATGCCGAGGGTGTAGGAACTGGCCAGCGGGTTGGCCAGGATGGTCTGCATCACCGCGCCGGACAGGCCGAGGGCGGCGCCGACCAGCAGCGCCATGCAGGCGATGGGCAGGCGGAGCTGCTGGACGATGGCGCGCAGCATCGGGTCGTCCGTCAGGCCGGCCAGCGTGCGCAGGACGGCGGCCGGCGGCAGCATGGCCGGGCCGGTTGCGAGGTCCAGGGTGAAGCTGGCCGCGATGGCCAGCCCCCCCATTGCCATCAGCGAAAGGCGTCGCGCGCCGGCAGCCCGCCAGGCGCCGATGGCGCCGCTCACGCGCTGGCCGGTGTGAGCCGGGCCATCCAGGTGCCCTCGAAGGCGACCGGCAGGTAGAGCTCGTGGTAGCGCGCCAGCTCGCGCACCGGGTCGATATCGGCGAACTGGGCGGGGTAGATGGCGCGGGCGATGTACTGCATCGCCGTGTAGTCCCACAGGGAGCGGGAGAGGCCGTGCTCGATGGCGAAGAGCTGGCCGTGGCGGATGGCGGCCAGCTCCGGCCAGCCCTGGCGGCGGGCGTAGGGAGCGAGGCGGGCGCGGGTCGTGGCGAGGTCGGCATCGAAGCCGGTGAGCACCGCGTCCGGCCGGTTGGTCCAGGCGGAACCGGCGATGAAGATCGCGTCCGGATTGGCGGCTAGGACGTATTCGGGGTTCAGCGGACCCCAGTTGCCGGCGCCGGGGAGCTTGCCGGCGGCGATGTTCTCGGCACCGATCAGCTCCAGCATGCGGCCCCACATGCCCTTCCAGTAGGTGTTGCCGATGGTGCCGGCGCCGCCCTGGCCGAGCTCGACGTAGACTTTCGGCTTCGTGCCGGCGGCGGCGGCGCGCCTCTGGATGTCCGCCAGCTTGGCCAGGTAGAGGGCGGCGAGGGCCTCGGCGCGCTCGCTGTTGCCGGTGACGGCACCGAAGGCGCGGGTGCTGGCGACGTGGCGTTCGGGGATCTGGGCGTTGTAGTCGATCACCATGACCGGGATGCCGAGCGACTCCAGCCTCGAGACGTCCTGCCCGGCGGCGGCGAAGGCCCATTGCGGCAGGATCACCAGATCGGGGCGCAGCGCGAGGACGGCTTCGAGGCTGAAATTGCCGTCCTCGGTGTTGCCGACGTCGGGCAGGGTGGCGAGGCGGGGGATCGGGCGGATGAAGCGGCTGAAGGCCTGCGGGCGCCAGCTGGCCCAGAGCACGCGGGAGAGGCCGACCACGCGGTCCCATCCGGGCACACCGGCGACGGCGGTGAACTCCTCGAAATTGAAGCCGAGGACGATGCGCTCGGCGGGGCCCTTGAGGGTGATGCTGCGGCCCAGCGCGTCGGTAACGTGCAGGGCCGCGCGAGCGGGGCGGACGGGGACGGCAAGGCTTGCGGCGAGCGCCAGCAGGGGGCGGCGGCCGAGAATCGACGGATTGGACATGGAATGTCTCCAGCATGACAGGGCAGGACCGGCACGGCTGTGCCGGCGGGGCAGGTGTCAGGCGGAGAGGGCGGGTGGGGCGCGGGAGGGCGGGCGGCTGTGGCTGGGGGTGGGCGGGGCGGTGGCGGGCGGGGGCAGGCCGGCGCGGGTGGCGAGGGTGGTGACGGGGGCGGGCAGGGCGGCGGCGGTGGCCGGCAAGGCGGGGGTGGAGACGAGGTGGCAGAGCGGGCAGAGCTGGCAGTCGGCCATCGGCGCCGCGGGGGCGGGGTCGCCCGGAGTGGCGGCGTCGGCGTGGCAGATGGCGCTGGCGAAGAAGGCGGCGGCCTGCTGCTGGGCATCGGCGGGCATGGGCGCCTGCAGGCGCAGCAGCAGGGTGAAGACGCAGGCGAGCACCAGCAGCGGGTCGAACCGCCAGGCGGTGCGGACCGGGTGGCGGGGCGTGGGGCGCGCCCGGGCCATCAGCCCTTGTAGAGGCCGGCGCTGCGGGCGCGCAGCTTGATCAGCGAGACCAGGAGTTCGAGGGTGGGCATCTCCACGCCGACCATCTTCGCCATGGCCAGGGGGGTGGTGTAGAGCGCGTCCACCTCCATCGGGCGGCCGGCTTCGAGGTCCTGCAGGATGGACGGGCGGTGGCCGAGGACCATGTTGCCGGCGACGATCTTCTCGATGTCGATGTTCACGGTGCAGCCCATGGCGGCGATCAGCGCCTCGGCTTCGGCGACCACGCGGCGGCTGGCCTCGATCAGGGCCGGCTCCTCATGGGTGACGCGGACGGGGGACTGGGTGAGGACGCACATCGGGCCGGCGGAGAGGTTGAAGGCGAGCTTCTCCCAGATCAGGTTGCGCACAGCGGGGGCGACGGTGAGCGGCAGGCCGGCGGCCTTGTAGGCCTCGGCCAGGGCTTCCAGGCCCGGGGTGGTGCCGCCGGCGGGCGCGCCGATGACGCAGCCGCGGGTGGCGCCGCCGATCATCTTGATGGTGCCGGGGCGGGGGACGGAGCTGGCGGGCCAGGCGATGCCGCCGAGCGTGCGGGCCGGGCCGACGGCGTTCCACAGCGCGTCATCCGGGTCGAGCGCGGGCAGGCGGTGGCCGTCGAGCGGGCCGCCGTGGCCCATGAAATACCACCAGGGCACGCCGTTGGTCAGGAAGGCGACCGGGGTGTCCGGGCCGAGGAGGGGGGCGATGCCGGCGGCGACGGAGGGCAGCGAGGGGGCTTTGACGGTGACGATCACCGCGTCCTGCTGGCCGAGGTCGGCGGGGTCGTCGCTGGCGTTCACCTTTACCGTGAAGGTCTCGTCCGGCATTTCGACCGTCAGGCCCTCGCGGCGGATGGCGGCGAGATGGGCGCCGCGGGCGACGACCGATACGTCCGCGCCCGAGCGGGCCAGGAAGCCTGCGAGATAGCCGCCGATCGCTCCGGCGCCGTAGACGCAAATTCGCAACCGCCTGTTCCTTCGATCTGTGCTGCGGCTGATCGTGCCGCCTGGCGGCGTATTGTGCAATGCACCCTGGCCGCGCGCCCGGCGGCCCGGTAGGATCGGAGGCATGTTGAAGTCTCAATTCGTCCGATTCTGGCATATAGGCCTCTACCTGCTCAAGGAAGGTCAGGCGCTGTTCGGCTTCCTGATGGGCTTCGTGCACAGCCGCGATCAGATCGTGGTCCGCTGGGATGCGCCGGCGAAGCTGCCGGGGCGGCGGTTTGCCGTGTTCGTGCATTTCGACCGCAACGGCCGGGTCAACGACTTCGTGCTGGATTACGTGCGCGCGCTGCGCGACGCGGCGTGCGAGGTGATCTTCGTGACCAACGCCGGCACCTTGCAGCCGGCGGCGCTGGTGGCGCTGCAGCCGCTGTGCCGGACGGTGATCGTGCGGCGCAATGTCGGCTACGACTTCGCGGCGATGCGCGACGGGCTGGCGGCGGTGCCGGTGGGGCCGGACGCGCTGGACTTCGTGCTGATCGCCAATGACAGCGTGTATGGCCCGTTCACCCCGCTCGCCCCGGTGCTGGCGCGGATGGATTTCAGCAAAGCCGACGTGTGGGGCGCCACGGAAAGCTGGCAGCGGCGGTATCACCTGCAATCCTTCTTCCTGGCGGCGGGGCCGGCGGCGCTGGGCAGCAAGGCGTGGCGGGAATTCTGGGACAAGCTGCGGCCGGTGCGCTCGAAGCACTGGATCGTCACCCGCTATGAGGTGGGGCTGACGCAGGCGCTGGTGCGGGCGGGGCTGCGCTGCCAGGCGCTGTGGGGCTACGAAGAACTGGCATCGGATGTCGATGTGTCGCTGCTCGGGGCCGACGACACGGTGGTCGATCCGTTCCAGAACGTGCGGCGCATCCAGACCGGGCGCATCCGCTACGCGACCGTCGCGCGCCGGCCGCTCAACCCGACGGCGGAACTGTGGCGGCAACTGCTGGTGCGCGATTTTCCGTTCATCAAGCGCGAACTGCTGCGCGACAACCCGGCGGGCATCTCCGACATCGTCGACTGGCGCGACGTGCTGCGCCGGCAGTTCGGGACGGATACCGCGCCGATCGAGGCGGACCTGCGGCGGGTTTTGAAGAACAAAAGTCCTTAGGGGGAGGGAAGAGTCTTCTTTTTGTGAACAAAAAGAAGCAAAAAAACTTTGTCCATTAGACTTGTTGCGAAAGTCTGCGGCCTATTTCGACCACCAGTTCGTGGCACCGGGCCAATCTGTCGGGCTTTTCAGAATGGCATGAAC